>CAYZEJ010000161.1:0-5144 GCA_964477545.1 uncultured Anaerolineaceae bacterium | reverse complement strand
CTCGAGCACGGCAAGCCGATGATCTACGGCAAGGACCGTGACAAGGGCATCCGGCTCAAGGGCCTGCATCCGGAGATCGTCGAGCTGGGAGTGGACGGCGTCACCGAGGCCGACCTGCTGGTGCACGACGAAGAGGCCGAGGATCCGTACCTCGCCTACATGCTGTCGCGCATGTGGTGGCCCCAGTTCCCGGTCCCGGTGGGCGTGCTGCGCAATATCCAGCGGCCAACCCACGACCAGCTGGTGGTCGGCCAGATCGACGATGCGGTGCTGAAGTTCGGCGAAGGCGATCTCGAGAAGCTGCTCGTGAGCGGCGAAACGTGGACGGTCGACTGATCGCTTTGAGCCGCGCCGACGGATGATCTGCCCATCCTGCGGGTTCGAGAACATCCAGGGCGCAGACGAATGCGAGAACTGCGGAGCCGACCTCCGAACCGCGGACATTCCGGCGCCAGGCAGCGCTTTCGAGGCCAAGTTAGTCGGCGTTCCTCTGTCCGAGGTGCACCCGCATGTGCCGATCACCATCGCCTCGACCGCGACGGCTGCTGATGCAATCCGCCAGATGCAGGAGGCGTCGGTCGGCTGCCTGATCGTCCTCGACGACGGCACGGTTCGCGGCATCCTGAGCGAGCGTGACCTCGTGATGAAAACGGCGGACGGCCAGCTCGATGGGACGCCGGTCAGCGCGTTAATGACCGCGGACCCGGTCGTGCTTCGCGCGGACGACAGCGTCGCAGTCGCCATCCACAAAATGGCCGTCGGCGGCTTTCGCCACATCCCGCTCGTAACGGACGGACACGCCACGGGCATCGTCTCCGCGCGCGACCTGTTCCGCTACATCCTCGACGCGCTGGGATAGATCTCTCCGCCGGGCAGCGAAAGACCCGAAGGAACTTCGGATCGGAAGATCAAGCTGCGGGAGGACGAGCCTCTCGCTTCGCCTGGGAACGAGTCCCCTGGCGAACCTGTTCCTCCGGCCGTCTCATCTGCCGGGAGCAAGCCCCCTGCCGGTGAGTCGGTTTCCGTGGGCCCCTTCGGGCTGAGACGTACGTTAGGGGCGGGCATTAGGGCATACAAGATGTGCCGTCCACGAGTTTCGAAAGGTTTGGGCGCGTTATCCCCGAACCGTCGACGGACTGTGGATAGCCGTTGTGGATGACCCTCAGAAAGCCTCGGTTGCAGGTTCGTTACGCCGGGCGGTCGTCGATCACTCACCATGAGCGGCCATGGGTGAGGCTGAAGTTCCCGAGGTCCTTGTCAGCGTCGATGTCGAAACGTCCGGGCAGAGCCCGAGCGTGGGCAGCCTGCTATCGATCGGCGCCTGTCTCGTCGATGACCCGGCGGTGGAGCTCTACCTTGAGCTGAAGCCTCTCGCGGATCGACCGTGGAGTGACGAAGCGGAAAGGATTCACAGGCTCGACAGGTCGCGGCTCGAGGAAGAAGGGTTGTCGCCCGAGACCGCGATGGAGAGGTTCGCGGCCTGGCTGATCGACGCGTGTGGGCGAGACAGCCGGCCCATCTTCGTCGGCTTCAACGCCCCTTTCGACTGGATGTTCGTTGCCGACTACTTCTGGCGCTACATCGGCCGCAATCCGTTCGGCGTGTCCGCGCTGGATCTGAAGTCGTACTACATGGGTCGCGAGGGAGTCACCCGTTGGTCGGAGACCCGCCGCGTGAATGTCGACCGGCAGCTTCGGCTTGATCCCGATCACAGCCACCACGCCCTCGATGATGCACGCGGCCAGGCCGCCATAGCGCGTGTCCTGCTGAGCCGCAACTAAGGGCTGGGGTCCGGAAAGGACCTAGTCCAAACGTATCATTCCCATAACAGAACGCCTGTGTAAGATGTCGCCCACATTGCCAAGGGGGCTTGGAGGGGGCAGGCAACTGCGCGGCTCGCGGTCCTATCGGACGGTTTGGGGTAGCGATGCGCAGACAGTGGCAAGTCTTCCGAAGTAGCGTCGCCAGAAGGCCGCGTCCGTGGCTGGCGGCCGGCCTTGCACTGACTGTCGTCGCGGTAGTAGTTGCCGCATTCGTGGGCGCCGGCGCTACTCGTCCGCTGCCTGAGTTTCCGCGGCCGACGACGGCTGAGCGCTGGACGATGCCCGAACTGATCCGTCACATCGAGGCCGGCAACGTGCTGACCGTCACCGTCGGTGCGGCTGACGGCGGCGGCCAGATGCTCCTCGCATTGAACGACGCACGCCAGTACGTGCCGATCACCCTGACCGGTTCGGTTGGCGACGCGGCCCAGGCACTGGTGAGCCTCGGCTACCGCGATCTGCTCTCGGGGACTGCCGTCACCGCGGCCGAGGCCCGCGCCGCCGCCGCTGCGTCGGATCCGTTACGGACGTTGGTGAACCTCATCCTCATCGGTTCGATGTTGGCGCTTGGCGTCTGGCTGCTGTTGCGCATGCGCGGACGACTGCCGTTCGTTGGCGCCCGCCAGAGCCGGTTCGCGACGATCATGCCCGCACCCGCACGCCCGGCCGACGCAAGCAAGCTCACCGCGGTGGAGCCCACTGCCGCGCCGAGTGGCTCCGGCAGCGCCGTCTTTCTGGGCGACGTCGCCGGCTGTGAAGAGGCCAAGCTCGAACTCTCCGAGGCCATCGAGTTCCTGCGCGATCCAATCCGTTTCCTCGCCCTCGGCGCAAACGTTCCGCGCGGCATCCTGCTGTACGGCCCGCCCGGCACAGGGAAGACCATGCTCGCCCGCGCCGTGGCCACCGAGGCAGGCGTGCCCTTCCATCACGCGTCCGGATCAGACTTCGTGGAGAAATACGTGGGCATGGGCGCGCGGCGCATTCGTGACCTGTTCGCCCAGGCGCGCAAGCTCGGTAAGGGCGTCATCTTCATCGACGAGTTCGACGCGCTGGGCAAGGCGCGCGGCGGGGCCAACTCGCACGAGGAACGCGAGCAGACGCTCAACCAGTTGCTGGTCGAGCTCGACGGGTTCGGCACCAGCTCCGAGATCGTCGTGATCGCGGCCACCAACCGTCTGGACGTGCTGGATGAAGCGGTACTACGACCCGGCCGGTTCAGCCGCAAGGTCCACATCGGGCTGCCCGACGTCGCCGGCCGCAAGGCGATCCTCGACGTTCACGCGCGCGGGAAGCCGTTGGCGGACGAGGTCGACGTGGACCTGCTCGCGCGCAAGACGTACGGCTTCTCAGGAGCACAGCTGGCCGATCTTCTGAACGAGGCCGCGATCATGGCGGCGCGGCGGGGCGGCGATCGGATCGACAACGATGACATGCACAGCGGCTGGCTCAAGGTCGCGGTCGGGACGGGCCGACGCCGGTCGATGAATGAACGCGACCGGGCGATCATCGCCGCCCACGAGGTGGGTCACGCGATCTGCGGCAAGGTCCATGGCGACACACGCAGGGTGGAGGAGATCAGCCTGTTTGCACACGGCGAGGCGCTCGGGGTGACGGTCTCGTCCCAGGAGGACAATGACCTCCCCGCCGAGTCAGACCTGCGCGCGCGGCTCATCGCGCTGATGGGCGGTCGGGCCGCGGAGGAGCTGCTCTTCCACGAGGTCACACCCGGGGCGGCCAACGACTTCGAGAAGGCGACGCAGATCGCGACCCTGATGGTCACCCGCTGGGGCATGGGTCACGACCCACGAGCCGACGCCGACGGTGGAACACCGCTCGGCGTCTCAGGTCGCGGGGCGCTGTCCTTCATCGCGGCCAAGAAGGACGGCACGCTCCCGTCCGAGATCCAGGCCGCGGCAACGCGCGCCACTGCGGCGATCCTCGACGAGGCATACGCCGCCGCGCGCCAGACGCTGGTCGACAACATGACGATCCTTCGCCGAATTGGGATGTACCTCGTGCAGGAGGAGCGCATCGACGGCGACGCCTTTGACGCCCTTTACGACGGGCGCATCGAGGTGCCCGACGCCGATGTCGAATGGCGACCAGCGGCCGCCCGCCCACGCGAATGGGCCACGATCACCGCGATGGCCACCTCGAGCGAATCAGCACTCTCGTCGGATGGCTCTTCGGAGAGTGCCACTCTCCCCTGACGCCGAGCTAGCCGGCGGTACGAGCGTGTCGTTCGCTGCGTCCGAGTACGTTCGCGTGATCAACCGCCATCGCGCCTGGTAAGTCGCGTCATCGCATAGGCGCTACCGACCAACGCGTGATCACGCGAAGGGACTCAGGACCAGCGGAACAAAAGACTGCTCGGCGCCGAGGGCGTTTGGGCTCCGCGTGCCTCAGTAGATCCCGGGTACGAACCTCTTGGTGCGGGCCGCGTACTCGGCGTAGCCCGGATACCGCTCGCGCAGCCAGACCTCTTCCCGGCGCGCCTTGAGATCCAATAGCAGCGCCAGAGCCAAGGCCAGGGCGAGGGCGAGCAGCGACGCGGTCAATAGTCCCCAACCCAGGGCGAGGACGATGAGCGCGGCGTAGATCGGATGTCGCAGGCGCCGATACACGCCGTCCTGGATCAAGACCGCCGTGTCTCGCGGCCGTGGCAACGGGCTGAGGGACCGATCAAGGTCCTTGATCCCGAGATAGCCAAGGGCGACTCCGGCAACGATCAACGCGCCGCCCGCAACCGCCGCCGCAAAGCGCGGCGCGCCGGTCCAATGCGCTCCCACGAAGATCCCCCCAATTACGACGGCGGCCATAAACGCGATCTGGAGGAGGAACCAACCCTCGCCGTGCGGGCCAAGAGCGGGCAGGTGCGTCTGATCGTGCGACTGGGAGTCAGGCCCCGCCGCGGCGGGCTCGGTAGAGCTTGGGGGTTCGCTCACGATTCGGGGGTTGGCACTCCAAGCACGTTGAAACCGCCGTCGACATAGATCGTTTCGCCGGTCACGCCCGACGACAGGTCGCTGGCCAGGTAGACCGCGGTGCCGCCCACATCCTCGAGCGTCATGTTCCGTCGCAACGGCGTGATGTCGGGGAACATCCCGTACATCTTCTTGAAGTTGGCAACGCCCTGCGCGGCGAGGGTCCGGATCGGCCCGGCGCTGATCGCGTTGACGCGCACGTTCTGCGGTCCGAGGTCGTTGGCGAGATACCGAACGCTTGCCTCCAAGGCGGCCTTCGCGACACCCATCACGTTGTAGTTCGCGACCACCTTCTCGGCGCCGTAGTAGGACAGCGTCATGATCGACCCCCCAGTCG
>CAYZEJ010000160.1:0-5156 GCA_964477545.1 uncultured Anaerolineaceae bacterium | reverse complement strand
GGTGACCCTCGTCGCGATTCTCGATGCCGACAAGGAGGGCTTCCTGCGCTCCGCGTGGGCACTCATCCAGGTATCTGGCCGTGCTGCACGCAATATCAGCGGCGAGGTCGTGATGTACGCGGATCGCATCACCGAGTCGATGCAGGTCGCCATCGACGAGACCAAGCGGCGACGGACGAACCAGGCGAAGTACAACGTCGAGCACGGGATCGTGCCGCAGACGATCGTCAAGGGCATCCGCGACATCAACGATCGCCTGCGCGCCGTGGCCGAGGCCAGCGGGGCCTACGAAACCGCCGGGCGCGCGCGCGAGTTGTCTGCGATGTCGCGCGAGGAGATCGTCAAGGTCGTCTCCCAGATGGAGGCCGAGATGCGCGCGGCCGCCAAGGAGCTCGACTTCGAGCGTGCCGCCGCGCTACGTGACGAGATCCAGGACATCCGTCTGAGGGTCCTGGACGAGGACGCTTCCGTAAGGATTGGCCGAGCAGCGGAGAAGGCAGCAGCCGAAGTCGAGCCCGAGCGGGTCCGACCGACTGCCAAGCCGACCGAGCGCATGGCTGCACAGAAAGCCGGTCTGCGGCGCGGTCGACGCGCCCTCGCGCGCGGAGAGTTCGACGGGCTCGAGGTGACATCCGTGACGGTGCTCCCGGCAGAAGAGGAGCCGGCCGAGACCGTGGGTGGCGGCCCTTTCGATGGAACGGAGGAGGGCACCGCGGCGGACTGGCTGCCCGGTATTCGCGACGAACACGAGGGCGAGGACGCGGGCTGGATGGCGCGCTGGCTGGATCGACCCACCTGGGACCGCCGCGTCACGCCGAACGTCGTCAAGCGAACCGGCGAGCGACCCACGCGGGGGCAGGGTCGACGCCGCCGTTGAGCCCTCACAGCTGAGCAACTGACCTGCTGAGCCGCTAGCCGATGGCCAGCCCTCGTCAGATCTACCGCCGGCTGCCGAATTCAGTCAGGAGGGAGATCGCCCTCCGACCTCTGAGACGGTGGCTGCGCGCGACTGCGTACGCGCGTTGGCACAACGAGCGCGTCGGGGACGACGCTCCGACCGTGAACTTCTTTCCGATGCGGCCGGAGCCGAACATGCAGGTCGCCTGGATGCTACGGGCCCTCCGGATGCGCATCGGTTTCGCCCCGGTGCGGCGAGAGCCAACGTTCGCCTGACTCGAGGTGCTTCGCACGGAGTGGACCTTTCGGCCGATTGACGCGTGCGCCCTGCTGACGAACATCGCACTCATGAAAGTCAGGCGCGCGAGCTACTTTTTGGTCGCCGGCCTGATCGCTATCGGGTGCTGGTACTCACCGCGCTACGATCCCGATGCTCCGCACTACGTTCCGGACTTCGTGGGCGAAGTGGTCGGCCGTAACCCCGAAGGCACCGACACGTACTTGCTCCGTGACGGGTCGACAGTCACCGTTCCACAGCACAGCGTCTGGCTGTCGGGCTACAGCTCGGAGGTCGAGGACAGCCTGCTCATGTTTGGCAACTCATCGAGTCCTTGGGCGGTCTTGGTATTTCGCGCCACATCGCCTCAATCGCCCGAGGATTGCTTCGTCTTCCGCACCGATGAGATCTGGGTACGCGACGAGCGTGTCAACGCGTTCAGGAACCAGGCAATCGAGGGTGTGTCCCCGACCTATCTCAGCGTACCCGTCGCACAAGGTTTCACGGCCGAACCGTTCGTGAAGTACGGAAGGCAAGCGCTCTGCATCGATAGCAGCGGTCGCGCGGTCGAGTACTCCGACGAGATCCGGTAAGCGCCTACCGCCTCACCAGTTCGGGCGTGCCTAACGGACGCTCGCCTAGGACACCGGCACCTGGTTCGACGAACGAGCCCGGCGACGACTGCCCGAGGACGCGATCAATGGCTCCTGCGTGAATGTCTCCAAGAGCAGGGTCGACGCCGCCTGGGAAGAGGTCTCCGGGTGCACCATCCAGGTCGACCCGACCACGAATTCGGGGCGGATGGTGGTGAAGCCCGAGGAGAACGGTGCCCATGGCGGAAGGGTGGTCGTGGGACCTGCGCCACGGCGGCGCGGCTTCGTGTACCAGAAGTTCGTGGCCACCCGGAGTGACGGTCGACTGCTGGGGGCACGCGCGGTGATCATCGGCCGTGAGATGCCGGCGGTGCTGGACTTCTGGACCGCGGAGTCGGACATGTTCGTCGGCCCCAGCCACTGTGTCGCGCGGACCGCCGGCGAGCTGTACACGGCAACCGAGAGAGATCAAATCCTGCAATTCGCAGAGCGCCTTGGGCTGGAGTTCGGCGAGTTGGAAGTGGTTCGCGACGACGCGTCCGGGCTGATCTACGTCATCGACGCGAACCGCACGTCGTTAAAGCCGGACCTGCTGTCGCGGGCCGACCTGAGGCGGTCATACCGAATGATGCTGCCGGTGCTGCGCCGGCTTCTCGAGGGTCGGGTGAGCTAGCCGAGATCCGCCTTTGCGCGGTTGATCTCGACCCGTCCCGTCTCGATCTCGGCGACGGTGTCGCGCGGGATGTGCACCTGGCCGCCGAGAATGCCCGACTTCTTGACCGTTATCTCGGCGCCGTCGGCCTCTACGACCGTGCCGATGTCGTCGCCATTGGCGTCAACAACCAGCCAGCCTGGCTGGATTGTCTCGATATCAATGTTCATGGTTGGACCTCCCTAAAGATTCTTGTGGCCGCCCCGCGGACCCTTACGGGTGCTGGTGGCTCGCAGCGAACGCGTCGGCGTCGACACGTTGGATTCCTCGCTCACCTCGATGCCGTGCCTACGGGCTGCGGCAAGGATCTTGCGGCGGGCTCGCTCCCTGGCCGCCTTGCTCTCGAACTCGGTCTGGTTGAAGCGCGCCATCGCGTTGCGGACATGCTCCTCGTCGTGGATGGGCAGGTGTTCACCGCCCTGCGAGTCGACGTACGCAAATTGATTGGAACGCAGCTTGTCGCGTGCCTTGGTGTCCAATTCGGCCACGGCTTACCTCCTTGGCGATTGAACCCAGCAGCGTCGCATTCAGGGCCCAAAAGATGCGACAACACGCGCGCCGGGCAGGTTTCGGCTTCGTCTCAAAGCACGTGGTGCGCTGATACAGTCGGGGCAATGGAGCGGTCACGAACGAAGCTCGTCTGCACGATCGGGCCCGCCACTGCGGACAGAGTTGGCGATCTAGTCGCGGCCGGCATGGACGTCGCGCGGGTGAACTTCTCACACGGCACGCCGGACGACCACAAGGCGTACGTCCACGCAGTCCGGGCGGCCGCGCACAGCGCGCGCAGGAGCGTTGCCGTGTTGGTCGACCTGCCCGGCCCGAAGATCCGGCTCGGCGAGCTGGAGGGCGGCGCTGTCACGCTCGAGACAGGCGCGACGTTCACATTGCGGTCCGATACCCAGGCGCAAGCCGCCGCCACGGACGTAGCCGTAACCGCGACCGCACCTCCGGACGCGGCCGATCTCACCACTGCGTCTCCGGAAGTAGCCGTAACCGCGACCGCGCCTCCGGACGCGGCCGATCTCACCACTGCGTCTCCGGAAGTAGCCGTAACCGCGACCGCGCCTCCGGACGTAGCCGTAACCGCGACCGCGCCTCCGGACGCGGCCGATCCTGCCACCGAACTCACGGGCGCGGACGATGCGTCCCCGGCGTCGGATGACGTCGATGACACGGCCGGTTCTGCCATGACAGTCAGCGAACCGACGAGCGCGCCGTCGGCCATCGGCGACGCCTCGAGCGCACACGTATCGACACGGGGTTTGGCCGCAATGCTGGAGGTTGGCGACAGGGTCCTGCTCGCCGACGGAGTGGCCGAGCTTCGCGTGACCACGATCTCGGCCTCAGCGGTCGTTACCGAGGTCATACACGGCGGCACGGTGCGGTCGCGTTCGGGGGTGAACATACCGAGCAGTCGCCTAACCGGTGACGGCCTGACCGACGACGATCGTGCGGCGATCCCGCGCGCACTGGAGCTCCGCGCCGATCTGATTGCGCAGTCCTTCGTCCGCAGCGCCGAAGACGTCAGGGCGCTCCGTGCGCTCCTGCCGGCGGACGGACCGCGGCTCGTGGCCAAGATCGAAACACGTGCCGCCGTCGACAACTTCGACGAGATCGCGCAGGTGGCTGACGGGATCATGGTCGCCCGTGGAGACCTGGGCGTCGACATTCCTTTCGAAGAAGTGCCGCTGGTTCAAAAGGATCTGATCCGGCGCGCAACCCAGGCAGGGAGATTCTCGATCGTGGCCACCCAGATGCTGGAGAGCATGACGAGTGCGCCACGCCCCGCGAGGGCGGAGGCAAGCGACGTTGCCAACGCGGTACTCGATGGCACCGACGCGGTCATGTTGTCCGCCGAAACGGCGATAGGCCAATTCCCGGTCGAGGCGCTTCAGGCGATGGGCTCGATCTGCGCCAGGGCCGAGGCAAATGGTTCGGATTGGGACCACGCGATGGGCGGGATCACCGGACACGGCGGCGAGCCGTCGCGCGCCGTCGTGATTGCGGCGGGCTTGTTGGCCGACATGGAGGCCGGACTGCCCCTGGTCGGGGCAATCTGGTGCTTTTCCCGGACTGGAAGGACAGCTGACCTGCTTTCGCTTCAGCGTCCGGACGTTCCCATCGTCGCCTTCACGCTGAGCCCCATCGTCGCCCGCCGACTTGCCGTGCGGCGGGCCGTCATCCCGATGATCCTTCCCGCCGCCGGCAAGGGCGAGTCGCTGATCGAGCGCATGGAAGCTGCCTGGCGTACGCAGCGCAACGGGTCGTCCTACGAGTCGGTGGTCCTGGTGACGACGTCGCAGCAGCCTGCGGGGATCAACCGGATCGAGATACACCGCCTGGGGTGATTCGACCGGTCCGCTAGGCTGGACGTGTTGGTTTGAGCGCCACCAGCATCTCTCAAAGCGCTCATCCGTTCTATACAATCCAGTTCTTGGCCAGGACGCTCATGCCCCAGGATCTGCTCGTCGTACGCGGCGCGCGTGAACACAATCTGAAGAACATCACGGTCGAGCTGCCTCGTGATCGGCTCATCGTGATCACCGGCCTGTCCGGTAGCGGCAAATCCAGCCTCGCCTTCGACACGATCTACGCCGAAGGTCAGCGCCGCTATGTCGAGAGCCTGTCCGCGTATGCGCGGCAGTTCCTGGGCCAGATGGAGAAGCCGGACGTC
>CAYZEJ010000159.1:0-5281 GCA_964477545.1 uncultured Anaerolineaceae bacterium | reverse complement strand
CCACGATCACGTTCCAGAACTACTTCCGACTTTACGAGAAGCTCTCGGGAATGACCGGTACGGCCCTGACCGAGCAGGAGGAGTTCTACAAGATCTACGGACTGGAAGTGGTCTCCGTCCCCACCCACCGGCCGATGATCCGCCAGGACTCAGCCGATCTCGTGTTCCGCACCGAGACGGATAAGTTCAACGCCCTGATCGACGAGATTGTGGAGATGACCGAGGCGGCCCGGCCCGTCCTCGTCGGAACCACCAGCGTCGAGAAGAGCGAGATCCTGTCCGAGATGCTCAAGCGACGCGGGATCAGGCACGAGGTGCTGAACGCCAAGTTCCACGAGAAGGAAGCGCCGATCATCGCCCAGGCCGGCCACGCGGCCGCCGTCACGATCGCGACCAACATGGCCGGCCGCGGCACGGACATCCTGCTCGGTGGCAATCCCGCGGGTATTGCGTCGAGTGAGCTGCACAAGCGCGGCATCAACCCGGCCGAAGCGCCGGACGACGTCTACCAGGAGGTGCTGGAGAAGGCGAAGGCCGAGGTCGCGGTCGACCACGAGCGCGTCGTCCAGGCAGGCGGCCTGCACATCATCGGCACCGAGCGACACGACGCCCGACGAATCGACAACCAGCTTCGCGGCCGTGCCGGCCGGCAGGGCGACCCCGGTTCGTCGCGTTTCTACCTATCCCTCGAAGACAACCTGATGAAGCGCTTCGCTTCCGAGCGAGTCGCAGGCCTGATGGAGCGCATGGGCCTGGAGGGCGACGTGGCGCTCGAGTCACGCCTCGTGTCGCGCACCATCGAGAGTGCCCAAACGCGTGTCGAGGGCTACAACTTCGACATCCGCAAGCGCGTGGTCGAGTACGACGACGTCATCAACAAGCAGCGCGAGACCATCTACGCCGAACGTGACAAGGTCCTGCGCAACGAGGACCTGGCCGACACCGTACGGACCTTCGTCGATGCCGAGCTCGAAGCGTTGGTCGAAGACAAGGTGGGCAGTCCGACGCCAGACGAGTGGGACTACGACGGCCTCGCTCGCGAGATCAACCAGATGGGCCTCGAAGGCACGGGTCTCGACGCCGACTCCCTGGCCGACATCGGCGTACGTGAAGAAGTGCTGGAACACCTGCGTGACGCGCTCGACCAGACGCTCGAGTCACGCGACAAGAAATACGGATCGGAGACCTGGGCGCAGGTCGAACGCCTGATCCTGCTGCGCACGATCGACCAGTTGTGGGTCGATCACCTGACCGAGCTCGATGACATGCGCCGCGGCATCGGGCTCCGAGGTTACGGCGGCATCGACCCGCTCAATGAGTTCAAGAAGGAGGCCTTCAAGCTCTACGAAGAGCTGCGCGGCTTCATCAGCAAGCAGGTCGCCAACACGATCTTCCGAATCCAGGTGACGGCGGTCCCGCAGCAGGTCACGGAAACGGCTGCCGCTCCGTTCGCCGCGACAGCGGGTGACGGCAACGGCGCGCGGCCGGAGGCGTTGACACCGACAGCTGACGGTGGGCACGTCCATCCCGACGGTACTTACCACCCTGGTGGTCGATCGCCGGCCGCGGTGGCTGTCCCGGCCATCCTCCCCGGTCTCGCCGCGCAACAGCGTCGCGGGATCCAGCTCCAGCACGGCGATCAGCCTGCGGCTGGAGGATCAACCGGTACGTCGGGAGCTCCCGCGAGCGCGGCCAAGCTGGGCCGCAACGACATCTGTTGGTGCGGGAGCGGCAAGAAGTTCAAGCGCTGCCACGGAGCTTGACCCTCCCTGGTACGCAGACCTCGCGCGTCCTCGAGTGGGAGGGCTGCCACAACGTCCGTGACCTGGGGGGCCTGGCAACGCGTGATAGGCGAAGCACTCGCTGGGGGGCACTCGTTCGATCCGACCTGTTGTGCCGACTGACCGAGACGGGTCAGACGGCGCTGGTTGACCACGGTGTGCGCACGATCATCGACCTTCGGTTTCCCGACGAGGTCGCCCACGACTGGCACCTCTATCCGTTCCGCGATGCACTAGACGGGACCACCCACCAGGTTCGCTACTCGAACGTGCCCTTCAACACGGGTCGCGATCCGGCACTCAACGACGAGATCAGGGCTGTCTATCGTGCGGCCACGACTCGTTCCGAGCTGAATCGGCTGGATCTCGACCGGAATCCAACCGGCATCGCGGCGGCCGTCTCGGCAATCGCCGATGCTCCTTCCGGAGTGGTCCTCGTCCATTGCCACGGCGGCAAGGACCGGACGGGCATCGTCGTCGCCCTGATCCTTTCCGCCCTGGGCGTTTCCGACGATGACATCGCCGACGACTACGCCCTGACGGCAATCAACCTGGAGCCACTCATCGTCGAATGGCTCGACGGCATCACCGATGAGCCCGCCGAGCGGGATCGCCTTCGTGCTCTGGCCATGCCGGCACGCGAGGCGATGCTCGAGACCCTGGCCCATCTTGCGAAGCGCTTCGGGTCCGCCGAGGAGTACCTCCGCGAGGCCGGCGTCACCGACGCTCAGCTCCGGGAATTGCGCACCCGCTTGCTGGAGGTCCCTGAGCGGTGACAGATCTCGGACGCGAGTACGTCGTGTTGGCGCTCTCGGTGGGCGAGCTCCAGGAAGGCATCGTCGACGCCTACTACGGCCCCCCAGAGTTGCGCGAGGAGGCAGTGGCTCGCAAAGCCTCGGCCAAGGACCTCGTGAGCGACGCCCGGCACCTGCGTGCGCGTATCAGTGCCGACGGCATGGACGGCCAGCGCCAGCGCTGGCTCGACCGCCAGCTGATCGGCCTGGAGACCCTCGCTCGACGGATTGCCGGGGAGAAGATCTCGTACCTCGATGAGGTTGAGCGCTGTTTCGACGCTCGGCCCGAACAGACCCCGCCCGACGCGTACGCAAATCTGCGGCGGTCGCTGCATGATCTCCTCCCATCCGGGAACAGCCTCCACGAGCGACTGGCAGCCCGCGATGCGCGGCTGACGATCCCGGTGGACCGCGTCGCCGGAATCCTCGACTGGGTCACGGGCCAGGTCCGCGCAATCTGTTCCGAGCACCTGCCCATCCCGGAGGCAGAGTCACTCACTATCAGTCTCGTCACGAACCAGCCGTGGGCGGCCTACAACTGGTATGACGGCGGCCTGCGCTCGCGCATCGAGTTCAACACGGACCTGCCGACGCGGGCGAACCAGCTCGTCGGGACGCTCGGCCACGAGACCTTCCCGGGCCATCACCTCGAGCACACGTGGAAAGAGCAGCGCCTGTATCGGGATGGCGGCCGCGTCGAGGCAACCGTCCAGCTCATCAATACGCCAGAGGCCTACATCAGCGAGGGCCTGGCTGAGGTCGGGCCCAGGCTGATGATCGACAAGGAGCGCTGGCAGGAGCTGCTCGTTGGTATCTGCGAGCGGGCGGGCATCCCAATCTCGGCCGATGACGCGCACCGGGAGTGGGAGATCACCGAGGCTCTGCGCACGTTGCGCGGGAGCAGCGGCGACGCGGCACTCCAGCTGCACGCTGACGGGAAATCCCGGAAACAGGTGCGCAAGTTCCTGATCGACGATGCGCTGCGCACGCCCGAGCAGGCCGACAAGTTGCTGGAGTTCATCACCCATCCGCTGTGGCGGACGTACGTCTTCTGCTACGGCGGCGGCGAGCAGCTCCTGACCCAGTGGTGTGCTGCCGCGGGTGACCTTTCGGCCCGGCGGATGCGCTTTTTCCGCCTCCTGACGGAGCAACTGACGCCGTCGGGCATCGCCGAGGAGCTCGCTACAGCCTGATTCACACGTGAATTTCGCGTAATCAGCATTTGACCCCTTGAGTGGGCGTGCTCGGGCTGCCATACTCGGAAACACCCGCTTCCGGAGGCCGTGCCTCCTCCGGTGAATGTGTAAACACGTTCCCGGGGTCGAGGGTGGGCCCGGGCCATGATGAGGAGTCTGGCTCGCCGTGAATGCCAAGCCGGCCGTTGAGGCAGTGGCCGAACCGTTCGTTGACCTGATCGCATGCGAGCGCGAGTGCCGTAGCTGTAGCTACGCTATGAGCCTCGACTGCGACGGCAACTGCGGAGTCTGCCCGCACAACGGATACTGTCCATGTGTCAACCCCGTCGTCGCCCGGAGCAAGACAGCTTTGAAGATCATCGAGCTCCGGCCGATCCTGCTCAGGGACATGCTCGCGCGCAACTGAGCGCCGAGACAACGTCCTGATGGAGACCGCGCAGATACGCGACCTTTCCGAGCGGATCCACGCGACCTCGGGGAGGCTTTGACCTAGAAACCAAGGCCGCGCGACTGCGCGAGCTGGACGAAGAGTCCAGCGCACCCGATTTCTGGTCAGACCAGCGCGCCGCGCAGCAGGTCTTGCGAACCGCGGATGGGCTGCGCGACGAGATCGACAGTTGGCGATCACTGATCCAACGCGCCGACGACCTGCGCGAGCTGGGCGAGCTGGCTGCCTCAGACGCAGAGGCAGACTCAGAGATGAACTCCGGCCTGGACACCGAGTACGCGGCGCTCTCCGCCGACTACGACCGTATGCGGACGAGCCTTCTGTTCTCCGGCCCGTACGACGAGCGCAACGCAATCATCAGCATCAACGCCGGCGCCGGCGGAACCGAGGCGACTGACTGGGCAGAGATGCTCCTGCGCATGTACCTGCGCTGGGCGCAGCGGCACAAGTTTGCGACCGAGATCCTCGACCAGCTCGAAGGTGAGGAAGCCGGCCTGAAGAGCGCTACGGTCGCCATCGACGGCCGCTACGCGTACGGCCATCTGCGTGCCGAACGTGGTGTGCATCGCCTGGTGCGCATCAGCCCGTATGACTCGCAGAAGCGCCGCCACACGACGTTCGCGTTGGTCGAGGTCCTCCCCGAGGTGGCGGATGACACCGAGGTGGGCGAGATCCCCGAGGACGAGCTGCGAGTCGAGACCTTCCGCTCGCAGGGGGCGGGCGGCCAGCACGTAAACAAGACCGACTCGGCCGTACGGTTGACCCACATCCCGACAGGCATCACCGCCCAGAGCCAGAACGAGCGGTCGCAGCACCAGAACCGCGAGTCGGCGATGAAGATCCTGAAGGCCCGCCTCCTCGAGCAGCGCGTCCAGGAACGCGAGAAGGAGCTCGCTGCGATCCGGGGCGTGCACGTGGAGGCGGGCTGGGGCAACCAGATCCGCTCCTACGTCCTGCACCCGTACCAGATGGTCAAGGACCACCGCACGGAGCACGAGACGAGCGCCACCAACGACGTGCTCGACGGCGACCTGGACGCCTTCATGCTGGCAGAGCTGGAGC
>CAYZEJ010000158.1:0-5394 GCA_964477545.1 uncultured Anaerolineaceae bacterium | reverse complement strand
GAGGCCTTCTGCCCGACCCTCGCCGCCGACGCGGGCGACGACCCGCAGCGCCCGCCACGCCTCGACGGGCGCGGACTTGCCCTTCAGCAGTTGTTCGCCGGCCGGCTCGTAGGCGATGGCGGCATTCGTTGCGCTCTGCGTCGTTCCACCCACGAGCACGACACCCGGCGGAGCCACCGATTGGAGTCGCGAGGCGGTGTTCACTATGTCGCCGGCAACCATCCCTTCGCCGACCCGGCCCGGCGTGACTGCCGCTTCTCCCGACAGGATGCCGGCGCGCAGGTCGAGTGGCTTCTCAGCTGTGCCCAGCTGATGGACACGGTCGACGAGCTCGAGCCCGGCTCGTACTGCCCTCTCGGCATCGTCCTCCAGGGCTACCGGCGCTCCCCACACCGCCATCACCGCGTCGCCGATGAACTTCTCGACGCTGCCGCCGTAGCCCTCGATGACGCTGCGGGCGGCATCGAAGTAGCGCGACAAGAGGTCGCGGACCTCTTCCGGGTCCTGCTGCTCGGACATAGTGGTGAACCCGACGAGATCGGCGAACAGGATGGTGACGTAGCGGCGCTCCGCTGCCGGCGCTCGAAGCGCGTCCGGTGAGGCCGAGCCTTGAATCGCCATAGCGGGCGCCGAGGCTGCGGCGGTCGCTGAGGATCCGAGCGTCGTGCCACACTCGGCACAGAACTTGGGGCTGCCCTCATACGGAGTGCCGCAGTTCGGGCAACTGGTGCCCAGGGCGAGTCCGCACTCGGGACAGAATTTCTGTCCCGCGACGATCGGTGAGCTGCAGCGCGGACAGGTCAAGTTCTTCGCCCTCTTCGGAAGATCGATTTGAGCGTACCCCATCGATGCTGCGATCAGTCATCATCAGACGGTGACTGCTGCTCGCGCGCTGTCCCGCGTTTCTGCGAAGGCCGATCGATTCACCGAGTCGGTCATCCGCGAGATGACCCGGCTCGCGCAGCAGCACAACGCGGTGAATCTCGCACAGGGCTTCCCCGATTTCGCCTGCCCGACCGAGCTCAAGGACGCCGCGTCAGCAGCGATCTACGCCGACATCAACCAGTACGCCATCACCTGGGGCGCCAAGGATTTCCGCGAAGCCATAGCAGCCAAGACGTCGCGGTTCTATCCATCGTGGTCGGTCGACCCTCTGACCGACATCACCGTCACTTGCGGCGCGACCGAGGGCATGATCGCGGCGATGCTCGCGTTGCTGAACCCGGGCGACGAGGTGATCGTCTTCGAGCCGTTCTACGAGAACTACGGCCCGGACGCGATCCTTTCCGGCGCGGTGCCGCGCTACGTCACCCTGCACGAGCCGGACTGGTCGTTCGATCCCGCCGAGCTTCGCGCTGCGTTTGGGCCCCGGACGCGCGGGCTGGTGCTGAACACGCCGCACAACCCGACCGGCAAGGTGTTCACCCGCTCGGAATTGGAGCAGATCGCCGAGCTGTGCATCGAGCACGACGTGATCGTGTTCACGGACGACATTTACGAGCACATTCTTTACGCGGGGACCCACATCCCGATGGCCACGTTGCCCGGGATGGCCTCTCGAACGGTTGCGATCAACTCACTCTCGAAGACGTACTCGGTGACGGGCTGGCGCGTCGGGTGGGTGATCGCGGCGGCCGAGCTCACAGCCGGGGTTCGAAAGGTGCATGACTTTCTGACCGTGGGCGCTGCGGCGCCACTACAGGCCGCGGGGGCTGTCGCGCTCGGGTTGCCGGATTCGTATTACTCGTCGCTCGCCGCGGGCTACCTCGAGCGGCGCGACGTGCTGGTGGCGGCCCTGCGCGATTCCGGTTTCCGGGTGTTCGTGCCGGACGGCGCCTATTACGCGATGACCGACATTTCCGACTTGACCGACGAGGACGACGTCACCTACGCCCGACGACTGACCGAGGCTCCCGGCGTCGCGACGGTGCCCGGGTCGTCCTTCTACTCGCGACCCGAATTGGGGCGGTCAAAGATCCGCTTCGCGTTTCCGAAGAAGCTCGAGACACTGCGGGCTGCGGCCGAGCGCCTGGCCTCGATCTAGCTGGCGCGGGAGCTCAGAACCCGCCGCACGAGTCGCCCACCGAGTCGCCCGGCCCGAAGTTGTTCGGGATGTCGCCCACGGATTCGGCGATGGCCGCGAGGACGTCGTGGATGGCGCCGTTTTCATCCGTGGCATCGGCCACGGTGAAAGCCAGGTCGCCGGTTGGCGTGCCGCGATCGATGCCAAGCGCCACCTGCCACAGCCCGGGCAATACGGGCACGCCTTCGGCCGGATCACCGTTATTGGCGAGGTTCATGGCCACGCTCAGACCTTGTAGGTCGGTCTCTTCGAATGACGCGTCGAGCAGAAGCGTTCGGTCAAAGCCGTTCGTCGACTGATTGGTCATGGCCAGACACGCCCCACGCAGTGTGGGTGCGTTTCCGTTGGGCGGAGGCGTCCTGGTCCGATTCGGTGTCGGAGTCAGGGTTGGTGTCGGGCTGGGAGTGGGTGCCTGTGTCGGGGTCTGGGTCGGTGGGTCCGTTGGCGTGGGGGCGGGCGTGGGCGGACTGACGGTCGCGCTGGGTGTCGGCGCGACTGTCGGACTCGCGGCGGGACTCGGCGTGATTACCGCGGTCGGTGTCGCGCTGGCGGCAGGAGTCGGCGAGGCGCCGGACGGCGGCGGGCTGACGGTCGGGCTGGTCTGGGTCGGAACGGGCGCGGTCGCGCACGCCGCGACCAGCAGGGCCAGAAACGCGAAAGCTGTCGATCGACTCATCTGTTAGAGGAACACCAATCCGTTAGCGCCGGGGTCGCGGCCGGCAACCAGCGCCGCCATTATCGTCCGCGTCCCGATCGGGAAGGTCGTTTCGATAACGTCCCACGCAGCAGCAACGGCTCTGCGGTTCACATGTGTCGCCCTGACAACGAAGATCAGGCGGGCAACGCCGCTGTCGCGTTGCTTCAGAAGCCCCGCTCGAAGCTGCGCCTGGCAGTCGTGGAAGCGAGTCACGAACTCCAGGCCACAGCCCCCTGGCAGCTCCAGGGTCGCGTCGAACCCACGCAGATCGCCAACATTCGCGGTCACGGGCTGCTCGATCAGCAGTTTTGCCCTTGGTCCAAGCCGCTCACGAAAGGCGCGGATCAATGCGACCTGGGCGGCGTCGCGGATGGGTGGCCCCTCCGGGTAAACCTTGACCCGCGCACGCATTCCCACGGCCGCCGCATGCCGTGCAAGGTCATCAGGAAACGGCCCCGGAGGAAACCTGGCCCGCTCGGTGCGCAGAACCTGCTGGGGCGAGACCCCGATTGACGCCGCCACGTCCTTCAAGGTCAGCCCTGCTATCAATCGAGACGTCCGAAGGTCTGAGCCGACCTCTTCTATGTCGCGGCGCATGAGCCACACGGCTCGCTCTGCCCGTCTCCCGCGATTTGGCACGTAGACAGGATGGGCGCGTGCGCTTATGCCGCCCTCATCACGGAGTTATTCCAAGCCTTGGACGTAACGGACAAGAACAAGCCGAATTGAACGCTCAACTGGCCGGATGTTCCAAGAGTTGGAACCGTCGGCCAAATTGGGGCACAGTTGGGCCTCGAGGGTCCATCAGTTGGCCGCTACTTCCAAGCCTTGGAATCTGCGACGGCTATGGGACTCTCAGAGGCTAAGGCAGCGTGATTACGGGGGTCGGGGTCGGGGAGGCGGGTGGCGCGACGCAATCCAGGACAGCCGAGGCGGTGACGCTCGTTGCCGCGGGCCCAAGTCCCAGCCTGCGGAACAGCCAGTTCTCCGCGCCGATATTCAGGATCTCGTATTGAACGCCGACTAACGAGGATCCGACGCCTGAGCACATGAACTCCTGGCTCAACGCGTCGTCGTCCGGCCCCGATCCAGCACCGGCCGTAACAACGTCAGAACCAACGATCGGCTCGAACGACGCGCCCATAACTGGCGGATCAGTTGCGTCGTCACGGAACGCGAGCGTGACTGTCAGGATGGCGCTGGCACCGACGGTTGTGAGCTCATCTGGGTCCAATCCGAACCTGGTGAAAGTTGTGCCGCCGAATGCGAACACCGTCCCTGTGTGCGACGCCTCGCCCGAAGCCACCACGAAGCCTCCCTCGGTCGTGAGGCGCTGGGAATCGAGCCACTCCCAGACACCCACGGACGACCGCAGTGCGAGGGCCAGGACAGGGAGGCCGTCCGAGTCCAGGTCAAGGTCGAGCGCCTCCAGGCTGACCCGCCGGGTCACTGTGACCGGAACGGCGAACGTCAACTCATCCGGTTTTACGGCATAGAAGGCGGATCGCACGTCAAGCCCGAGAAGCTCCGGCGGCAGGTCGTCCGCACCCTGGGCAATGGCGGTCACCTGGGCACCGGCAGGCAACGCGCCTCCCGGTATGTCGATCGTCAACTGGCCGTCATCGCTCGTGATGGTGCGTGGCGCGGACGTGGGCGATGGCGTGGGGGTCGGGCTTGGGCTGGGCGAGGGAGTCGGGGCAGTGGTGGGCGAGGGTGCGACAGGCGTGATCGTCGGCTCGACAACCGGGCTCGGAGTGGCCACCGGCGCGCTGGTGCAGCCGGACAGCACAACGAGCACGGCGAGGGCCACGTTCGCCCGGGTCGGCGAGCTAGCCGAGGTCGCGCCTGGCAAACCGCCACGCCCCCACGAGAGTCCCGCCAACGGCAACGGCCAGGCAAATTGCCATGCCCGGCCAGTCGTACGAGCCGGCCATCGGCTCGCCGAGATGGCGGGTCAATGAGATGTCTGTCACGAACTCCGGCAGTTGCAGGATCCCCCCGAGCAGATCGATGAGGTAGAACGCCAGTGTCGCGCCGCCGACTGCGCCGCCTGCGAACTGCGGGAAGCCCAGGCCAAAGACCAGGATCCCGAATCCTGCCAGCGCGGCAGCGTACAGGCCGATGACGGCTCCGCCGCTGAACACCGAAAGCGCAGGATCGCCCGCTGCCGCCGCGCCCAGCGCAGTGGCCAGGCCGATGACGATCCCGATGGCTAACGCGGATAGGAGGACGCCCAGCGCACTCCTGATGAACCACGACAAGCGCTCGATCGGCGTCGACATGACTAGCTCCAGGCGTTTGGCGCGCTCGTCCGATGCCCAGCCCGCCACCAGCGTCCCCGAGGCGACGCCTGCCACGAGGGCGACGAACCCGAAGATCGCGAGCTGGAGAATGCCACCCGCCGTGGCGAAGTCGATGTTCGGGTAGAACTGTTTGATCATCTCGACGATCTGGGGCACGGCCGAGAGTGACGCCGCGAACTCGTCGGCCGAGACCGCGATCACGAACCCGTACAAGCCGAGGCCGCCGCCCCATGCAAGTGCCGCGGGCAGGCGCTCCCCAAGCGAGCGCAGGCCGGGACCGCGCAGGCTCCAGCCGCCGGTGGGAGCGATGC
>CAYZEJ010000157.1:0-5558 GCA_964477545.1 uncultured Anaerolineaceae bacterium | reverse complement strand
TCGAAGAAGTTCGTTGCCCAGATCAAGGCTTCGCGCGGTTGATCGGCCGGCACAGCCACCCGCATCAGGACGTTGCTGACGTTCACTTGGGCCGCCCATCCGATCCCCAGCAGTACCACCGCCACGAGGGCGCCCCGGTAGGTCCGCGTGCGGGCAAAGATCAGGATCGCCGCCGCGACCGCCATCGAGCCCGCCAGCCAGACCCCTTTGCGGCCCACAGCATCCGTCAAAAACCCGCAGAGCACGATCGTCGGTCCGAACATCGTCCCGAAGCCGCCCACGAGGCGCCCGACCTTGCCTTCGTCGAGCTGGAGTCGATCGACCAGCGAGAGCTTCAGCCCCCCGACCAGCGCGTATGCCAGGCCCATGATGGGCAGGCTGATCGTGAGAAAGATCTGGAGATACGTCGGATGGAGAAAATCCATTCAGGGAGCCTCTGGCCCGGTCGCAGGGCGTGACGCGGAGCCTATCCGGTCAGCGGACAATCGACAAGAGCGTGAAACCAAGGGCACTCACGCGCGCGTGCTATCCCCTTGAACACTCGTTCTGAGCAAGCGGAGCGCCGCCGGGAATGCCGGGATGCTCGACGCGGCCAGCAAGGGCGGCCAGCAAGATGATTGCCGTGGCATGAGTGTTGCCTCTAATGAACCGTGGAGATCATCATGCGAAGAGTGTTTCTTACCGCAATCATTTTCCTTGCGCTTCCCGGATCCTCGGACCAAGGACGCTTGAGCGCGAACACCGCGACCGGACCCGATGCCCAGCGTGGCGCCCCGCCGAGCCAAGCCGCGGCGGAACGATTTCGCCCCATGGACCAGAACGGTGACGGCGTCATCTCCCGTACCGAGTGGCGCGGCAGCGCGCAATCCTTCCGGGTGCACGACTGGAACCGCGATGGTGTGCTCTCGGGGGCGGAGCTGCGTGAGGCCGTTCGACAGGCCCAGGGCGCCGACCTCGGCGACTTCGACAACACAGGGGACTTCAACGACTGGTCTGCTGCCCGCTTTACCGCGCTGGATCGCAATCGTGACGGACGCATCGCCCGTGCCGAATGGCCGTACGATCTGGACACCTTCGCACGGGCGGACCGCAATCGCGACGGCGCCCTGATCCGCACTGAATTTCTGGGCGGCGACTTCGATGACGACCGTGCCGACCGATTCGACTATCTCGATGTCGACGGGAACAACCGCGTGACCCGCCAGGAATGGCACGCGAGCGACCAGGCCTTCACGTGGTTGGACGTCAACCGTGATGGGATGCTCACCCGGCAGGAAGTGGAAGGCGCTGGCGCTGAGCAGCAGACTGATCTGTCTCTGTTCGGACGGTTGGACACCAATCCTCGGAACAATCGGGTCAGCCCGACGGAATGGCAGTGGTCGCGGGCGAGCTTCGACCGGATCGATGTCAATCGCGACGGCGTGCTGACGCGGCAGGAGATGGCGGGCACCACGGCCGAGGTCGGAGGACGAAACACCGCGACCGTGAACGTCGGAGGCACGACGCGATGGATCGACACGGGCGTCTATGTCCATGCCGGTGACGCCGTGCGATTCCAGGCCACGGGCAGCGTGCAGATGAGCGGGGACGCGGCTGACGTCGCCGACCCCGGCGGTTCGCGCAGCAACCGGCTCGCATCTGACGCCCCGATGGCGAGCCAGGTGGCGGGCGCGCTGATTGGTCGCGTCGAAGAGGGGGCGCCTGTCTTCATCGGCGCACGAACCACCCCGATCGTCATGCGGCAGACCGGACGATTGTTCCTGAGTGTCAACGACGACCACCTACCCGACAACCGCGGCGAGTTCCGGGTCGTGGTCAATGTCCAGCGTCGCTCGCAGTAGAGAAGCTGTAACTGGACGGGCTTGTCCTCGCGGCGCCACTGATCGCGGACCGGCCAGATAGGTCGACGGGCACCGGCTATGAAATGGACCCCGAGCGGGAGAAGCCAGGACCTGGAGGATCGACGCGGCTCCAGCGCGGCGTTCGGCGGTGGGGGGTTCCGAATTGGACGGGCGGCCCCGATCGGCCTGGGCGGCCTCCTGCTGTTGTTCGTGCTCACCATGGTTACCGGCCAGGATTTCCTGGGTACGACGTCTGGCTCTGACAGCAGTCCCGTCGCGCCGCTGGAGTCCGGTCCGGTGGCGACGACTCCCGAGGAAGAGACGCTCGTCAACTTCGTCTCTTTCGTCCTCGACGATGTCCAGAACACCTGGGACGGCCTCGTGCCTCAGTACGACAGGGCCAAGCTCGTGCTGTTCCGCGACGCGACCGACTCGGCCTGTGGCCTGGGACAGTCAGCCACGGGCCCGTTCTACTGTCCGGCTGACCACAAGGTCTACATCGATCTGGGGTTCTTCACCGAGCTCAAACGACGGTTCGGCGCGCCTGGAGATTTCGCACAGGCGTATGTGCTCGCCCATGAGATCGGACATCACGTCCAGACCGTGCTCGGCACCGACCGCGAGGTCCGCCGGTTGCAGCAGTCCCGTCCCCAGCAGGCCAACCCGCTGTCGGTCCGCATGGAACTGCAGGCCGATTGTTATGCCGGCATCTGGGGTCACAGGGCGGCGGCACGTGGACAACTCGACCCGGGCGATGTCGAAGAGGGTTTGGCTGCCGCCGCGGCCATTGGCGACGATCGGTTGACCGGGGGCCGGGTCGCGCCCGAACGATTCACCCACGGCTCCTCGGCCGAGCGCGTGCAGTGGTTCCGGCGAGGACTCGAGACGGGGCGCGTCGAGGCCTGTGACACGTTCGCGGCTCGGTAGGGCGCGCGCGATCGATTCTCCACGCGGCCTGATCGCCCTGTCCACGCCTGTCGATTCCTTGATTGTGCCACCGCCCGGGGCGTAGCATTCGACCGATGATCCAACTGGTCGCCCGCGCCGGCTGCGCCGTCCTTGGCCTGGTGATCGCGGCGGCCGTGCTCGCCGCGCAAGACGATCACGCCGATCACGCGCCGCTGCCGCCGTCGTTCAATCAGCCGATCCCGCTCCATCCCAAGGCCCTCGGTTCCTTCACTCGTCCCATCTCGTCGCGTGCGAGCGGCGTGCAGGCGTACTTCGATCAAGGCATGCAGATGAAGTACGCCTTTGCCGAGATGGACGCGGCGCGGTCGTTTCGGGAGGCCTCACGTCGGGATCCCACCTGCGCGATGTGCTTCTGGGGTGAAGCGTGGGCGTGGGGGTCGGCACTGAACACTCCGATGTCGGCGTTCTCTGCGCCGCACGCGTACGCGGCGGCGCAGAAGGCCCTGACGCTCGCTCGCGATCAGGCTCGGCCGATCGAGCGTGCGCTGATCGACGCGATGGCCGTCCGTTATGCCGCGGCGTTCGATCCGGCCACGCAGCGGGCACGCGACGAGGCCTACGCGACTGCGATGAAGCGCGTCTACGATCAGTATTCAAACGATCTCGACGCCGCGACGATCTACGCCGAGGCCCTGTTCGTGCTGGAGCCCCGGCGAGGTGCGCGAGACATCACCACGCCCGCTGTGCAACGCATCCTGTCGGTGTTGGAGCGGGCGCTGAAGAGGGATATCCGTCACGTCGGCGCGTGCCATTTTCTCATCCATCTCACCGAGGCGACGACCCAGCCCGGCCGCGCGGAAGCGTGCGCCGCATACATCGGCAATGCCATCCCGGGCGCCAGCCACATCAACCACATGCCGTCGCACACGTGGAACGAGGTGGGCCGCTGGGGCGATTCGGTGCGCGCCAACATCCAGGCGTGGCACTCGGATCAGAAGGCGGCGATCGGCGAGGGCTTCGCGATCTATCCCACGCACAACCTGCACATGCTCGCGTTTGCGGCGTCGATGGACGGGCAGGGCGCGATTGCCGTCCAGGCGGGCCGCGATTACACCGCCCTGGCGAGGGACAGCATGTTCCAGGTGCAGACCCTGGTCCGGTTCGGCCGATTCGAGGAGATCCTGCCCATCGCGGAACCGCCGGCGGCGCAGGTCATTCCCTTGGGCGTCTGGGAATTCGGCCAGGGCTATGCGCGACTGAGCGCGGGCGATGCGGTTGCGGCCCGATCGCATCTCGAGCGCCTGGTGGCCGCGGCGGCGGCGCAGGCGCGGTTTCGCGTCCATGCCGCCGAACACCTGCTGGGCAGCCTCGCCGGCATTCTGGAGGGCGAGATTCGCCGGGTGAGCGGGGATCTCGACGGCGCAATCACGGCGTTCGAGCGCGGCGTCCGCCTCGAAGATCAGATGATCTATGACGAGCCGGAGCCGCTGATGTTCTCGGCGCGCCACTGGCTGGGCGCCGCCCTCCTCGACGCCGGACGTCCGGTGGATGCCGAGCGGATCTTCCGGGCAGAATTGCGAAACCACCCACGCAACGGCTGGTCGCTGTTCGGGCTCGAGCAGGCGCTCAGCGCGCAGGGCAAATCCACGGCTGATGTGCACGCCGAGTTCGAAGCGAGCTGGGCGCGTTCTGACACCTGGATCCGCCGCTCGTCACCCGTCGTGCCTCGGCCCGGTCGTTGACCGGCCGGATCTCACGCTTTCACCGCACGCCCCAGCGCTTCGATGTCGGCAAACTCGTTGTACGCCTGCGCGCACACGCGCACGAAGACACGGCCGGCGCGGGCGTGCGTGTGCAGCTCGATGTCGTGGTCGAACAGCAGCCGATCGCGGAGCCGACCGGCATCGGCTGGCGTGGCGCCGATCGCGGCGGGCGTCATCACGCTGACCATGCAGCCCACCACCGCCTCGTCGATTGGCAGCGGCGTGCCCCACCGGTCGCTCAGGTATTGCGCCGCCCGCCACGCCAGGTCGTGGTTCGCTCGTCGCAGCTCGGCGTGCCCCAGGTCCTGAAGGAATCGAATGCCCTCGGGGGCGGTGAGCCACGGCGTGGGGTCGCGCGTGCCCACCCAGTCGAACTCCTGCGTGAGCCCGGTTCCGAATCCCCAGGAGATCACCGCCGGGTGCATCGTGGCCTGATGCGCGGAGGCGACGACGAGAAATGCGCTGCTCCGCGGCGCCATCGCCCACTTGTGCAGGTTGGCGACGTAGAAATCCGCCCCCACGGCGGCCACGTCGAGGGCCAGGGCGCCCGGCACGTGGGCGCCATCCACCAGCACGGGCACGCCCTTCGCGTGGCACACGCGCACGATCTCCTGGACGGGCCACACGACCGCGGTGTCGGCGGCGACGTGATCGACGATGACAAGCCTCGTGCGATCGCCGAGAGCGTCAGCGATTCGTTCGACCGACGCCGTTGGACTGAACGCCGGGAAGGGCACCTCGACCGTTCGCACGGCGGCACCTGCGAGCCGGCTGATGTGCTTCACCGCCGTGACGAGGCCGCCGTAGATGTGATCGGTGACGATGACCTCGTCGCCGACGCCGAGCGGCAAGGATCGCAGCACCGCGTTCACTCCGGTCGTCGTGTTGTCCACGAACACCAGGTCGTCGGGCCGTGCCCCAACGAAGGACGCGACGTCGGCCGCCGCCTGCCGCATCAGCGTCGGACCGTCGGGCGTGGTTCCCGCGAACGTCCACAGGTCGCGCAGCATGAACCGCGCCGGATGCCGCTCGATCCGATCGCGCC
>CAYZEJ010000156.1:0-5607 GCA_964477545.1 uncultured Anaerolineaceae bacterium | reverse complement strand
GCAACAGCTACGTGAAGTTCGGGGCGTTGCTCGGCAAGGCCCTGCGCCAGTACGACTGCACGGCTGTCGCGACGGGCCATTACGCGCGGGTGGGCGCGCACGAAGATCCCGACCTGCCTGGTGGCCGCCGCTACCGACTGCTGAAGGGCGCGGACGCCGACAAGGACCAGAGCTACTTCCTCTACGGCCTGCGCCAGGATCAGCTCGCTCACGTCCAATTCCCCCTTGGCAACATGACCAAGCCCGAGGTTCGCGACGTCGCGCGCCGCCACGGCCTGGTGACGGCGGAAAAGCCCGAGAGCCAGGAGATCTGCTTCGTGCCGGGAGGGGACTACCGCACCGCCCTGCGCGATCGTGCAGGCTGGCAGGAGGAGCGCGGGGCACTGGTGGACGCTGACGGGACGCAGGTCGGCGAGCACGTGGGCGCCGCGGCCTATACCGTCGGACAGCGGCAGGGGCTCGGAGTCGCCCTCGGCGAGCGGCGCTACGTGAGCGCGATAGACGCGCAGACGAACGTGGTCACTCTCGGTCGGCGCGAAGACCTTTACCGCCAGGATTTCGAGGTCGCCGACGTCTCGTTCGTAGCCGGCACGCCGCCGGACCAGAACGCGTTCGAGACGCAAGTCCGCATTCGGCACCGGGGCGACCCCGTGCCGGGCGTCGTGCGCAGATCCGGCATGGATCAAAAGGACCGGGGTGGTCGATGGACCGTCAACCTCGAGCGCGGCGCATGGGCTCCCGCGCCGGGCCAGGCGGCCGTTTTCTACGATGGGGACCAGGTCGTCGGCGGCGGCCGAATTGCCTGAGATAGGCCCCGCGCCGGTCCTCGCCCTTCTCGTGGGCCTGTTCCACACCGGCGTCTACCTGGTGCTCCGTGGCTCGGCTGGGTTCCGCCTGCCGTTCGTGGCCGTCGCGGCCGTGCTCGGAGCGTTCGCCGGCCAGCAGCTCGGTGCTCGATTGGGCGACCCGCTGATGATCGGTGATTTCGGGATCGTCTGGTCGTCGGTAGTGGCCTGGCTGGGGATCGTGCTGATCGTGGCCGCCAGCCTGCTGTCGCCGTCGCGAGACCGCGCCCGGTGACCGCCGAGCAGCTCAATCTCTATTTCGGCGTCGCGCTCATCGTCGCGCTCGCGCTCATCGTCGCGCTCGCGCTCATCGCGCTGGCCGTTCTGGTGATCGCCCTCGCCGTGGTCAGGATGGCGCGCGACGTTCGACGTGTTTCGCGCTCTGCGGAGAGCGTGCTCAAGGCGGTGGACCAGGAACTGCCACAGGCGTTGCGTGACCTGCGCGCCACGAGCACTCAACTGGCGCGCGTAGCGGGAGAAGTCCCTCCGCGACTGGAGCGCGTCGACGGGCTTCTCGACGAGGCCGACGCGAGCATCCAGTCGCTGCGCGCCACGATCGAGGCGGCGGAGGAGATGATCCGCGGTCCCCAGGCTGCCATCGACCGCGCTCGACGTGGGGTTCGTGCGGCTGGGGCCGGGTTGGCCCGTGGCGCGGATCGATTAGTCCGCGGCGTCCAGGGCCGCGGGGGCAAAGACCAGACCTAGCAAGCGACAAGCAGGTGCGGCGGAACGCCGCGAATCGCTCGCTTCGCGCGCAGCGCGCCGAAGGCGTGCGGAGGAGAAGACCTAGGCCGCGGCGGCCAACTGCTGCTTAACCTCGCCCGCCTCCCGGGTGATGGCCATCTCATCGAACAGTGCGAGCGCGCGACGAAGTTTCTCGTCACCTTCGCCCGTTCGGTCAACCGAACGCAGGGCAGTGCCCCAGCCGCGTAGCACGCGCGCGACGTAGGGGCGGGCACCCATCTCCTCGAAGTCCGCGGCAGCGGCGGCGAAGTCGGCCAGCATCTGGTCGCGATCGCCATTGGGCGTCTTGGCCTCGGTCTCCGCTCGCTTCCACACGACGTTGGCCTCGCTCCACCGATCGCCGACGCTTCGCGCCTCCTCGAGCGCCTCGTCGAACGACCGGGCGTTGGGACCGAAGTCGCCCATGCTCGCCGCATTCGAGCGCATGTAAGCGATGATCGACGGCCGGAACGTCTTCTTTTCGATCGCGTTTGCGACTTCGTTGCCGCGTTCGAAAACGATCTTTGCGTCACCGAACTTGCCCTGGCGCATGTAGGCGTCGCCGAGGACGAAGTTGCTCGCCACGACGCAGGCAGTCGCTCCGGTTTCTTCGGCAAGGTTGGTGCACTGCGTCGCTAGCGGGACGGCGCTTTCGAGGTCACCGCGCACAGACCGGACCGTCGAAAGGCCGATCAGCGAGTCGAGCTTGGCGATGAGGTCGCCGCCCTCGGCGACTTCCGCCGCGCGACGCGCTGCCTCTTCAGCGGCGTCGAACTCGCCCATCCTCGCAAAACCGATGGCCAAACCAACCAGGGCGAACGACGATCCGACGTAGTCACGCTTCTGCTCGAGCAGGGGTGCTGCCTCCGCCAACTTCGCGGTGCCTTCCCGGAGTTCTCCGGTAAACATCTGGAACAGGCCGACGATGGACGCCGGAATTGCCGCGATCAGCGGATCTTTGAGCTCGGTCGCGATCTCTGTGATCCGATCGAGAGATTGCTTGAGAGACGGGCTCGTGTCCGGACGTTCGCCACTGAACTGCCGCAGGACGGCGGTGCTGACATGGACCTCTGCCGCGAGCCGTCTGTCGGCAAGGCTCTCCGCGTCGGCGACGATCGGCTCGAGTATCCCGAGTGACTGGCCCGGGGTCAGGAAACTGAAGCCTGCCTTGACTCGCCCGAGTTCGATCTCCACTCGCTGGCGGCGCGTCGCCTCGTCGTCCCCCGCTTGTCGAGGTGGCAGGAGGGCGGCCGCTCGGCTGAACAGGTCGAACGCTTCGACGATCGCAAATCGGTCGTAGGCAAAGCGAGCCGCTTCCGCCAGGTAGCGGATGGCTCGATCCGTCTCGCCGGCCTGTTCGAAATGCATCGCCAGGACCGCGCCGAGTTCGCCGCGACGGTCGGGATACAGCTCTTCGAGGGCGTCGCCGACGAGGAGGTGGAGTGCCTTGCGCTCCTGCTTCAGCAGCGAGCCATATGCGGTGTCCTGGACGAGTGCGTGGCGGAACAGGTACTCGAGCTCGGGTTGGACCGTGGCCAGTCGGATGAGGCCCTTCGCTTCGAGTGTGTCGAGCTGGAGATCGGCCATCCTGGACTCCTACGTCGTCGTCTCGAGGACGCGCCCGAGCACTCGCACCGGGAACTGGCGCCCGATCACGGACGCGACCCGAAGGCTGCGCTTGGCATCGTCGGACAACTGGTCGATGCGCGCCAGCAGCAGGCTATGGAGCGTTTCTGGGATCTCGATCCCGATGATCGTCTCGTTGGCCGTCCATTTGTCCCCACTGCGGACGATCGCACCGCGCTCGATGAGCATGCGGATAACCTCCTCGACGAAGAAGGGGTTGCCCTCGGCGCGCGCGAGGATCTGGTTGCGCACCTGTTCTGGCAGCGACTCGATCTCCAGCAGGTTCGCCACCAGTGTGCGGCTGTCGGACTCGGAGAGCGGCTGGAGTCGAATCTCCGTCATCGCCTCGCCCAGCGTCGCCTGCGAGTGCGAGACGAGTCGCCAACCCGGAGCGTCGGTCTCGGCGCGGCCACACAGGATCAGCAGGACCGGCTGTGGAGTCACCAAAGGGAGCAGCAGGACCATCAGCTCGACCGAGGCCTTGTCCGCCCAGTGGATGTCCTCGCACACCAGTACGACTGGACCTGACGCCGTCGTGGCGCGCAGAACGCGATGGATTGCGGCTACGTACCGGCCCTGGAGTGCCTCCGGATCCTGTTGTGTGAGGTCGGCCTCGGCGTCTGACTGCGGCAACCCGAGCAAATGGACGAAATAGGGGATCGTGTCCCCGGCCTCGTCGCCGAGCAGCTCGCCGAGTCTCGATTCCAGGGCCAGACGAGTCTCGGATTCGGTGGCGCCGACCGAGAGCCCGAGCAGCGATCGCACGATGTCGAAGACCAGGTGGTAAGGCAGCGTTCGCCCGTAGCTGACGCACTTGCCCTCGATCCAGTTTGGCGCACCGGCGGCGGCCCGGAGCTCAGCCAGCAGGCGGGTCTTGCCGATTCCCGGCTCACCGATGAGGACCGCAACCCTGCCGCGCCCTGCGCCGACGACCGAGAACAGGTCGAGCAGGGTCTGGAGCTCTGCTGAACGACCGACCAGGGGACTCGAGATCCCAACCGATTCGAGGCCGCGACGGCGACCGGGAACGGCCCGCAAGCCGCGAACGCGGAACAACTGGACGGGCTCAGCCTTGCCCTTGAGCTCGACGTCGCCGAGGTCATCGAAATCGAACGCGTCGCTCACGAACCGCTGCGTATTGGCGCTGACGACGACGGTGCCAGGCTCCGCCGCCGTCTGGACTCGAGCCGCAACGTTCACCGCGTCACCGAGCGCCGTGTACTCATAACGCAGGTCTGAGCCGACGTTGCCGACGATGACAGGCCCGGTGTTGATGCCCGCGCGGATGCGGAAGTCGATGCCGCGCGCGGACTTCAGTTGGCGCGCGAACTCGTCCGTCTCCGCGACCATGTCCAGCGCGGCCCGTATCGCTCGATCGGGATCGTCCTCGTGCGCAACCGGCGCGCCGAAGAACGCGAGCATCGCGTCACCCTGGAGCTGGGCGATCGTGCCCTCGTAGCGGAACACCGCCTTGGACATCAGGTCGAACGCCTCGTTGATGATCTGGGTCCAATCCTCGGGATCCATCTGCTCGGCAAGCGTCGTCGAGCCGACCACGTCCGCGAAAAGCGCCGTCACCGGCTTGCGCTCGCCGGTCAGCTTGGCGGTGCGCATCTTCTCGACGAGCGGTTCGGGAACGGCCGCCGAGATCCGTGCCTGCCGTGCGCCGTCGTCGGTCGCCGCGTCGCCCAGCGCCTGGCCGCAGCTCATGCAGAAGCGCGCGTCTGCGGACACGGCGGTCTCGCAGCGCGGGCACGACAGCCCCACGGAGTCCACGGACATCACGTCAATGGTACGGCGGGATGTTCCTCGGTCGGTTTGGCGATCATGGCCAATTGGGCGCTGACGCCGAGCAGGTTCATCAGCCGGAAAGAGGGAAGAGGCCGGCGAGACGAATCCTGATGGCGCGTGTGAGGCGCCGTGGCGCGAGCTCGTGACACACTGGTTCTGAGTACGTTCGCGTGATCAGCATCCGTGCGCCGTTGACGCGACGAAACCCGTGATCACGCGAAGGGACTCACGGGTAACGGGCAATGCCCTCGGGCCGCCCCACCTTCGCTACAGTTAGTCCATGCCGGAACGCACCTTCCGTGAGGAGGGCGCGTCGGGCCCACCGGGCGCCTCGATCCCACCGATGCCCGCCTCGGAGATCCGACAGCGCTTCCTCGACTTCTTCGCCGAGCGCGGGCACGAGGTCGTGCCGAGCGCTTCGCTGGTGCCTGCCGGCGATCAGACGCTGCTCTTCACCAACTCGGGCATGGTCCAGTTCAAGGAAGTCCTGACAGGGGCCGAGACGCGCAGCTACAAGCGCGCCGTCGACTGCCAGCGCTGCCTCCGCGTCGCCGGCAAGCACAACGACTTCGAGGAGGTCGGACGCACCACGCGCCACCACACATTCTTCGAGATGCTCGGC
>CAYZEJ010000155.1:0-5663 GCA_964477545.1 uncultured Anaerolineaceae bacterium | reverse complement strand
CCGGTGCGTATCGCCGGCCCAACGGACGCGATCGCACGCGGCATCAGCATGGTCCACCAGCACTTCATGCTCGTGCCGGTGTTGACCGTCGCCGAGAACATCATCCTCGGCGAGGAGACAATGGGACTGGCAGGCTTTCTCGATGGGGCCGAGGCGCGCCGACGGATCGCCGCACTGGCCCAGCAGTTCGGCTTCGAGATCGATCCTGACGCCAAGGTGGCAACCCTATCGGTCGGCCAACAGCAGCGCGTCGAGATTCTGAAGGCGCTCTATCGCGACACACGCATCCTCGTCCTCGACGAGCCGACGGCCGTGCTCACGCCGCAGGAAACGTCCGAGATCTTCCTGCTCCTGCGCCGACTGGCGGAGAGCGGCCGAAGCATCGTCTTCATCAGCCACAAGCTGTATGAAGTCCTTGAGATCGCCGATCGCATCACCGTCATCCGTCGCGGGCGCGTAGTCGGCGAACGATCGCCCAAGCAGACGAGCGAGGAGGATCTCGCGGAGCTGATGGTTGGCCGCGAGGTCCAGCTCACGGTTGACCGTGGCCAGTCCAAGCCGGGCGACGTCGTACTGAAGGTCGCGGGTCTGCGGGTCAAGGACGATCGCGGCCACGAGGTTGTGCGCGGCATATCGCTCGAGGTCCGCTCGGGCGAGGTGCTGGGCATCGCAGGTGTGGCGGGCAATGGCCAGGACGAGCTGGTCGAGGCGATCGTCGGTTTGCGCCACGTCGCAGCCGGAACGGTGGCGCTCGACGGCAAGCTCATCACCGGTGTTGCGCCACGGCGCTTCCATGAGCTCAACTGCGCCTACGTGCCTGCCGATAGGCATCGCTTCGGTCTGATCCTGTCCTTCAGCATCGAGGACAACCTCGTCCTGAATCGCTACATGAACGCACCGTTCTCGCACAATGGCGTACGCAACGATCAGGCGATCGCCGTTGAGGCCAAGGGCAGCATCGCCGAGTTCGACATCCGCACGCCCTCCTCCAGCGTGCCGGCGGCGACGTTGTCGGGCGGCAACCAGCAGAAGCTCGTCGTCGCCCGCGAGTTCGACCGCTCGCTCAAGCTGCTGGTGCTGGATCAGCCGACACGCGGGCTCGACGTGGGCAGCATCGAGTTCATCCACCGCCAGGTCGTATCGAAGCGGAACGAGGGGACGGCCGTCCTGCTCGTGTCGGCGGAGCTCGACGAGGTACTCGAGATGTCCGACCGCATCGCGGTCATGTACCGCGGTGAGCTAGTCGCGGAGCGGGACGGCCGCACCGCCGACAAGAACGAGATAGGCCTGCTCATGGCCACCGGTGGCAAGCCCGCCGCCGAGGCAGAGCCACCCACGGTGGCCACGGTATGACCGACCAGGCCAACAAACCGCCCGACAAGCCGACCGCCCCGCCCACGCCACCACCGGCAAGCCCGACGAACATCACCGGCAACCCCAGGGACGCCTGGCTGAGCCGCGTCCGATCCTTCGGCGACCGGATCTGGTCGACGATGGCGCTGCCGCTTCTATCGATCGTCCTCGCGCTCGTCGTCGGCGCCGTGGTGATCATCATGTCGAGCGCGCTCGAGCCCGGCAAGCCGCTGGACTTCGGTCTGCCGCTGCGGGCGTACTCGGCGCTATTCGATGGGTCGCTCGGCGGGGAGAACGGACGGGTTTCAATGTTCGTCCAGGCGGCGCCGCTGCTGCTGTCCGCCCTCGGCGTCGGACTCGCCTTCAAGGCCGGCCTGTTCAACATCGGCGCCCAGGGCCAGTTCCTGCTCGGTGCGGTCGGATGCGTCGCCGTGAGCCAGCTCGTGCGCGACAGCGGACCCCTCGTGGCCATTCCGGTCGGACTTGCCGCCGGTGCGCTCATCGGTGCGGCCTGGGGCTTCATCCCCGGCTTTCTGAAGGCCGTCTCCGGGGCCCACGAGGTCGTGACGACGATCATGCTCAACTTCGTCGCCCTCGCGCTGATGTCGTGGCTGATCACCGGGCCATTGCGCCTCCCGCGATCGCCGAACCCGGTGACGCCGACCGTTGGCGACGCCGCCCTACCCATCCTGTTCGGACGCGACGGTCACCTTGGGATCCTCGTCGCTTTCCTGCTCGTGCCGATCGTCTGGTTCGTCCTGTATCGGACGACGCTCGGCTTCGAGATCCGCGCGGTCGGTGCAAACCCCGACGCGTCGCGGTACGCCGGCATGAAGCCACGCAGGCTGATCACGCTGACGATGTCGATGGCCGGGTTCCTCGCCGGGCTCGCTGGGACGATCAACGTCCTCGGCATCAACCACCAGATGAACGCGACGTTCAGCACGACCGTCGGGTTCGACTCGATCACCGTTGCGCTGCTGGGCCGATCGCACCCCGTGGGCATCGCACTCGCGGCGCTGCTCTTCGGCGGGATGCGCGCCGGCGCCGGGACCATGCAGATCCGTGCCGGCGTGCCGGCCGAGCTCGTGGACCTGCTGCAGGCCATCATCCTGCTCTTCCTCGTTGCCAGCCCCGTGGTCAGACGGGTGTTCCGGTTGCGCGGCGTCAAGTCGAACCTGGGAACGACCGACACGATGTCCCGCACCTACGGCAGCGAGGCCATCCGATGACCGACATCCCGATCATCGGCCTGGTCTTCCAATTCCTGGGCTTCATCATCGACCAGCTGCCGGCGATCGCGACGGCCGCGGTCGCGGTGTCGATCCCGATCGCGCTCGCGGCGCTGGGCGGCGTCATCAGCGAGCGCTCGGGCGTCGTCAACATCGGCCTCGAGGGCATCATGCTCACGGCAGCGTTCGTGGCCTGGGTGACCGGCGCACTGGCCATCGGCGTCCTGCCGGAGGACCTGAAAACCAGGGTTGACCTCTTCGGCATCAGCCTGCCGCTGGTGCTGGCCGTGGTCGCGGCCGTGTTGTCGGGAATGGTCATGGCGGCGATCCACGCCTGGCTGTCAATCAGCGTCAAGGCCGACCAGATCATCAGCGGCGTGATCATCAACATCGCTGCGCTCGGCCTGACCGGCTACCTGCACACGATCATCTCTCAGCAGTCGCCGCCGGGTGCAGGTGCCTTCAGGGACCTCGACGTGCCCGCATCGCTCACTGAGCTGCCAGTCGTGGGCTGGCTGATCCGGGCGATCTTCGATCAGGGCCCGATCGCCCTGGGGGCGATCATCCTGATCATCGTTCTGCAGGTACTTCTCTTCCGGACGCGGTGGGGATTGCGCACGCGGGCGGTGGGCGAGCATCCGCGAGCGGCCGAGACGGTCGGCATCGATGTCATCCGGCTGCGCTATCGCAACGTGATCATGTCCGGGGCGATCGCCGCCCTCGGCGGTGCGTACCTCTCGATCGAGCTGACGACTTCGTTCCAGGCGGGCATGACCCAGGGCCGAGGCTTCATCGGCCTGGCGGCGATGATCGTGGGACGCTGGTCGCCGCTCGGGGCCTTTGGCGCGGCGCTGCTCTTCGCGTCGTCGACGGGCGTCAGTCGCGCGATCAACTTCGCCGCGCCGGACAACGACGTTGGCAGGTTCCTCGAGTCGATCCCGCCCCAGTTCTACGACGCTCTGCCGTACCTGGTCACGATCGTGATCCTGGCGGGTGTCATCGGGCGCAGCATCCCGCCGGCGGCTGACGGTCAGCCATATGAACGCGAGGCCGCCGCCTGATCGTCGGCCATAATCGAGTCGTGTTTCAGGACGAGGATCGCCAACGGGCGTTCGACATGCTCGAGGCTCAGGAGGCGACCGGTCCGATTGCCCTGCTCGATGGCCCGGCCGCGGCGACGCTGTTGGCGCGGGCACGCCGGATCGCGATTGTCGGCGCGTCGCCAAACCCCGCCCGCCCATCACACGGCGTGATGAGTTATCTGATCGGCCAGGGCTACGAGGTCGTACCGATCAATCCGAACGCCGCCGAGATCCTCGGCCAGCGCGCCTTTCCCACGCTCGAGGAGGCAGTCGAGGCGGCCGGGACCTTTGACATCGTCGACGTGTTTCGCCGGCCGGAGCACGCTCCCGATATCGCCCAGAGCGCGGTTGCGACCAACTCTGGCGCGCTATGGCTGCAACTGGGCGTGGTCAACTGGGACGCGGCGAAGATCGCCCGCGACGCCGGACTGCCGGTGGTCATGGACCGTTGCACGGCTATCGAGCATCGTCGTATCGGCCGCTAGCGAATCACAAAGCCAGCGATCAGCAGGACGACGCCGACCGCGCCGATAGCTGTCCAGGTGGCTACCTGGCGGCGCAGCAGGGAGCGCATGACATCGGCGCCGGTCGTCTCTGCCGGGTCAGCGCCTGATCGTCCCCCGCGCCAGGAGTCGTAGCGGCGGGCATTCTCTGCCAGGCGATCGAGCTCTCCCATGCGCGCGAAGGGAGCCCGGACCCGCCAGATCGCCAGACCAAGCAAGGCAATCCCGGCCGCCCACAGGGCGAGATTGACCAGCGTCATCCTCCGGAGTCGATCAGGCGCCGCGCCGCAGCCGCTCTTCGAGCAGCTCCTGGAGCACAGCCGCGTTTGCCTGCCCGCGGGTCTCTTTCATCGCCTGGCCGGTCAGGAATCTCACCGCCTGGAGCTTGCCGGCGCGGAAATCGGCCACGGCGGCCGGGTTGGCGGACACGATCCGTTCGATGACCTCGGCCAGGGCGACCGAGTCGCTGATCTGGGTCAGCCCGAGTTCGGCCACGATGGCATCAACCGCCTCACCCGTGCGCAGGTGGCGCTCGTACACCTGCTCACCGTTGGAGCCGGAGATCTGACCCTTCGACACGAGGGCCGCGGCGCGCGCAAGCTGCCCTGGGTCGCGCGTCGCGAGCACATCGGGCTGCGCCTTCAGCTCGCGCAGCGCGATCTTCGAGAAGAGGCTCACCAGGCGCTTTGGATCAGCACCCTGCCCGGAGGCCAAAGCCGCGTCGAAGTAGGCGCCGCCGCTGCCGGCGATGACGGTCGCGTCGTACGCCGACAGGCCCAGCTCTGACTGGTAGCGGGTCCGCCGGGCCTGTGGCAGTTCCGGCATTGACTCGCGGATCTTGTCCAGCACCGCGACGTCTGTGCGCAGCGGCGGCAGGTCCGGTTCCGGGAAGTAGCGGTAGTCCTCGGACTCCTCCTTCAGGCGCATGGTGTACGTCTCGCCGCGATTGTCATCCCAGCCGCGCGTCTCCTGCGTCAGTACCTCACCAGCGTTGAGGGCACGCGCCTGGCGCTCGACCTCGAACGCGATCGCCCGCTCAACCGAGCGGAACGAGTTCATGTTCTTGACCTCTACCCGCGTGCCCAGTTTCGACGCGCCGGCCTCGCGCAGCGAGACGTTGGCCTCGACGCGCATCTGCCCCTCCTCCATCTGCGCGTCCGACGCTCCGATGGTCACGAGCAGCAGCCGCAGCTCCTCGGCGTAGCGACGCGCAGTCTCGGCTGACCGGATGACCGGGTCCGTAACGATCTCCATCAGTGGGATGCCCGAACGGTTGAAATCGACGAGGCTGACCCTGCCGCCATCCGGCCCAGCCTGGTGGAGCAGCCGCGCGGTGTCCTCCTCCAGGTGAGCGCGAGTGATGCCCACCTCAAAAGGTCCTTCGGACGTTTCCACCGTCAACGTTCCGCCGGCCGTCAGCGGGAGGTCGTACTGGCTGATCTGATAGCCCTTGGGCAGATCCGGATAGAAGTAGTTCTTGCGGTCCCAGCGGG
>CAYZEJ010000154.1:0-5692 GCA_964477545.1 uncultured Anaerolineaceae bacterium | reverse complement strand
ACGATCAACGCATCCGAGGCGAGCTGCTCGGCTGCGCCGGCCGTCTCGGACAGGATCAACGCGGCGTGACTCACGATCGCGGTCTCCTTGGCGACGAGGTTCATCCCGTCGACGACAGGGTTGACGAGCACGACATCCGCCAGCGACAGGGCAGCAATCGCGAGCGCGTACTCGGTGCCGTCGAGCAGCCAGATCGGCGCGGCGTCAGGGTCGGACATGCCGTTGACGCGCGCCACGACCTCGCGCACCTCTGCGGCGTAGCGGGCGTATTCGGGCACGTTCTCGCGGCTGATCGACGTGATGGCCAGGAACCGCACCGTCTTGCGCATCTCCGGGTGGCGGCGGAGCACAGCCTCGAAGGCGAGGAAGCCGCGCAGCACGTTCTTTGACGGCTCCAGACGGTCAACGCGGACGATCAACTTGGGTTTGCCGGCGCGATCGAGGCGCTCGGACAGCTCCTCCTTCCGGCGTGCCACCTCCGGGCCGCGTGCGTATTTGGCCAGGGAGTCGGGGTCGATGGAGATCGGGTAGGCGCGCACCCAGATCGTCCGGCCGCGCCAGCGGACGTGCCGGCCTGCCGGATCGACCCGCGCGTCACGCACGAACGCATCGACAGTGGCCAGGAAATTGGTCGCGTACCGGTCAGTCTGGAGGCCGACGATGTCGTTGGCCAGCAGTCCCTCACAGATCGCGCGGCGCAGGCCCTGCGGCAGCACGAGCCAGGTGTCGACCGACGGCCACGGGATGTGGTTGAAGTGCAGCAGCAGGCTGTCCGGCCGCTTGGCGCGGATGGTCGAGGCAGCCAGGTAGAGGTGGTAGTCCTGGAGCAGCACGACGGGGCGCTCGTAGTCCTTGGTCTGGTCGAGGACCGCCGCCGCGAAAGCCTCGTTCACCACCCGGTAGCCGTTCTGCCACGCATCGATCAGCTCGTCGTCGACGGTTGGCTCGTAGGCCAGCGTGTAGAGCTGGTGCTGCATGAACCACAGGAACGGATTGGCGATCTTGCCGTAGTGCTGTTGCCAGGCGGCGTTCGGGATCTCGCGCATGTCCAGCCGTAGGTCCTGGCCGGGCAACTGCTCCTCGATGCTTTGCTCCAGGTGGACCTTGCGCTCGTCTGACTTGCCGCGGAGCGTCGCCGCGGCCTCGCGATCGCCCGGCTCCATCGCCGCGCTTATCCACGTGACCGGCGCGAGTCGGCCCACCTCGGCCAGCGCCGTGACAAGGCCACCTGACCCGCGCTGGACGCGCCACTCGCCGCCACGGCTGCGGCGAAAGCTCAACGGGCCGCGATTGGAGACGACGACCAGCCGCTCGCCAGCGGGGACGAGCGTCTGGACGTATTCCGCGAGCCGAGTCGCGCGGTCGATCGGAGCGACCGACCTGTCATCCACGCTCTTTACTCGCTCAACGCTCACGCACTTCCCCCCGCGCCTCGATCTGGATGGCTGACCCTATAGCAGCGCGCGCGCCGCTTCCTCCGCGACTCCGATCACCGCGACCGTCACGGGCGGGATCAGGCCGATCGCGATCGTGAGGGCGGCGGCCAGCCCAAGCCCGGCCTTGGTCGCGCCTCCCACGTTGACGGGCGCAAGGCCCTCCTCGGCGTCGCGCATGTACATGTACACCACGATACGCAGGTAGTAGAAGGCGGCCGCGGCGGCATTGAGCATGACGAGCACCGCGAGCAGCGTCAGCCAGCCGCCGACCTGGAGCGCGGGCACGATCACATAAACCTTGGCCCAGAAGCCGGCCAGCGGCGGGATCCCGACCAGCGACAACAGGAAAAGCGTCATGAGCAGGCCCAGCCACGGAGCGCGGCGGCCCAGCCCCGAGAAGGTCTTGATCTGGCTCGTCACCCCGGGCCGCCGCTGGAGCGCGGCCACACAGGCGAACGCACCGAGGTTCATGAACGAATAGGCAACGCTGTAGAAGAGGATCCCAAAGAGACCTGCCGATTCCGCTGGGGAGCCGTCCGGCGCGGCGCCGAAGGCCGCCAGCCCGACCAGGATGTAGCCCGTGTGGGCGATCGAGCTGTAGGCCAGCATGCGCTTGATGTTGTCCTGGGTCAGCGCGACGAGGTTGCCCAGCGTCATGGTCAATGCGGCGAGCACCACGACAAACGGCGTCCAGTCCTCCTTGAGCCCTCCAAGCGCCTCGACGAACAGCCGTAGGATGAGCGCGAACGCCGCGACCTTGGGACCAACCGACAGGTAGCCGGTTACAGGAGTCGGCGAACCCTGGTACGCGTCCGGCGTCCAGTAATGGAATGGGACCGCAGCGATCTTGAAGGCCGCCCCTGTCGTCAGCAGGGCGAGGCCCATCAGCATGCCCGGCGCCAGCGCGGTGAAGCCCTGCGCATTGACTGTCGTCGTGATCCCGGAAGCAACCTCGGCGATGTTCGTGGTACCCGAGTAGCCGAAGACGAGCACGAGGCCGAACAGGAAGATCGCGCTCGAGAACGAGCCGAGCAGGAAGTACTTGATCGCGCCCTCGGTGGATAGGCCGTCGCGCTTCGCGTACCCGGCGAGCATGTAGCCCGGCAGCACCAGAAGTTCGAGCGCCAGGAAGAGCAGCAGCAGGTCCCGCGCGCCACCGATGAGCAGGGCGCCCGTGATCGCGAACATGAGCATCGCGCTGAACTCGGCCACGGGCAGGTTGCGCGGGCGCAGGTAGTCCGGGCCGAACAGCACGGTCAACAGGCAGATCGAGAGCATCAGCAGGTCGAGCAGCGCGGTCAGGCTGTCCCGCACATACGCGCCGCCGAACGCCTCGACGGGACCGTTCAGCAGTCCGACGTGCCCGCCGAAGACAGTGAAGGGACCGATTACGACGACCAGGGCCATGAGGATCAGCAGCCCACCGGCCGCGATTGCGGTCAGGACCCGGTCCCGCTCGGGCCAGGCGATGTCGACGATGATCACCAGCATCGCCAGGATGGCGAGGCCGGCTGGTGGCAGCACCGCGAGGAGCGTGTTCTGGTCGATCGAGATCATCTGCGCTTGCTCACCTGACACCGGCCAGGGCAGCGGGCGCGACCTGGGCAAGGATGTCGCTCACGGGCGCCTGCCACAGTTCGAGCAACAGACCGGGGAACAAGCCGAACGCAACCGCGAGCACCACGAGCGGGGCGATGGTCAGCACCTCGACGCGGCTCATATCGGTCAGGTGGTGGCCAAGACCCTTGAGGAAGTCGGATAGGTCGCCGAAAACGACGCGTTGGTACATCCACAGCAGATAGGCGGCGCCGAGCATCATCGCCAGGGCAGCGACCGCGGCAACGACCGGCAAATACGCGAAGGCCCCGATCAACACGAGGAACTCGCCGATGAACCCGGCGAGTCCGGGCAGGGCCAAGCTGGCCAGCACGAAGAAGCCCAGCATCGCGGAATAGACAGGCACGACGCCCGCCAGGCCACCCATCTTGGCGATGGAGCGGTCGTGAGTTCGTTCGTAGATCACGCCCACGAGCAGGAACAGCGCGCCAGTGATGATGCCGTGAGCCACCATCTGGAGCATCGCGCCGTGGAGCCCCTGCTCCTGGAAGATGAATATGCCCAGGGTCACGAAACCCATGTGGCTGACCGAGCTGTAGGCGACCAGCTTCTTCAGGTCAGGCTGCACGAGGGCGACGATCGCGCCGTACACGATCCCGATCAGCGACAGGACGATGATCAGCGGCGCCCATTGTTGCGCGGCGTCGGGGAAGAGCGGGACGCAGAACCTGATGAGGCCGTAGCCGCCGAGTTTGAGCAGCACCCCGGCGAGGATCACGGAGCCCGCGGTCGGTGCCTCGACGTGCGCGTCGGGCAGCCACGTGTGGAACGGGAACATGGGCACCTTGATCGCGAACGCGAGGAAGAATCCGCCGAAGGCAAAGAACTGGAGCGTCCCGTCGAAGCCAAAGGCGCGCAGCGTCTCATAGTCGAATGCGCCGGTCCACGAGCCGGTGTTGAGCTGGTACGTGAACGCGATGCCCAGGATCGCGACCAGCATCAACAGCGATCCAACGAGCGTGTACAGGACGAATTTGATCGTCGCGTAGATGCGGTTCGCGCCGCCCCAGATACCGATGATCAGGTACATCGGCACGAGGACGATTTCCCAGAAGATGTAGAAGAGGAACGTGTCGAGGGCGAGGAAGACGCCGATCATCCCGACCTCGAGCACGAGGAAGGAGATCATGTATTCCTTTACTCGGTCGGTGATCGGCCCGAAGCTGGCCAGGATGCTGATCCAGGTCAGGGTCGTGGTCAGCACGACCAGCGCGAGCGAGATACCGTCGACACCGAGCTTGTACTGGATGCCGAACGCGGGCACCCAGTCGGCCTCCTCGACGAACTGGAACCCGGCCGCAGCGTGATCGAAGCTGGCCAGTAGCAGCAGCGACACCGCCCACGCGGCGAGCGCCGTTCCCAGTGCCGCCCAGCGGATCCATTGGACGCGTTCGCGCGGGATGAACGCTATGACCAGCGCGCCGGCGAGCGGCACGAAGGTGACGAGGGTGAGCAGCGGCAGACCGCTCATTTAGTGCCTCACCACGAACATGTACGTGAAGGCGATGACGAGCAGGCCGGCGGCGATCCCGAGAGCGTAGTTCTGGACGCGTCCCGTCTGAACCTGGCGAATGCCGCGGCCGGTGCTCTGGGTGAGCGAAGCGATGCCGTTGACAGTGCCGTCGACCACCCGAACATCGAACCACCACAGGGCGCGCGCGACCGCGCCGCCGAAGCGGACGAAGATCAGGTCGTTGAGATCGTCGAACCACCACTTGGCGTACGAGGCCCTGTAGAGCGGCTCGAACCGCGTTGTCAGGCGCTCAACCAGCGGACGCTGCTCGCGCCCGCGGAAAATGCCAAACAGCCAGATCCCCAGGCCGACGCCGAGGGCGGCCGCGGCAGCGCCGACGAGCAGCAGCGCGCCGTCGATGCCGGCGATCTCGAAGGGCTCGTGGTGCAACCCGAGCGTCTCCGATGCGTGATGGAACACCGGCTCGAGCCACCCGGCGAGCACGGTTTCCTGGCCGAAGAGGATGCCGCCGCCCAGGAACAGCCCGAGCAGGATGGACGGGATCGCCAGCAGGATCAGCGGGACGGTCATCGAGCGCGGCGATTCGTGGATCTTCGGTTCCACGTGCGGATCGACGTGGCTCTCGCCGTAGAACGTCTTGCCCATCAGCCGGAACATGTAGAAGCCGGTCATCACGGCCACGACGACGCCTATCGCCCAGACCCACACGAAACCGTTCTTGAAGCTTTCCCCGAGGATCTCGTCCTTGCTGAAGAAGCCGGCTAACGGGGGGATTCCGGCGAGGGCGATGGAGCCGATGAGCATCGTCCAGTGGGTGATCGGGATGCGTCGCCAGAGGGCGCCCATCTTGTTCATGTCCTGCTCTTCGTGCACGGCGTGGATGACAGAGCCCGAGCCGAGGAAGAGCAGGCCCTTGAAGAAGCCGTGGGTCATCAAGTGGAAGATCGCCGCGGTGAATGCCCCGACACCGAGGCCCGCGAACATGTACCCGAGCTGGGACAGCGTCGAATAAGCAAGTACGCGCTTGATGTCGCGTTGGGTGAACGCGATCGAGGCGGCGAGGATCGCGGTGAAGATGCCGATCGCGGCCACGAAGACCATCGCCTGCGGCGCCTCGGCGAAGATCGGATTGGCGCGGGCGATGAAGTACACGCCCGCGTTGACC
>CAYZEJ010000153.1:0-5724 GCA_964477545.1 uncultured Anaerolineaceae bacterium | reverse complement strand
ACTCACTCGATCAGATGGTCGCCATCACGTTCGCCAACATAGCCGTGGACCTCATTCGCGACGACGCGGCCGCCGGTCGGATGATTGCCATCGTCGACGGGAAGTACGCGCACGTGCCGATCCCGGAGCCGGGCCATCCGCGCACGGTCGATGTCCCGACGATGTACGACGTGGATCGCTTCCGGCCGCAGTACCACAACCGGCTCGGGCGACCATTGATGCTTGCCTCGACCGTGGGAGACGCCGTCCTCGCCGGTTAACGTTTCCGACGAGATGCGTCTCGCCCAATTGCTTCGTCAGGTTGATCCGATCAGGTGGCCAAGTTGGTTTGCATGGGTCGTGGTCGGGCTGTCGGTAATCGGTCCCTTCGCCTTAATCTTTCTCGATGTCCCGACTCCGCCATGGTTGATCTTCCCGACATGGGGTCTTGTCTGGTGGCGACTGGAGGGCCGCCGCTACAGAGACATCGCGTCGTGGGTCGTCCCACTCGGGGCCATCCAATTGCTGGGCAGCCAGCTCGACCCGAAGGAGCTGGCTATCGGAATCGAATTGCTTGCGGTTGTCGTGGTTGCCTTCATGCTGATCGACGACTCTGTCAAAAAGCGTTGGCTCGCGCTCGTCGCGCCTGGTTACTACCGCGCCATGCGAGCGAACGACCAGCGGGCGTGCGACGACTTGACGGGCCTCTATCGCCGGTTTCTGCGGACATACGATCGGCTCTACCGAACCGCTGATCTCGCTCGGTTCCAACGCGACCTTGCCAAGCTCGCCGCGAAGACAAGTGCCCTCAAGACGCCTGACGCTGAGTGGGAACGAGTACGGCGTTTGCTGGTGTATCTGTTGGAGTGGTACGCAGCTCGGGCGGAAGCATCGGACGAGGAATGGGACGAAGCTCACCGGCGCCGGGGCGAGTTCGTAGATGAACTGCAGGCCATTTCCGCTGAACGCTCGTATCCAATCGGCTCGCGGAGCTCGGCCTGAACCGTCCGCTAACGCGCAGCCTGAGCTCGCGGCCATAGGGAACAAGGGGAACTCCGGCTACGAAGCCGATCGGTCCCTCACTTCTGTCAAATATTCGGCATGTCGACGCTAAGCGGAAATCGACGGCCCCTCCTCCACAGTTGGCGCCCAAGATCCGTGCGCGTGAGCGTCGAAAATGTCGTCTGGTAGCCACCGAATGGCGGATCCGCCACCTGCGACCCGCTTAATGTTGAGATGCTGCACAAATGACGGTTACGCAGCGCCGGCGGCTGATAATCCGTGACTGAAAGGCGCAGGCGCCGTCGCGGCATAGCGCTCGCGCGGTCCGATCCCGCACGATGGGCCGCATGACATTCAGACGCGGCGTTCGACTGAATCCTGGGCAGGTCCGCGACCTGCGTGGCCAGGGATCATCGCGTAGGTTCGGTCTGCCGGGTGGCTTCGGCCTGCCGGGGGGATCCGGCAGCGGCAACGGCGGCGGTGGCATGGCCGTGCCGGCAGGCGGTCTCGGCCTCGTCGTCCTGATCGTCATCGTGCTGGTGGTGCTGTTCATCGCCAACGGCGGGCTCGGGGGTGGCACCCAGTCCAGCACTCAGGACGGGACGCAAGTCACGACCGCGGACGGCGGCGGCGACACGCTCACCCGGGAGTGCCTGACCGGCGAAGACGCCAACGAGCGGCTCGATTGCCGGATCGTGGGCTTCGTCAACAGCATCCAGGCGTATTGGGCGGCCGAGCTGCCCCAGATGGGCCGGACCTATACCCAGTCAATCACGACCCTTTACGACGGCGACGTAGACACAGGCTGCGGCCAGGCCACCTCGGCTGTGGGGCCGTTCTACTGCCCGGCGGATCAAAAGGTCTACATCGACCTCGGCTTCTACGACCTGCTGACGACCCGATTCGGAGCGCAGGCCGGGCCGCTCGCCCAGGCGTACGTGGTTGCGCACGAGTACGGCCACCACGTCCAGAACCTGATGGGAGTCCTCTCCCGGTCCCAGGATGGCGACACCGGGCCGCAGAGCAACGCGGTCAGGGTCGAGCTACAGGCCGACTGCTACGCCGGCGTCTGGGCAGCGAACGCCGTCAATACGGAATACATCGAGCCACTCACCGAGAGCGAGATCCAGGTGGCGCTGGATGCCGCTTCGGCAGTTGGCGACGACCGGATCCAGACCCAGACCGAGGGCCAGGTTTCGCCAGAGACATGGACGCACGGGTCGTCTGCCCAACGGCAGCACTGGTTCAGCGCGGGCTATCGCGGCGCCGATCCAGCAGCCTGCGACACCTTCAGCGGGACGGTCTAGCTCCGCGTCGACAACGATTGCCACCTGTTGAGTCGCTCAGTCGCATAAATCGAGCCCACTGCGAGTTCGTGCGGGCCACTGCGGCCACCTCGACAGGGTCTAGTGTCGCGCCCTGGAACAGTAAGTCGGTTTCGGCGCGTCTGGCAACGCCCCGACCGCTTGCACGTCTGTTCGTGCGAGCGTGAAATCGGGCGCTGATCCGATTCCGCGGCCCGAAATCTCTTAACGGTTTGCTTAGTGCTCGGGGCCGGAACGTAAGACCAAGTCGCAGCGTCGGCACCTGCTTCGCTCCCGAAAACAGTGCTAGCCGGTGATCTCCGCGCGTTCCGCGAAACCGGCGGCGACGACGAGCGAGCCGACCAGCCAGACGACGAGCAGCACTATGGCCATGTCCATAGAGACGTCCGATGGCGATGGTGGCTGCCCGCCACCGAACCCACCCGTATTCCCAACCGCGGCGCTCGCCAGCTGGAATGGCAGGTAGCGGACGATGTCGGGCAGGAAGATGCTTGCGAAGGTGCCCCCGAAGTAGAGGCCGATGCCCGCCCCGATGCCGGCGAGCTGGCTGCGCGCCAGCGTGGCGATGGCGAACCCGAGCGCGCCCTGCGTGATTATCCCGACCAGGCCACGTCCCATTGGCTCAACCAGGTCGATGAGCGCGTCCGTATCGCTAATGCCGTCGAGCGGGACGCCCGCGATCGTCGCGCCGAGGGCCGCCGCCGCGACGCCGATCCCGAATGTGACGAGAAGGCCGGCCGCGATGACCACCGCGATCGCCCCAAAGAGGCTGAGCATGTACCAGAGTCGGCTCTCGCCACGAGCGACCGCGGCCTTGAGCGTGCCCCACGACCATTCGGAGCCCGCGATCGCCGCGCCGTAGATCAGGGCGAACAGGCCGCCGATCTGGAGGATGAAGGCGAGCACGAGCTCGTACGCGCCAGGGAACGTGACGAGGGTCAGCGGGTCAAAGTCCGGCCCATTGCCCGGCCCCGGGTCCCCACCGCCAGGCCCGCCACCGGTCGTGGCGACAGCGATGATGATGAGTGTCAGCAGGCCTCCGAGGAGGCCGAACGTGACAATTGTTGCGGCTCGCCTGCGAAGCTTGCGCAGCCCGGACAGGAACAGTTTCATGATCGGCTCTGCGTTTCTGCGCCGACCGTGTCGACACGTGCAAAGCTGCCATCCGGGTCGGTGTGGACCGAACCCTGGGTCAGCCTCAGGAACAACTGCTCGAGGTCGCTGCCGATGAGTAACTCGGACGGATAGATACCGGCTTGCGCAAGTGTCCGGCTGACTTCTTCGCTGCGCGCCGGCTCAACGTGCACCGACAACCAGCCGTCCTCGAGCACTGAAGGTCCGCCCGCTTCGGTCGGATCCAGGGGCCTGAGAAGCTCTGCAGCGCGGGCTGCGTCGTCGCGACGCACCCGGACACGCACTACGCCCTCGCTGCTGAGCAGGTCGCTCATCGGGCCTTCGCGCACCAGTTTGCCGGCCGCGATGATCCCCACGATGTCGACCATCTGTCGGACCTCGCCCAGCAGGTGGCTCGACACGAACACGGTTTTCCCAATCGACGCAAGGTGCCGCAGCATGTCGCGCATAGCGGCGATGCCCGCGGGATCGAGCCCGTTCGAAGGCTCGTCCAGCAGCAACAGCCTGGGGTCGTTGAGCAGCGCCGCGGCGATGCCAAGGCGCTGCTTCATGCCCAGCGAGAACCGGGAGACCGGCTCGGTGGCGCGATCGCGCAGCCCGACGAGCTCGAGGACTTCTTCGATGCGGTTTTTCGTTGCCGACGGGCCACTGGCCGCCAGCTCCCGCAGGTTCGCCCGCGCGGACAGGTACGGGTAGAAGGAGGGGTTTTCGACGAGGGCGCCGACGTCGAACAGGATGCGGCGGTCGCCTCGCTCGTACGGCTGCCCGAGGATCTCGATCGTGCCACCATCGGAATGCAGGAGGCCCGTCAGGAGGCGCATCGTCGTCGTCTTGCCGGCCCCGTTGGGTCCAAGGAAGCCGTAGACGACGCCGGTCGGTACGGTCAGGTCCAGGCCGTCGAGCGCGCGGCGCGAGCCGTAGCTCTTGCGCAGGTCGCGGACTGCGAGTGCGAGGTCAGGTTGGCCGGTCATCGGGGTGGTCATGAGAGCGCCTACTCCTGGCGGTTGAAAGCGATTACTGCCGCGCCGAGCAGCAGCGCGCTCAACCCGCCCACGACCGCGAACTCTTCGAGCTTCGTCATCGTGTGGCCGAGGACAGTCACGCCGAGCGCGGCGTTCGAGCCGAGGAAGATCTGGCGGATCGCGTCGACCCCGTACGTCAGCGGGTTGATCTTCGAGATCACCTCGAGCCACACAGGCACGTTGTTCACCGGGAAGAACACGCCCGCGAGGAAGATCAACGGGAAGATCAGCAACTGGATCAGCAGCTGGAAGCCCTGCTGGCTGGTCATGAATGTCGCTAGGAGGATGCCCAGTCCGGACAGCCCGAGGGACAGGATGATCACCATCGGGATCAGCTCGAGGATGATCGCCGGCGTGAGGGGAACGCCCAGGATCGGCGCGAGCACGAGCATGATCGCGACCTGGAGCAATGCAGTGATCGTAGCCCCGATGGCCTTGCCCAGGACGATGCCGGTACGGCCGATCGGCGCCACGAGGATCTCCTTGAGGAAGCCAAACTCCCGATCCCAGACCACGGACACGCCGGCGAACAGCGAGCTGGTCAGGACGGTCATGGCGACGACGCCGGGGTACATGAACTGGAGGAAGTTGACGCCCGGCGAGAGCGCGCCAATGACGTTGCCGAAGCCCGCCCCGAAGATGACCAGGAAGAGCAACGGGAAGGCCAGGCTGGAGATGATGCGCGAGCGCTCGGAAACGAAGCGGAGCATCTCGCGGTAGGCGACGACCCAGGTACCGCGCCAGATCTCGGCCATGTCAGCCGCCCCACCGGCCGGCGCGGTTGAGCAGCTGCTGCTTCTCGTCGAGCTCGGCGTCGCGGATCTCGTGACCGGTCAGCGTGATGAAGACGTCGTCCAGGGTCGGCCGTTCAAGGCTGACTGTCTGGAGCGGGTGCGGGAAGGAGCGCACGAACTCGGGCAGGAAGGTGTCGCCCGAAGTGACGTGAAATCGGATCTTGCCGTCCGTCACCTGCGGGTCGACGCCGTAGCGGGTCTTGACGTCTTCAGCCGCAGCTGCCGCGTCGGGCGTGGTGAACGTGATCAGCTCGCCGCCGACCTGGCGCTTGAGGCCCGCGGGCGTGTCCATGGCGACGATCTGGCCACGGTCGATGATCGCGATCCGGTCGCAGTTCTCGGCCTCGTCGAGGTACTGGGTTGTAAGGAATAGCGTCAGGTTCTCCTGCTCGCGCAGCCGGAGCAGGTAGTCCCAGATGTGCCGGCGGGTCTGGGGATCCAGGCCGATCGTCGGCTCGTCGAGGAACA
>CAYZEJ010000152.1:0-5795 GCA_964477545.1 uncultured Anaerolineaceae bacterium | reverse complement strand
TGTGCACGAAGTACTTGATCATCTGCTCGGTCACGTCGAAGTCGCTGATCACTCCGTCGCGCAGGGGGCGAATGGCGATGATGTTGGCCGGCGTGCGCCCGAGCATCCGCTTCGCCTCGGCTCCGATGGCGAGCACGCGCCTCGTGCGCGCCTCAATGGCCACGACGCTGGGCTCACTGATGACTATGCCGCGGTCCTTGACGTGGACCAGCGTGTTGGCCGTTCCCAGGTCGATACCGATATCGCGCGAGAACATGCCGAGGAAGGCGTCGAGCATTCCGATGATCGTGTCCCTTGATGTGGGGCGTCGACGGCCCGGGTAAGCGGCTCACGGGGCGCTCGACGAAGCGTCCGCCAGTGTATACCGGCAGGCGCGGCCGTCCCGCGAGAGGCCTCCGGCCAGCAGTTCAGCGGCGGTCGAACGCGACTCCCCGGTCGCGCAGGCTGACGTAGGAGTCGGCCGCCAGGATGACGTGGTCGAGGAGCGGGATGTCCAGCAGGCGACCGGCGGCAATCGCTTCGGCGGTCAGGTGCAGATCGTCAGGCGAGGGCTCGGGGTCGCCCGAGGGATGGTTGTGGACGACGATCACGCCAGCCGCGTGGATGCGGACCGCGTCGCGAAACAGCTCGGCGACGCGCACGAGTGCCGCCGACACGTTGCCCTGGTAGACGGTCACCTGCCGGAGCACGACGTTCTTGGCGTTGAGCAGCAGGACGCGGAGCTCCTCGCGTTCGAGTCGACCCATCTCCGCCGAAAGTCGGTCGCAGATGTCGCGCGGGGCCCGGATCGTCCACCGCCCGCCGCTGGCGCTGGTCATCGATCGTCTGCCGATCTCGAATGCAGCCAGGAGCTGCGCCGCACGTGCCGCGCCCACGCCGGACTCGTCCAGGAGTTCCAGGACGTCGGCACGACCGAGGTCTCCCAGGGAACCGTGCCGGCTGATGACGCGCTCGGCCAGCTCAAGAGATGAACGACCAGCCGTCCCGGTGCTCCACAGGACGGCAAGCAGCTCCGAGGCGCTCAACGCGGCGGCACCGTGCGAGACGAGGCGCTCGCGCGGTCGCTCGGAGAGTGGCAGCTCGCGAACGGCTCTGCGCATCACAACCCTCGGCCAAGAAACAAAGGTGCCCCATGGCCCGGACAACGGAGCCCGCCGATTTCCCCGCCGTCCGGGCCAGGGAGCATTGGCGATGCTAGGTCCGCCCCCTTCACTGCCGATTGCCGCCGACTTAGCGGCGGCTCACCCAGGTCATGAGCCGGGCAGCTGAGCGTCCGGGAGCGTCTGGACGAGAGCCAGGACCACGACGCCGATGAAGTTGAACGTGGCGTGCCCGGCAATGGCCGCCACGAGGCCGCGCCTCAGGAACAGCCACCCGAGCGCGAGACCAACCGGAGCGATCACGACGACGGTGAGTAGGGCCTGCCGCGCACCTTCCCACGCGGCACCCGGCCCCGGTGCCACGTCGATGTTCAGGGAGTGGACGAGCGCGAAGAACACCGTGCTCCTAATGAGCGCCGACCTTGCGCCGCGATCTCGCAGCCAGGCGGTGAGCGCCAGTCCGCGGAAGAAGAGCTCTTCGCCGATGGGGACAAGGACCGCGGCTCCGAGTGCCAGCAGCAACAGGTCCAGCGGCGTCGAGGGGGTCGGGACGACGCTCGCCGAGCGAGTTCCCAGGAGAACCGCCAGAAGGGCGGCGAACAGAGTTATGGGAACCCACAGCGCGAGCATCATCAGAGCGCCATACCCAAAATCGGCAAGTACTCGACGGAACGGAGCGCCGACGGGGAAACCGAGATCGCCCCAGCTCAGCGCCCCCGACTTGATGACGAACACAAACACGATGACCACATAAGACAGCGCAAGCGTGGTCGCCACGGCGGCAAATGCCACCGACGAGGTGCGCGGATCCGGCAACGCGAGCAGCAGGAGGCTGCCGGCAAGAACGTTGGCGAGAACGAGCTGGAGTCCGAACAGGATCAGCGGCGAGGGCCCGCGGTACTCGGACGCTGCGCGTGTGGCGCGAGCGATGATCTGGTAGCCGGCGACGGAGGACAGCCCAAGGGCAATCGGCACAACCGAGACGAGTAGCAGGAGGCGGCCGAGGTCTGGCGCTGACATGAGGGCGACGAACAGGAGGCCCAGGCCGATGCCGCTCAGGAGCCAACCGAAGACGTACAGCGCAGGCGCGGGACGACCCTCGAGCGAGAAGGTGCCGCTTGGCGCGCGGCGGTCTTCGCCGGGATCAGAGTTCAGCGGCGCGAGCTCAGCTCTCGGTCGGTTCGACCCGCGGCGCCCGTTCAGTCACGCGCTCAACGGAGCTCGATGAGATCGCAGGGACCGCAGGCGGTGCCATGTCGGGGAATGTCTCGCTCTCCACGGGCCGCAATGGGCGACCAGCCGGGGGCGGCACAGCCACTTCAGCGAGTAGCTCGGGACGCTCGAAGTCTTTGCCGCACCAGGCGCAGAGCGACCAGTCCAGCTCGACCAGCCGGCTGCAGTTGGGACAGACGCGGCGCAGGCGGTTGCGGCACGTCGGGCAGATGATCCAGTCCTCGTGCACCTGGCGCGAGCAATTCGCGCAGTGCGGCTGGGACTCGATCTCGACCATCATCGCCTCTTCGGCGAGGGCTCTTTCGTTGGCCTCAGCGACGGTCTCGGACGGACGCAGGATGCGATAGACGATCACGCCGAAGAAGAAGAACAGCGGCGTGAAGAGGATGATCAGGGCGGCTGCGAGGTACGGCGCAACCGGGTTCGTCGTCCGCGTCTGGAGGTCTCGGTACGCCCAATAGGCCGTCGCTGCCCAGAGCAACACGACGTAGAAGGCAATGGCCTGGAGGGAGAGCCGAACCAGCGGCGAGTCGAGGAATTTGCCGATCTCGCTCCCGAGCGTCTCGAGGAGCTGGTCAATCATCTAAAAGTGCGCCTCGCATAGTCGCCGCGGGCGGGCCGCAACAGGCGCGAGTTTAGCAGCGCAGACCCTCAGCGCAGGCGATCCACGCTCCACAAGGCACCCCGCAGTGCCGATGCAAAGCCGGCCAACGCGATCGCGAGGACGAACGCGGCACTCAGTCCGAGCGCGGCCACGATCATTCCGATGTCCGCGCTGATGTCAGACAACGAAACGGACGTCAGGTACGCGCCGCGGACGGCCGCCCACGCGATCGTGATCGCCCAGACTGCCGGAACGAGCACGGCCACGGTGACGGCCCAGGAGATCGCGGCGGTCCCGACCGTCCTGATTGGCGAGCGGAATGGCCGAATCACGGCAGCCACAAACGCCGGCAGCAGCCACAGGCGGCCTTTGGATGGGACTCCGCGCCAGCCGAACGCACGGACGAGCAGCTCGCGGCTCGCCAGGGCCGAGACCATCTCGATGACCACCAGTGCCGTCAGGAAGATGAACAGCGGACCGCCGATCTGGCCGAGGACGCGCTCGTAGATGGGCGCGGAGGAGCTCGGTCTCGTGATCTCGTCGAACGACGTCTGCGCGGCTGCCCACGCCACCGGCGCGGCCGCGGCGAGGAGTACGACGAATGCCAGCACCTGGACGCCGAATAGCGGAACCAGGAGCCGCGCCCGTCCGCTCGCAGACCGGTCGAACGGCCGTAGATCCGCCATGTCGGCTGCGTCCTGATCCTCTATCAGTCGTTCGAACGAGGCGAGCTCGGACCTTGCCAGGACGAGCAGCAAGCAGACCGTCAGTCCGGTGGCGACCACCGCGGCGGCTGCAATTAACCCGAAGAACGCGGGGCTGAACCCGGTCGATCCGAGGTAGCTGCCGATCAACAGACGCGCCTCGACCTGGGTGGGCAGGACAATGATCGGCAAGGTCAGCAGCAGCACGCCGCCGCGCAGGCAGAAGCCGATCATCCCGTGCAGCCAGAGATCCGGTTTGGAGGCCACGGCAGACAGCGCGATCGCCAATCCGGCTCGCCAGCCCGGACGGGCGAGCGTGCGCAGGCCGGGCTCAACGAGGATGCGTGACGATTCCACCTCTGCCGGCGAGTCTAGCGACGGCGACCCGCCAGGAGAAGAAGTTTCCTTCGCTGGCGATTGGCCAGCTACGCGCGATCCGCGCCGTACCCAGGGTGCCCTGGGTACGCCCCGTCGCTTATGCCTATTTCCTGTTCTTGTCGATAGCCGCCTTGGCCAGCTTCACCGCGATGCTGCCGCCGGGCACGAACAATCCCACTGTGTCCGCCCCGACATCGAACAGCAGGTCGCGCGAGAGCATGCTCTTCATCTGGCCCACCAGTGCCTTGCCCTGGCGAGTCTGGCCCGTCACCGAGTCGATCTCGACGATGCCCTGCTTGCCCTTGCCCTGCCACGTGAACTCGAACGCCCACATGGGCCTGTAGTAGAGATCCGTCACGTCCAACGTGACCGACTCCTCGAGCATCTGGTCGGCCTGGACAGGTTTCATGATCTCGGTCATCAGCTGGCGAACGACATAGGAGGCGCGGTGCTCGGGCGGCAGGGCAATCGTGTCGTCAGTCGCGAGCGTCGCAGGATCGCTTACCTCTGACCTCGGCCCAGCCATGAGCGCGGCCGCATCCGGGACCGGTCCGCCGGTCAGACCGTCGGTGAAGGACTCGTGCGCGAACTCCGCTCGGCAATGCTCGCGCGCCGCGATACGAAAGGCGCGCTGGCTGGGTGCTCCGGCCTGGCTCTCGTACCTGGTCCCGTTGACGGTCAGGGCCTCGACGTCGGGCGCGCTCGCCGGGACCGTGTAGTCGCGGTTCCGCTCGTAGACGTACACCGCGCGGCCCGCGACGTGCCACAAAGGCTCGAGCCGGCGCTGCTTGGCGACAAGCGTCACTTCCTCCGGTTTCGGGCGCTGAAGAAATGAACCGAGCCCGCTGCCGAACGCCTGGAGCCGCCGATCCATCGCGCGCTGTTGGATCTCGTCGAGGGTCAGGCGCTCCTCGAGAACGAACAGGCGCTCGGCTGCAAGGGTGACTTCCACGGCCGAATGCTACCCCGGCCGTCCAACGGCTTCGACAGCCGAGGCGAAACCGCGCAGGAGCTCTCGCGCAAGCTGGTTGCGCTGCATCACCGACGCGCGCACCGGATCCCAGCGCACGGCCAGCATGCACAGCAGCGGCCGCTGCCACGGTCGAGCCTCGTCGGGTGCCGGCGGCATGCGCAGGCGTATCAATTGGCGGCCGTCTTCCTGGTCGATCAACCCCGACAGAGCCCCGGCCACTCGTGGCCCGAGCGCGTCGAGTGGCGTCCCGGGCGGCGGTCCGGCTGCGGGCGCAATGTCGGTCGCCTCGACCACACCGCTCTCATCGGCCACCCATACGTGGGTCAGCCACCAGCCGTCGTCCATGACGCTCGGAGCGGCCATGCCCGCGATCAGGCGGCGTCCCGGTGCGTCCAACGGGCTGCGCAGGATGATCGGTTCTTCCTTGATATACGACGGACCTGGCGCTGGCAGACGAGAGGACGTTTGCTCCGCCGGGGAATGCTTTGCGTCGCCGGCCATGGCCGGCTATTCCCACTCGATCGTGGCGGGTGGCTTGCTGCTTATGTCGTACACGACCCGGTTCACTCCCGGGACCTCGTTGACGATCCGGCTGGAGATCTTGGCCAGCACGTCGTAGGGCAGCTTGGCCCAATCGGCCGTCATGCCGTCCTCGCTGGTCACGGCGCGTATGGCTACGACGTTGGCGTACGTTCGGCCATCGCCCATCACCCCGACGGACATCACCGGCGTGAGAATCGCGAACGACTGCCACAGGCTGCGGTAGAGGCCGGCTGCCTTGATCTCGTCGATCACGATCCAGT
>CAYZEJ010000151.1:0-5906 GCA_964477545.1 uncultured Anaerolineaceae bacterium | reverse complement strand
CTGCTGGTGACGATGATCACCTGCTCGATGCCCGCGGCAACGGCTTCCTCGACGCCGTACTGGATGACCGGCTTGTCGACGAGCGGCAGCATCTCTTTGGGCTGCGCCTTGGTCGCGGGAAGGAAACGGGTCCCCCAACCGGCGGCCGGAAAGACGGCTTTTCGGACGCGCAACGGTACCTCTATCGAGTCTCCTGAAGGGCCGGTCGCGCGGATACAGCGCTGCACCGACGGCACGTTTCGGGCCGCTGGCGAGTATAGCCCTGGCCCCTGTGGGCTCGATCTGGGCCGATTCGTGCGCCGCTCTCAGACGAGAGGGCCGAACTCCGGCTCCGAGGGAATTGCACGGCGCGGCGCGACCTGCAGGATGGCCGCGGCAGCGAGAACCGCCGCGCCGCCGACCAGTTGGATGAGCGCAGGCCGTTCGCCCAGGAGGGCGGCCGCCAGCGCCACGCCGACGAGCGGTTCGATGGTCATCATGATCGCGGCCCGACTGGGACCGATGAGGCCGATGCCGGCAATGAACGCCGTCGTCGGAATCGCGGCCCCGGTGATACCGCCGGCGAGGATCCAAGCCCACGACCGCGAGTCGTTCAGCGGCACGAGCAGGCCGTCCACGTCACCCATGACGAGCGTCAGGACCACCGCCACTGCACCCGCCGCGAATATGGCGTACACGGCCACCTTGGGGGCAGGCAGCGGATCGAAGCCGCGGCCGACGATGAGGATGAAGCTCGCCTGGCACACCGCGGCCGCAAATGCCAGGCCGATCCCCAGCGGGTCGATCCGAACCTCCGAGGAATTCAGCACCGGCACGAGCACCACCAGCACCAGGCCGATGGCGGACAGGACAAGGGCGAAGGCGCGCACGCGGTCGATCCGCTCTCCATACAGGGGCACGGCCGCGATGGTCACCAGGGCCGGGAACGTGTAGAAGCAGATCAGCGCGACCGCGATGGTGGTCAACAGGAACGCCTCGAACATCGCGATGTTGAGAACCGCGCCGATCAGGCACGTGGCGATGAGCGCACGGACGCGGTTCGGTGGAAGCTGGCCACTTTGCCCGGTGCCGCGCGACCCTCTTGAAACCAGCCACACGACTGGCAACAGGGCGATCGTTGCGAGTGCGCCTCTCCACGCGATGAACGGCAGTGCGCCCATGCCCAGCTCGTCCGCATTGCGTGCGACGTAACTGAGGGTGCCGAAAAGGGCGGCGGCGAGCGCAACCAGCGCCGTGCCGAGAAGAACGCGGTTCAGGTCAGCTCTGGTCCGAGCCGGTGCTCGCGCTGGCGACCCGCTCCTGACGCGCGCCGCGCAGAACGCGCCCGGTGAACGGGATGCGGATCTCTCGAAAAACCTCGATCGACACCAGGAAGCCCAGGAACAGCAATGTCACGCCGACCAGCTTGCCCAGTTGGAAGAAGTCGGTCGAGCCCAGTCGGGCCAGCGTGTCGGCGCCGCCCACGACCAGCGCGCCCAGTGCGATCAGCAGCGTGGCGGGGACGCGGCTGTGGATCCTGCCAGCAAACATCGCCCGGATTGCCCCGGGGAGCGACGCAAAGAAATTGACCGTGATCGCGACCGGCGCGATGAACAGGTTGAAGAGGAACGAATCGCCCGACTGGCCGGCGTCGAGCGAGTAATTCAGTACGCGCCGCTTGGGCATGAACACGTACGCCGAGAAGAGCGCGCCTAGCAGCAACGCGAACGTACCCGTGATGTTCATGAATGGTGTGAGGAGGCGCAGCGCCGGTGGGAACAGGTCGCCGACAGGCGCTCCGGTACGCGGGTCGAGCGCGAAACCCGGCGCCGCAACAGTCGCGATGGCCATGAGCGCGATGCTGGTTAGCGTGGCGCCCACGACGGCGATCGCGGCGATCTGCGGCCAACGTTCGTTCTGGAAGTACGTCTCCACGGCAACTGCCACCGCGAGCACGCCGGCCGCGATGAAATAGACAACCGGTGCGAGTCCCGCGGGCTCGACCATGCGTCGCGCGGCAAGGAAGGTGAACAGGCCAGCGAGGAAGAGCGAGAGCGCTACCGCATAACCGAACCTGGTCCGCGCGAGCAGGAAGCAAGTTCCCAGGCCGAGCCAGCCCGCCGTCCACACCGCCCCGGTGAGGTACCACGTCCGATAAAGCGGATCGTTCCAGCCGGCGATGGCTGCCAGCGCCTCGCATCCCGACGCGATCGCGAAGAAGACCATGCCCAGGCCCCACACGAGCTGGAATGTCTGGCGGCGTTCCAGCCACTGGTCAAGGAGTGCGGCGGCGAACGCGAGAGCGAGCAGGGCCGTTATGCCAGGGAGCAACACAGAGACCGTCATGCGGCTATCTCCTGCGTCAGGCCGGAATGAACTCGTGCGCCTCGCGGTGCAGACCGTCGCACAGGCCCCAGCGGGGGGCGTCGCCGGGGATCGGCACTGGGCGCATGATCTCGCGCACGTCGGACAGGCGGCAGAAGAGGTGGCCGTGCCGGCGCGACCAGGCTCGGAAATGGTCGGGCAGGGCATGGAACTGGTGCGGGCCCGGGTTCAATCGCGCGCCCACGGCCCACGACGGCGGCGATTCCGGCGCAACTATGTCGAGGAGGCTGATCCGGAACGGCACGCCGGTGATCGGCTCGCCGCAGCCCTCGCAGCGGATCGAGTTGTTCTCATCGAACAGCGTGGTGATGGGGATGCCGTAGATCTCACCGCCGCGGAACCTGCTCGACATGCGGCCCGATTGTAGCCAGCGAACCAGTTTCGACCTACCGGAGACCGGCTCCGCGCTCGATCTCTGCGACGAGCGCGGCGGCGTCCGCGGCCGTGCCAACAGCCGCTTCATCCCAGACGTCGCGTTGACGTCCCAGGTATACGTCGCGAGCACGGGCGAGCGCGGATCCATGGCCGGGCGGGAGGCGTTCGAGCGCCCACTCGGCCGCCTCGTCTTTTGGCCTGAAGAAGTCCGTTGCCAGCGTGTTCCAGATTCGGGCAAGGGTCAGGATGACATTGGCCGTATCGGATGCGAGTTCTTCCATCAGGGCGGGAACGCTGTCGCGCATTGCCTTGATGAGATCGGCCCGCGGCACCGGGACGAGCACGTGCGTCGCGGGAGCGCCGATCAGCGATCTGGATGCGCGGCGGACCATCTCGAGCAGCACGGCGAGGTCCGGGCTGTGCGGCTCGGTCGGGTCGAATTGGCCGGCCTCGAATTGGCCGCGCAGCCACTCGCCGTGCTGGAAATCCATCCGCGGCGGAAACCTCCACGGCTTGACGTCCGATTGGACAACGACTGTCAGCTCAATCGGACGCCAGAGTTGCGGGCGCGTCATCCGGCCGGATATCGGCGACAGCCGTTCGAAGAGCTCTCGCCGTTCCTCGCGAGTCGTGCCACGACGAGCGACGACGAAGACGTCCAGATCGCTCGCCGGCCGAAGCCCGCCCATTACCGCCGAGCCGTAGAGGTACGCGCCCTCGACCGCTTCTCCGAGGACGGACTGGACGATATCCAGCACGGCGGTCAGTTGATCTTCGGGAACGCCGAGTTCAGTCACAGGGGTGCCCGCATCAATCGCACTGCGAGCGGTCAGTCCGGCACCGATGCCAACCAATCCGGGGCGGGCAACCCGAGCCGGCGTGCCGCCCAGCGGAGCGACGCCTTGAGCTGCCGCCGCTGGACCGAACGTAGCCGCGGCAACCCGGGCAGGTCCGGGCGCGGCGCGCGGTCGGCGAAGTACCCGGCAATGCCAGCGACAGCCGCGACAAGGCAGTCCGTTCGTGGCGAAAGAATTTCCGCGTACCAATCGACCACCTCGTCCGGATCGGGCCCACCCTCGGACGCGATCGATTGCGCGAAGGCCGCGAGGTCGAACTCCGCCGGGCCGGCAAACGCTAAGGGCCAGTCGAACATCCGCAGCAGGTCGCCTTGGAGACGGATGTTGTCGGACCGCGTGTCGAAATGCAGCAGCGCGACGGTGCCCGGCGGCTCCGCAAGCCGTTGCTCGGCGTCCACCAACGCGGGAATGCCCGTCGCTATCCAATCGCGCGCGATGTCGCTGTCGATTCCTGCCAGCGCCACGAGCCGGTCGCGTGCGTCGCGGTCAGCAGCGATCGATCCCCAGTAGCGCGCGAACGCGAGATGCGAGTCACGGTCCAGCCACTTAGGGAGCGACCTTCCAACGGTCCCGGCGTGGAACTCGGCGTACGAGCGGGCCGCACGGCGGGCTTTCGACCGAGTCCAAGGCAGCACGCGCTCGCCGCCGATCGCCTCAAGCAGCAGGGCGTGCCAACCCGCCGCGTGGATGGAGCCGTGGTAGGCAGGCGCCCACGGTTCGATGAACCGGCGGAGCCGCCGGTAGATCCGCTCCTCCTCGGCGAGCATCCACCTGACCGATGACCCCACGGGCAACGGATACACGCCCTTGAAGAACGCGCGCGCGCCACTCTCCAGGAAGAGCACAAAGGTCGCAGAGGGCCCATAGCCGCCGAACGCACGCCGGGCCCCGATGACGCGCTCGCCGAGCGTTGTCTCAGTCTTGCGCCTGACGGGCTCAGGCACGGCCGACCACGCCGGCTTCGCCTCGCGCTCAGCCACGGCGAGCGTCGCGTATCCCCTTGATCACACCGACCGCGGCGTGCCTATCTCGGGTTGCAGGTCGGTCCACTCGTCCGTCCGTCACTGACGTCGGGTCGCGGACTGCTGTGTACCGATTGCGGCCATGCTTCAGTCTGACTTAGTCCCGACGCTCGATACGGCCCGGTTGCGCTGCGCGGTCGGCGCGACGCCGACCTGACGTGACGCCGGCAATGGACGGCCGCGATGTGGCGCATGCTGGGACGTCGAGTGGACGCCACCCGCCTGTCCGTTGTAAGCGGCGGCCGCCGAGGCGGGCGTCCGGCTTTCGTGCCCCCAAGGGGCTTTGAGGGTCCAGCAGCCGGACGTGCTGGCTTGGTACGCGTAGACCGAGGACGCTCGACTAGCTCAGGCTGTCGCTGAGATCCCATGTCCGCGCACCCGCCAGAGGAAGGCGCAAAACCACCCCGGGTGGGCGACGTGACAGGTCGGCGTACCTTCTCCCTGACTCCGACCCGAGATAGCGCGACGCGATCGCCAAGCGAGCGCGGGCGTCATCCTCCGGCGTGAGCACCGCCTGCCCGCGAACTCTGAGGCCACGAAACGGCGGCTCGGTCTCGAAGACCAACAACACGCATCGAGGATCGCGGCGAAGATGCTCGAGTTTGCGGTCCGCCGTGGCGAGAACGACCTCGATCGCGTCATCATGACGTCGAAACCAGACCGGCGAGACCACCGCCTCACCGTTGGCTCGGTACACGGTCAAGACAGCCGGCGACGCGGCTTGTAACAGCGTGTCCACGTCAATGGGGTCTTCCGAGCCTCGCATTTTCTATAAGGCTACGTCGTCTCATGCGAGGCAGCTCTTCGCTCCGCTGAGTGCGCAAGGGGCGTTGAGGGTCCGGCAGCCGGACGCGCTGGCGTGGTACGCCGCGGTGAGTCGTCACGCCGCCCAGAGGGCGAGCGCGATCACTCGTTGATGCCGTCGCGTCCTTCCACTTTCATCAATGTTGCCGTAAGCAAGGCGACGAGCTTCTTCTGTCCGCCGGCTTCGGCGAACACCTCCGTTTGAGCCAGAGTCAGTGTCCGCCCCGCCTTGATGACGCGGCCGACGGCAAGGATTCGGTCACCAACGGCTGGTGCCACAAGGTTGATCTTGAATTCAGTCGTCAGCACGCCGCTGCCGCGTGCGCTGCGCCGGCGCGGCCGTACACTCTCAGTCGATGAGCGGTCCATTCATCGGCCGCGCGGACGAGCTGCGGGCACTGCGCACGTTGATCTCGCGGGGGGGTGGCCGCGCCCCGACGGCTGGTCTCATCACCGGGGAGCCGGGGACCGGGAAGTCGAGGCT
>CAYZEJ010000150.1:0-5933 GCA_964477545.1 uncultured Anaerolineaceae bacterium | reverse complement strand
ATTCCGAAAACGGAAAGAGTCTGTTGCCCTATCTGGGCGACTCTGATTCTACCGCGCGGAGCGGGGCGGCTCAACCGCTGCCGGGTCTGAGATCGGCATCCCACGTCCTTGCGGACTCCGCGCTCGGAGTCGGAGCGCCATTACTCGCCCGGTGATCCACACGACGCTCGAGACCGTCCCCGCGCGGGCATCGTTCTTGCCGTCGTAGGGCGAACGGAGGTCTCCGGCCCGCGATCTCTGTACCCAGTCACCGTTGACTGGGTAGTAGATAGGATGGGCCCAAGTTGCCGCCGCCCGTCAGGAAGGGCGATCCCTACGTAGCTGACTCCTCGACAGCAACGAGGAGCCGCTGAGGGAGGTTGAGGGTGACCGAAACCCTTCGCGACCCGTCCTCGAGACCGGTCTCGTAGCGGAGGGTGAACTCGCCGAATCGGGGTGGCGGCCACCAGATGGCGCCCTTGTAGACGAGACCGTCGAGCTCGGATGGTTCCACCAGGGTGCGCGCCAGCATGTCAAGTTCTGGGTCGAGCCCCGTTGGGTATCCCTGAAGCTCGTGGCGACCGTCGCTGGCGGCAGGCGTAAGCCTCCGCGTGACCAGATCCGCCACGAAGCACCAGCTGTCCTCCCGGGTGTCCGGCGGCAGAAAGCTCGGTGCGCCCCCGACAGAGACCTCGCACCTCTTTGGCCCGCAGGTCGCGTCGATGCCCCAAATCCCATACCGGCGACCGTCGTAGGTCCAGATGGCGCGCGATATTGCCGCCGCGATGTCGAGTTTCTGGAGGGCCTCGGGTATCGGCGGCCGCCCAGATGCCATCTTGGCGAGGATGTCCGTCGGACTGTACGGCTGTCCGGCCCCGGTGAGGGCCGAGGGAGGTGGGGATTCGGCCGGACGGGGCGAGGCGGCGGCTGTGGCGGTCACCTCCGTACGAGAACCCGACGGAGGTGCCGCACACCCGACCACGAGGAGGGCGGCGAGGAGAATCGCGCAGGGCCGAAGCAGGACTACTCTCCTGTCCCGACCCACTTCGTCCAAGCGAGGGCGTAGTACTCGGAAGGGGAGTCAAACCGTGCCCTCAAGACGGTGATGAGGTAATTGGAACCGGTGACAGGTGCCGTGAACTCGATGAACTCGTAGCTGTTGTCGTACGTGACGGAGTTGTAATTCGTCCCATTGGGGGCAGTAACCCTAAGGTCGAGATCAGCGGTCAAAGTGTCGGTCCGATTGAACAGCCCGGACCCCGTTGTATGACTATCCCAAGCCAGAGCCACACGGATCTTGAACCGCCCTGGGTTTCGTGGAGACTCGGCTGATTGGGTTTCAAGCGGCCTCGCTGGTCGCTTGTAGGCGCTGATGGTAGGCCGCCTCGAACTCGGCCGGCGGGACTTCGCCGCAGGCGGAGTGGAGCCGCCGGGTATTGCCGCGGTCGGTGGCGAGGTTGCTCTTCATGCCCGGCATCAGCCGGTCCAACACACGCTGGGCCGCATAGTCGTAATGGAGCCCGAGCCGCATGATTGCGGCCTCGGTCTTCGGAGCTCGCTGGTACATGAGTCCGGCAAAGTTCGCTAGCGCCCGGCGGTCCTCGGGCCGGGGCGAGGGGATCTGATACTCGCTGACGAAGAGGTGCATCCCCTCCCGCACGCCCTTGTCGCTGACTTGCGGGCCGGCGGCCTTGACCGAGTCGCCCTGGCCGACCACCGCGTACATCCCGGCCGGAAGGAGCTTCGTGGATTTCCGCAGACGTCGGGCTGCTTCGGCGGCCGGTGCTTCCATTGCCGAAATGGCGCGCTCAGGCTCGGTCGAGTGAGCGTCTACCTCCGTCATGAACTCGGTCGCGGGAAAGTCGTCGTAGGCGTCGAGGAGCTTGTCGTACACCGAGAGGACGGCTGGGCCTGGCCCCGAGCGGCCAAAGGCTCGGAGTAGCCACGCCGAAAGAACGTGTTGGTCCACAGTTCCCACGGTACTCGGCCACCGCCGCCAGGCCTTCGCGCCGAGGAAGGAGTGAGACGGCCAGATGTCGGCAGCGGCAGTAGGCAGTGACGCCCGCGATGCCTGCCCTACCGGCGTCGCTCTAGGTCGAACCGGGGGTTACGAGGATCACGGCGCGGAGCGCCGCCCGGAGATCGTGGCGCTGGGGCATCATCTGGCGCTTAGCGCGACGTGTAGCAGTCGGCACCTATCGGGCCGTAGAGGCTGAATGGCTCGTCTGGCGTCCCGACTGCAATTCGCATCGGGATTGTCTGGAATTCGACGAGGTCCCCGGTTTTGGCTAGGACTAGGCCTGCTGGGTCGAGAACACTGGGTGGCGGCCCAAGTCCGAGCCGAAAACCGGTGGGCCACAGCACGGACAGTCGGCGACCGTCCTCGGTGATGAGCCAAACCGTTTCGCGACTATCGAGGTCGATCTGAACGCGGGCTCGCAGCGGCTCTTGGACGAGGCTTCCGATGCAACCCTTTCCCGTCACGTCCATGGACGCAAACCGGGGATCCACCGGCAGGGTGGGCGTCTCCGGGGTCGTGGCAGGAGGGTTTGCGCAGCTGATGACCACGCCGAAGACGCCGAGAACGGCGAGGCGACGCACTCCTTGCAACTGAACCACGAGCTGATACTGTAGCCGAGCGCGCGCGTGACCACGCTGGAGGGCAATCCCGTGAGGCACCGAGTAGCGACATTCTTCGTAGTGGCGCTCGCCATGGCGCCCGGCCTCGGGTCCGCCAGTCCTGTAGCTGCACAGGCACCGAACGCGCGAGGGGCGATCGAGTTCAGGGAGTCCTTCGGACTCGATTCTGATCAGGCGCATCTCGACCACCTCGTAGCCTCACGGACGTCGGTTGAGAGGTGGGGAGTTCCACTCTCCGTTGCGGAGGAGGAGGATCTCGACGAGAGGGTCCGAATCCAGGAATCTCTGACGCCGCTAGCCGATTGGGCCGAGGCGAACCCGGACGCGACCGGCGGCGTCTGGCTCGACCAGACGGCTTCGCGCGGGAGCGGCGTAGTCGTGAGGGTGGGCGTCCTACCTGGAAAGGAAGCTGCCCGAGACGCCGTGCTGGTCCTCGCGCCTCCTGGTATCGCGATCGAGTTCACGCCTGCCGCCTTCTCGCTGGCGGACCTTGCCAAGGCGGAAGAAGCAGTGCTTGCATCGTGGGCCGAAATGTTGGATTCGGGGGTCGATCTTACGGGCACGCGGCTCGATACCGCCCGAAACACTCTTGAAGTGACGATCCGCTCCGGCGATGGCGACCTGCTGCGGAGGCTGCACCCCGCCATCAGCGTTGGTGATGATCCTGGCTTCGTGCCCGCTGCGTGCAGCCCGCAAGAGCGCTGCACGCTGTTGCCGTTTCGAGGCGGCCTCCTATTTCTCGATTACAGCACGATATACGGACAGAACGGATGCTCCTCAGGTTTTTGGACGAAGTTGTCTGGCGCCTACTACATTGTGACCGCGAGCCATTGCTGGCACATGAGCGGTGCCACAAGGGTGTATCGCGGCGAGACCGCCCCGAATAACCCGTTCGGTACGTGGACGCAGGACGCTATTCCTGGTCCCGGAATGGGCTGCAACGGCGTGTGGTGCGACGCAAATGTTGACGCAGCCTATTTCAAAGTTGACACGACACCGGGCCTGATCCCGGCGAGCTCCCGGAATGGCATCTACCGAGACGCAGGCAACAAGCTCTACCCCATGACGGGTGTTCGGAGCTACGCCTCCATCATGAACAACGAAGCTGTTTGCAAGGCCGGAATTTCGACCGGTCTAACGTGCGGGAAAGTGACGGGAAAGGGCATGGTCCGTACCGGGTTTGAGAATTGGCCGCGATATGGACAGGACGTCATCGTCCATCGTGCGATCTACACGGATGTCAACGCGAATTTTGGCGACAGCGGTGGGCCGTTGTTCAGCGGGGGGTCTGGCCATCTTGCTTATGGCCTTAGCCACACCCTGAGCGGCGGGGGAACCGACAGCACATATTCCGCGGTGGGCTATGCGCTTCAAGATATGGGGCTGACCCTTTGCATTACAACGGCGTGCTAGGACCGAAATTGTTCTGGACCGCCGTCCGGGAGGACCCGGCTCCCGAGGTGTTCCGATCGGACCTCTGGGGCCTTATCCACTACGGGTATGTCGGACGGGCCCACGGGATCGAAGAGTGGATGCTGAGGACCGGCAATCGTTGGTTTGGCGGTGTGCAGGGTGACGATGACGACTTAGCACTAGAGATCGGCATGCGGCTGTGGCGAAATGTCGGTTACGCGCTCACCCGGTCGGCTACTGGGAGTAGCCAAATCGGAGCCGGGTTATTCGAGGACATGGTCGCGTGTGTCTGCCTTCTCACTGAAGCGCCCCCATCGACCCGGAGCGGCGAGGCCGACCATCAGCCGAAGCGGTTCGCGTGAACCGACCCGGTTCGCGAGCTCAGGCCGACGGGGCATCGTCGACGCGGGATGCGACCGCCAGCCATGCCCGTTCGAGCTGTTCCGCAAGAGCGTCGAGTTGGCGGGCCTTCTCACATTCGGCGAGGAACTCTGCGGACACGGTAGCGACCGCGGCTTCGCGCTCGGCGATGAGCAAAGGATTCCGTCGCCAGTAGACCCATGCCGGCGATGAGGCCGTCTGATACGCGTCCGCCGCGCGGGTCACCATCCACCATTGCTCCGCAGCCGCACGAGCGGCCTCTCTGTAGGCGATGAACTCGTCGGCGAGAGCCGGCCGCTCGAAGTGGGGAAGCGGGCTGCCCGGACGTCTCGCGGCGACGAGTCGCGGCACCGCGACCTCCCCCCATACGGCGTCGCTCGATACGAAGGCCCGGAACGAGCGCCTGATCTTGGTGAGTGTCGGCTTGCTAAGCGTGCGGCCCGCGAGCTCGTCGAGGGTCCATCGCAGATATCGGTCTTGTCGACCGAGGTACACGCCGACGCTGCGGATCGCGAACTCATCGGGGTAGTCGAGGAGAACGTAGCCGAGGAGCTGATAAAGGTCGTCAGCCTTGATCTCGCCGCGGTTGCGGACCTTTAGCTCGACCAAGCAGTCACCACTGATGAGGTCGGCATCGGCCCCGCCGACATCAGTCGATCCGTCGAACTTGGGGTTCAGGACGAGCCGCCGTTCAAGCGGGACGGACGAGATGGCCCTGCGGACGAGGCGGGTGACGTCGCTCGCCCAGGCCTCAGGCATCAGTGCGAGAAGCTCCGGGACGGTCGAGGCAGGTCGTCGATGCGAGAAGATGCTGGCGGGCTGGCGGCCGCTGCGGTAGATGGACTCGAGCACACCGAGCAACAGGCATGCCCGCGCCATGTCGAGATCGTCAAGGTCATGCCCACGTTCAGGGTTCTCCGCGAGCGAGATCAACAGAGCCTCGACGACCTCGACGCCGACGACCGTTTCGTGGACGAGATGATCGAGTCGGCAAGACCGCTTGCATCCATGCGGGCCCAATGGCGAGAGGTTCTCGATCGGAGCGAACGTGGCGAGACCCAGGGCTGCGACTGTCTCGAACGGGTTGAACGGGGCGATCACTGCGCGGAACCGGTAGTCGAAGGCCATCCCGATCAGCCATTCGGGCGCCCCGAGGGGTGGGCGCGCCGTCGGTTCGGCTGCTACGTCCCAGGTCGCCGTGCGGGCGATCTCGCGGACCTTCGGGAAGGCTTCGAGGATCGCCGCCCGGGTTGCGCTGCGTGGAAGTCGGAGGAAGCCGGTCAGCGACACGAGACGAAGATCCCCACCTCGGACCGACGCGTCAATCGGCAGGGCGGCTCGGCGGGGGTAGGCATCACGTCCACTCCTGGCGATTCGATCGGGCCAGCATCACGGCAATCGGCGCCGAGACCGAGCGGAATCGGGCCGGAAGAGTCAAGCGCAACGGCTGAATCGCCAGAAGAGTCAGGCGCACAAATCGGGGATGAGTCAGGCGCTATTCGCATCTCGGAGCCTCCTCC
>CAYZEJ010000149.1:2491-5944 GCA_964477545.1 uncultured Anaerolineaceae bacterium | reverse complement strand
CTACAGCCCCGTGGCAGAGCACTTCCGCGAGTACATTGCCCAGCGCCTCAACAGGAATGGCACCACCGTTGCTGTCACGGAGACTGGAGATTTCGCCGCAATCATCCGCCGGAGGATTTTTGAGCAGAGCAAGACGAAGCCTCCAGCCGCGCAGCTCGCCAAGCGCTTTCTAGCGGCGATTGACAAGGACTCGGCCTGGGGGCAACAAGTACTCGAGCGCCTCGGGCCCGGCAAGGGCGCCGCTACACTCACCGAGCGAATCTCGAAAAACTATCCGTTTCACCCCGACCTGATGGATCTCGTGCAGAACGAGTGGGGTAAGGCGCAAGGTTTCCAACGGGTGCGTTCCACGGTTGCGATCTTTGCGCTCGCCGCCCTTCACTGGAGTCGGGTCGCCCAAGCTGGCGAATGGACGCCGCCGCTCATTGGAGTGGGTGACCTACCTGTCGGGGGCGTCAAGGGCGCAGGGAAAGTACCCCAAGCGCGCTGCCTCGACGCGCTATTGAACTCAGGCCTACTGCTGGGTAACGACCGTGCCATCCAGGGGTACCGCGCCGTCGCGACCACCGACATTACGTCTGCCGACGGCAGCAGCGGACGAGCGGTAGAGATCGACCGCAAGCTCCCCCAAGCCAAGCTTGACACAGGCCAGCCGAGCCCGGCTGTGCGCATGGCTACGGCACTCTTCAACTATAGCCTCGTCAGCAGAGGTCAGGGGCGGCGCGGCGCAACGAAGCCGGAACTCATGGCGGCACTGATGCTGCCTGCCGACGGAACCTCGAGCAGCTTCTCAGCCGTCGAGGAGGTGTACTTAGCACTCACCGGCGACGAAGGCCTTGGTGCTCTCGAGATCAATAAGCCAGCCAACTCTGCCGAGCGCTGCTGGCTGACGATTAAGCAGACGCTGCGGATGTTCTTCAACTCCGCAAAGAGCCAGGTTGCCGAAACGGACACTCTCACCGTGGTTTGGGAGAGCGCACAAGCTCTGACGACGAAGGGCCAGTTTGAGGAGGTCCACTTCGTCGACCAGCCCACCGGCAACCAGTCTGTACGTGATGTCGCCGGCGGTATCGACAGCCAAGCCAACCGGTTGGTCGTGCTCGACCCTCGATTCTGGACTCTTCTCAACGGTGACGATGGAAAATCCCGCGCCGACATTCGCCGCATCTTCGGCATCGGTGATGACGCGTTCCTCATGGATAACGCCGCGAGTTGTCTGATCGCGGTTGTCAGCACGTACCAGCGTCGCTATGCCACCCAGGCCGCCCAGGATGTCCTCACGTGGCGCTTGGTTGCCAGCCAAGTCGTCGAGGAAGACGAGCGGGCCGATGTGCAGCGCAAACTCGCTGAAGCCGAGAGCAAGCTGAAGGAAAAGGTCCGCGGTGCGTTCCGTCACTACGCCTACCTGACGCGTAAGGGTGAGCAGCTCGAGGTGGTGTTTGCCCGATTCGACGACGACAAGCTGACAGCGCTACACGGCAACGATGTGTGGGGTGCCCTGATCGCCGCCAATCGTGCTGTAGGGGAGTACATGGACACCACCGAGAAGCGCCGCAAGCGTAGGGCACTCTCGCAAATTTTCGTTGCGGTATTGCTCGACAGCTTTGACCGCCACCTTACCTTGAAAGACGTCTTGAGCTCGTTCTATAAGGACCCGCGGTTCCCACTGGTACCAACACTCGATGAGATTCGCGGAGTCATCTACAGCCTTCTTCGGCCTGCCGGTGAAGCCGGGCCCAGTACAGGGGGCTGGGAACTCGTTGGCTCCGACGGTGTACGGTTGCACATCGAAGGACCCAAGCAGCTGGCCATCAGCTCGATCCAGCAGCAACTTCGGCGTGCCACGACCGAGATTGCCATCGGCAGTGGGGACGTAGGCAGTGGAGTAGTCGCCGAGCCAGGCACGGGAAGAGGCACCGTCGGGACCAGCGGCGCTGCCGGGACGACGGGCCATGGCACCGCAGTCGGCGGGACCAGTGGTGGCGGTGGCAGGGCGAAAGCCGACTCTTACTCCTGGTACCGCGTAAGTCGCAAACCGCTCCATTACGGACGAAACGAAGCGTGAGGCGATCCGTGCCCACCTCTTGTGGCTCGCCTCGAAGCTCGACGACGACAGCCTTGACCATCAGCTCATCACGCTGAAATACGAGCTCATGGCCGCGGCCGATGCGGCGCTGGCTGAGGACGTCAAGGCTCGTGCTCAGGCCATTCAGGCCAGTAAGGCTGAGATCGAAAAGGAACTGTAGATTTAGTTCACCGCCTCGAGATCTCGGTCACCTCCGCTCGTTACCTGAGCTTGCCTTCTTCCGTCGCACCCACGGAGGTCCGCCCGACGGTCGTCTGCCGGGCACGCAACCGCCTGATCTCCGTTGATCCTCGGCGTGTCTCAAGCCCGGCGCGCCCCATCTCGGCCAGGGCAGCGCGCCACGCGGATGCGGCGGGGTGATCACAGCGTGTGTTTGCGGGAAGCCACCGTTGCAGCCGGGCTTTGTCCTTTTCGTTGTGGACGCGGTACTCTCATTGCAAAGGCTGAGGAGCGGGAGGGACCGTGCTCGATCGAATCACGTTCGACCCGAAGATCATGGGTGGCCGGGCCTGCATCCGCGGAATTCGGATTCTGGTCTCGATGATCGTGAGCCAGGTGGCACACGGCGCCAGCGTGGCCGAGATTCTGCAGGAGCACCCCGACCTCGAGCCAGAGGACATCCAGCAGGCCCTCGAATATGCCGCCTGGCTGACTCGCGAGGAAGTGCGGAGCCCGTAGTCACGGTGTGCTTAACTGCAACTGCGTACGGGCGGGCCGCTGAGACTCGTGTCCGCCTCGACTAGAAGATCCGCGGCGGTTTCGGCCTCGCCATCTGGGAGGGAGGCGGCACCGGTCCTCACTGTGATTTGCACTCCCTGCGGGAAACGATGTCTTGCGATGACTTCACGCATGCGGTCAACATAGAGACTACCGCCGGTCTCCGACGTTTCGACCAGCAGCACCGCAAAGCGGCTTCCATCGTAACGTGCCACGACGTTGATGCCCCGGGTGTGCTTCATCAGAATCTGCGCAAACTCCCGCTCGACGTCCTCAACGTCTACGATGTCGAGGTAGTCGAGACCCACGAGATGAAAGAACACGACCGAGAGCGGATGCTGGAGGCGTTGGAAGCGGGAAATCTCCTCTTCCAATCGGAGAAGGAAGAAGCGCCGGTTATAGAGCCCCGTGACATCGTCCTTGAACGCGTTTTCTTTCAGACGAGCATTCGTCGACTCCAACTCCTTGTAGGCGGCGTCGAGCCGGGTTGTGAAGGCGTTGATCTCGGCCGCTTGCCGCTCAACCATCTTGCGGAGGTCTCCCGCCAGGTAATCGGTCAGCGCGGAGGCCAGGTGCCCCGCTCTCGTCGTGAAGCGATACAACGCAACCGCCAGGGCACCAATCGCCACAGCGATGAGGAGGGTTGGCAT
>CAYZEJ010000149.1:0-2391 GCA_964477545.1 uncultured Anaerolineaceae bacterium | reverse complement strand
GATACAACGCAACCGCCAGGGCACCAATCGCCACAGCGATGAGGAGGGTTGGCATTTCGGCTGACTCCATTGAGCTCAGCCGAGCGGGCCTGCCGCTGTTGATCCGGCGCGGTCGCTCACTGCGGATCCTCCTGCTCGGACTGCGGCCAACGCATTTCCGGCGCGGCGAGCTTGTGAAGCTCGCGCGCGACCCTGCCCAGCTCGTCACTCAAGCCTCCGGGCTTCCTCACACTCAGGATGTTGACCAGGCAGGCGTAGTACCAGACCGTACCGGTCCGCCCACCGTTGAATCTGTCGAGGGTGATGGCCCCGTCGCGGCGGACGTCGGCCAGAATCGCACGCGCGTTGTGCAGCTTGTCGGCTGCGGCGACCCGCAGCACGGCAGGATCACTGACGTCTCGGAGGTGGCCGATATACGTGCGCTTGCGCTCCAGCCATGGGGGCTTCGGGATCGTCTCGGCGTCGGTGCAGGCCTCCACGATGCTCGCCACGGTCTCGCCGAACCGCCCCCGGATATCGTCGAGCCTGGGACGCCCGCCCTGGTCCTCCATCGCGTCATGGAGCAGGGCAGCGATCACCTCGTCTTCCTCTCCACCGTCCTCGAGCACGAGCGCCGCCACGCCGAGGAGGTGAGCGACGTAGGGAATCGTCGTCCCCTTACGGACCTGCCCGCCGTGGACGTGGACGGCGTACAGGAGGGCCCGGTCGAACCGCTCGCTGAGCTGCACCGCTGGGCTATGCGCATTGTCGAAGCTCATGTCTGGTCGGGCTCCTTTGTCTTGGGATCGGACGGCTCGTCCGGCGCGAAGAAGCTTCGGCTGCTCCGCTCTCGGCTGGCTCGCAGACGACTCGTCGCTTGGCTCGCGACCCGGAACGACGCCTGGGGATCGGCCACCAGGTACGCCGCGGTGCTGCCCATCGACATCCCGGTCTCCTGCGTCCAACGATCCGGCGCCGCCCCCAGGTAGGCGAACGTCCAGTCGCCACGCGCCTCGTGCTCGCCGATGATCTTGCGAACTTGCTCGAGCGTCGTCTCCCGCGATGAGTTCTCCTCGCCATCGGTGATGATCAGGCAGAGGACGCGCTCGTCGGGCCGCTTCTCGGCGGCGGCGCGCCCGACCGTCTGGGCGAGGGCATCGAAGAGCGCCGTGTTGCCGCCGGGCGTGTAGGTGTCCGGGGTGAGCGGGAGCACTTCCTCGATCGGGACGGCCGGGGTGGGCGGCGTCACCTCGGTGTTGAACTGGGTGAGGATCATCCGGGCCCGGCCGGGAGCCTTCCGTTGCTCCTCGAGGAAACCATTGAAGCCGCCGATGACGTCGGATTGCTTCGGGCCCATCGAGCCGCTCTTGTCGAGGATGATGTTGATGAGAACCGACTGTGGGGACACGGGCGCCTCCTTCGTGAAGACATGATGTCTGACCCGCCGATCCTAGCCGGCCACCGTGTCAGGGAAGGTCATAGCAGGACGGCGGTGGGGTTGTGGACCAGGGGCTCGGAGTTCATTCTGATCGCTCCTGGGCGTCGGCGGGAGCCTCGGCCTTGAAAGGGCATACGATCCCAGCGGCGAAGAGCCGGTCGATGAAGCCGTTGACTGCCTGCCCGATGTCCCAGAGGAGCTTCGCCTCCCCGCCGGTACGCGCATTTCTGCTCGACGAGAAGGCGTACAAGCGCTTTACCGCCGCCCTGGACAAGCCGCCCGCGGACAACCCCAAGCTGCGCCGTTTGCTGGCTTCAAAGGCGCCCTGGGAGCGATGACCGACGGAGCCCAAGAGACAAGCGCGCCAGAACATCTCAGACCCGAGCATGATCTTGCCGCGTTCGACTCCGGGCTCCCCGCGCTCGACGACTGGCTGACGCGGCGCGCTCGCGCCAACGAACGAGCAGATGCGTCCCGCACGTACGGTCTGCGCCGCCGGCCGAGTGGTCGGGTACTACGCGCTGGCAACGGGCGCTGTGGCGCAGACGGCGGCGACGGGCTGCGTGCGGCGTAACATGCCGGACCCGGTGCCGCCGAGCTCGGCGGCATCCGCGCCATCCTCGTGCACGCGATCTCCGACGACGCGAAGCGGTGCTACGAGCGCCACGGCTTTGTCGAGTCCGCGGTCGAGCCCATGACGCTGATGATCACGATCGTGGATGCGAAGAAAGCCCTCGGTCGCCGCTAAGAGGACCCCGTGGTGCAGGTGCGGCGGCAGATGGTGCCACGCGCCACTCCCGCCGCCGGCGCTGAGTCATCTGGTACGCTCGTAACGTGAACACTCGGAGGATCTCCATGGCAGGCAAGCGCAGCGTGACGGTCGGCGCGCTCATCGCGCTGATCGGCAGTGTCCTCGGTCCGGCGGGCGCCGGCGGCCAGAGCCAGACGACCCCGGTGCCGCAACCGTTACCGCC
>CAYZEJ010000148.1:0-6066 GCA_964477545.1 uncultured Anaerolineaceae bacterium | reverse complement strand
TCGCCGAGCATCATCATCCGGGCTACCCAGAAGAAGATGATGTCGTAGCCGGTCTCCAGCACGCTGGTCGGGTAGAAGCGCTGGAGGTCGGGCGTGTCGTCCGGCCAACCCAGTGTCGAGAACGGCCACAGGCCGCTCGAAAACCAGGTGTCGAAGATGTCCTCGTCCTGGCGCAGCACCGCGCTGGGACAGGCACAGACGGCGCATTCGCGGGGGCCGTCCGACTCTGCCGAGACCGTGACGTGGCCATCAGGGCAGTACCAGGCCGGGATTCGATGGCCCCACCAGAGCTGGCGGCTCACGTTCCAGTCGTGGATGTTCTCCATCCAGTCGAAGAACACCTTGCTGAATCGCTCAGGGACGAACGTCGTCCGACCCTCGCGGACGGCCGTCATGGCCCGCTCCGCCATCGGTTTGACGTTGACGAACCACTGCGTCTTGAGCCGCGGTTCGACGACGTCGTCGCTGCGCGAGCAGCGGCCGAGGATCATCTGGTGTGGCACGGCTTTGGCCAGGTCACCGCGCGCTTCGAGATCGGCGACGATCCGTTCTCGGGCTTCTTCGCGAGTGAGTCCGGCATACGGGCCGCCGTGCTCGTTGATGCGCCCGTCATCGGTCATCACATCGATCACCGCCAGGTCGTGGCGCTGGCCCGTCGCGAAGTCGTCGGAATCGTGGGCCGGTGTGATCTTGACGGCGCCGGTGCCGAATTCCATTTGGACCACCGGGTCGGCGATGACCGGCACGATCCGGTCGACGAACGGGATCATCACCCTGCGGCCAACCGCGTCGCGGTAGCGGTCGTCGCCCGGGTTCACGGCCACCGCCGTGTCACCCAGGATCGTTTCGGGGCGGGTCGTGGCGACGGTGATCGTGCCGTCGGGATCGATCGTCCCGTCATCACCGACAAAGTGATACCTGACATACCAGAGCGTCCCCGTCGTCGGCGTGGCGACGACCTCCAGGTCCGACAGGCTGGTCTGGTCCCCCGGACACCAGTTGACCAGCTGCTTGCCACGGTAGGCGAGGCCGTCGTCGTACAGGCGCTTGAAGGCGACTCGTACAGCGCGGGCCGACTCGTCGTCCATCGTGAAGCGGAGCCTGCTCCAGTCGGCCGACAGACCCAGGCGGCGCTCCTGGTCGAGGATCACGTCGCGCGTCTCGTTGATGAACAGCCACATCCGCTCGAGGTAGCGCTCACGGCCAAGTGAGTCACGGGTCTCGCCGTCCTTGGCGATGATTCGGTCGAGAACGACCTGAGCGGCGATCGAGGCGTGGTCGAGCCCCGGCACCCAGAGCGTGGGATAGCCCTGCATCCGCGCGCGGCGGATCATCACGTCCTGGAGCGTTGATGTCAGCGCGTGGCCGACGTGAAGGGCACCCGTCACGTTGGGCGGCGGCTGGGTGATTGTGAAGGGCGGCTTCGACCAGTCGGCGCGACTGCCCGCACCCTCGGGCGCGAACACGTCGGCATCGAGCCAGCGCTGGTAGATGCGCGACTCGACTTCTGCCGGCTTGTACACCGGCGACATATCGGTTGTCGGGCGGGTCTCGGTCGCCACGACTCAAATTCCTCCCAGAAAAACAAATCGCCCCGATCGTCCAGCGGACGAACGGGGTCGTGGTACCACCTGCTGGTTCGGTTCCCGGCGTACCGCAGTCATCCCGCGGCCTTCATCTTCCGAGAACCCTCATCGCGCTCTAACGGTTGCGAGCCGCCTGACTCTCGGTTGACGTTCGCGCCGCGTTTCCTGATCCGGCTTTCAGCCTCGGGCAATCTGCCTGCGGCCGGACTCTCTGCTCAGGTGGGAGCGGCGCTACTCCTCCCGGTCGTTGTCGTGGCCGGCGAGTGTAGCATCCGATCGATGTGCCACGACCTCGATAGCCGGCCCCCGATTCCGCCGCTTGCCGGAGCGGCAGTCGATGGAAACAGGATCGAGTTAGAGGCGGCCGACGGGACGCGATTTATGGCTTTTGACGCGCAGGCCACCGAATCACCGACCCGCGCGGGCATGGTCATCCTGCCCGATGTCCGCGGCCTTCACCGGTTCTATGAGGAGCTTGCCCTCCGCTTTGCCGAGCGCGGCATCGATGCGGTCGCGCTCGACTACTTCGGCCGGACGGCGCGCTCCACTGATCGCGGTGAGGGCTTCGAGGCCATGCCGCACGTCGACCAGACGCAATTCGAAACGTTGATGCTCGACGCGAAGGCGGCACGCGACCACCTGGTTGGGCGCGGCACAACGGCGGTATTCAGCATCGGCTTCTGCTTCGGCGGTCGCCTTTCTTTTCTGGCAGGGACTCGGCCGGAGCTGGGTCTGTCGGGCGTCGTCGGCTTCTACGGTCCGCCCGCTGGGCCAGGACGGGCCGGCACGCCGGGGCCTGTCGATGTCGCGAGGCAATTCCGCGCGCCGGTCCTGGGTCTGTTCGGCGGCTCCGACCAGGGAATTCCGCAGTCTGCGATCGACGAGTTCGGCCAGGCGCTGACCGACGCGGGCGTTGACAACGAGCTCGTGACGTATCCCGGGGCGCCGCATTCCTTCTTCGATCGCAAGGCGGCGGAGTTCGCCGACGCCGCCGCAGACGCGTGGGTGAAAGTGCTCGAGTTCGTGGAGCGCAAGACTCCCGCCTAGCGCGCGGCCACGACTGCTGGCCGAGGCCGCAGGGCAACTTCGACGCTGAGGGCGATCCAGGCCACGCCGTGAAGCGCGAGCCCAGCCATGATCACCTGCGCCATCAGCGAGCCCTGTTGCGTCAGGCCGAATACGCCCATCCCGGCGAAGGTGGCGACTGACCCGATGACAAGCGCTGCCGATGACAAGCGACTGAGCACGCCCAAACGGAGTGTGACCAAGCCGAACCAGATGTCGCTCAACCACATGGCCGCTCCGACGTAGAGGAACAGCGGCCCGTAGTCGCCCGGCCCAAGCTCTCCTGGCTGCGCGACCAGGCGGACGATCAGGATCAAATAGGCTGCGTTTGCCACGATCGCGGGTACCGCGCCAAACAGTGCAAGTCGCGGGCCGGCTGCCGACTGCCGTAGGTGCACGGCGATGACGACCGCTATTGCGCCGAGATTGAAGAGAACCAGGCGCAGGTTGAATAGGTCCGGGCTGATCTGTACGACGAAGCCCGCCAGTAGGACGGCGCCTCCGATCACACCCAGGATGCCGAGTATCCGGCTTACGGGCGTAGGTGCGATGGCCAGCGATTGTGCCACTGGTCGATTCCTCCTCATGTGCTCTGATGCTGCGGACGTGATGAGATCCGCCAGCGCTCTCGACCAAACCTCGAGGCCACCACGCGCTGACCCGACGGCCCGCGCGTCGCGCAGCTGATCGCCCAATAGCTGGACCATGTCTTCGCCATAAGCAGCTCGGTATTCGGCCGGATAGAGCCTCAGCAGGCCGCGGTAAAGGCGTTCATGCCCCCCGGCCCGGCTCGTCATGTCGCTTCGAGGGCCCAGGGTCTCGCTGCCTGAACCAGTGCTTCGAGCCGGCGGGCCTCGGCGCTGACTACCGCCCGTCCGAGCCCGGTCAACCGGTAGTAGCGGCGGCGCTGGTCATCGAGATCTGGGTCCGGACGCTCGTCCGTCTCCTCGATCAAGCCGTCGTCGAGCAGTCTTTTGATGGTGGTGTAGACCGCGCCCGGACCCAGCTTCGAGGCGCCACTGGTGATGTCTGAAACCTGGCGCATGATCGCGTAGCCGTGGCGTTCCTCCGGCCCGATTCCCAGCATGACGAGCATCGCCGTGCGGCTGATAGGAGGCGTCGGAGCAGCGGGCATCTTGGTGTCCATTGGCCGACTATATCAAGATCTGATGCAGTGTCAAGAGATATAGTCGGTCACATCCCGAAGGCCGCGGCGAGCTCCCTGTATGTGGCGACGGAGGGCTCATTTGACCTTTCGGCGCGGATCTGGACGCAGACGTGGTCGGCGCCTGCGTCGAGGTGCGCGTTGACGCGGCCGACGATTGCATCGACGTCGCCGATGGCGACCACCGCGTCGATCAATCGGTCGCTGCCGTCGTTGGCGATGTCGTCGTCCCCCCAGCCGAGCCGGCGCAGGTTGTTGGCGTAGTTCGGAAGCACGAGGTAGTGCCGGGCGAACGCGCGCGCGATGTCGAGGCCAGCCGATCGGTCGGTCGTCACAACTCCGGTGACCTCCGTCGCCAGGCATGGCTCAGCACCAAGGTGCTTGCGGGCGAAGATGGTGTGCTCGACCGGCACGAAGTACGGATGGGCGCCGTCGGCGCGCTCGGCGGCCAGCTCGAGCATCTTGGGGCCGAGGGCAGCCAGCAGCAGCGGGACCGGCTGCTCCGGAGCCAGGGCAGCGTACTGTGCCGCATCCATCGCATCAAGGTAGGAGTTCATCTGGGTAAGTGGGCTGCCGTAGTCGCCGCCGCGCGTCGCGACCGACGGGGCATGACTGACGCCGATACCCAACACAAACCTGTTCGGGTACGCCTCGCCGAGAGCCTTGGCGCCGTTGGCCATGGCCATCGGATCGCGTGCGTGGATGTTCGCGATGCCGGTCGCGATCACGGACCTGGTCGTGTTGGCCAGGAGAAGACCGGAGTGAACGAGGACGTCCTTGCTGCCAAGGCTCTCGGGGATCCAAGTCGCGGGGTAGTGCAGGTCTTCGAACTGCTGGGCAGCCTTGATCTCATCCCGCGCGGCGATGCGCTGGAGAGCGAAGCTCCAGACGCCGACACGTCCCAGCAGCTGGGCGAGGTTGCGGCCCCCGAATCCGCCGAGCCCGTTCACGTCGCGGATGATCGCACGCTAAGCCACAGATAAGTTGTCGTCGGCAGACTCCCACCAATGCACTCCGACGACGACCGGCTGGGTCAGCTCCTGCGCGCCATCCGGCGCCGCCAGGAACTCACCCAGAAGCAGCTCGCGGCCGCCGCTCACGTCCCGGTTCGCGACGTGATCCACATCGAAGATGGCGGCATCGGCGATGTCCGCGTCGAGAGAGTTCGGCGCGTGTTTACTGCCGCTGGCGCCAACGCACGGTTAACGGCCTGGTGGAACGGAGCCGCCGCTGACCGCTTGCTCGACGAGCGCCACGCGCGGCTGGTGGAGCGCGCTGATTTCGGTACTGATCCGGCGAGGCTGGCTCGCGAGGGCAGAAGTCACTTTCTCCGACTACGGAGAGCGCGGGTCGATAGACATACTTGCCGCCCACGAACCGATGCGGGCGATAGCGGTATGCGAAGTCAAGAGCGTCCTGGGTTCGCTCGAGGAGACGAACCGGAGGCTTGATGTGAAGGTCCGGCTCGCACCGAAGATTGCGGCCGGCCAGTTCGGATGGCGCCCGCTCGCGATCGGCCGCGTTCTGATACTGCCGGAGGACCGCACGGTGCGGCGCTTGATCGCGTTGCACTCTTCAACGATGACGACCCTGTACCCGTCGCGCAGCCGCGGACGTGCGAGCGTGGTTGCGACGGCCGGCTGGACCGTTTAGCGGCCTATGGTTTCTGTCAGAAGTGCGGAATACGCAGTCCGTTGCGCCGTGACCGCTCCGCTTGTTGCCATTTCTGCCGGATGACGCAGTTCTGACGGAACCTGGCGTTGCAGCGGGGATATGCGCTGCGTATTTCGCAGAAATGACGGGAAACGGCGAGGCCTGAGGTGCTCTAGGCGCTGGGGCGCTCGAGCATCTCCGAGTAGTTGTTCTCGTCGAGGCCGCGGTCGATCTCGGCCTTGGTGAGCAGCAGCGGCGCGCGGCCGGAGCGGATCGTCTCCTCGGTGATGATGCATTTGCGGACGTCGGTGCGCTCGGGGATGTCGAACATCACCTCGAGCAGCGACTCCTCGACGATCGAACGAAGCGCACGTGCCCCCGTTCGCCGGTTCAGGGCCAGCTCGGCGGCCGCCTCGATCGCCCCGGGCGTGAAGTGCAGCTCCACCTTGTCCAGTTGCAGGAACTTCTGAAACTGGCGCGTGATCGCGTTCTTGGGCTCCGTCAGGATGCGCATCAGGTCGTTCTGCGTCAAAGCGGACAGAGACACGATCACCGGCAGACGGCCCACGAACTCGGGGATCAGCCCGAACTTGAGCA
>CAYZEJ010000147.1:0-6222 GCA_964477545.1 uncultured Anaerolineaceae bacterium | reverse complement strand
CCCAACATTGCCACCGGTGGGGCCCCTTTTCATGACAGTTCATAGTGTCGCTCCCACCGGCGCTCGGGCCAGCGGGGGTCTCCATTACCCACCAGGCATCGTCAGCGAAACCCGACAGGGGAGTCTGCGTCCCGGGGTAGATCCAGCGCGAGTAGGGTTAGAGCCGAGCCGTGACTTAAGGGGGGTATGCTGGAACGATACTTGAATCGGAGTCTGGAACGGGAGGACCGAGATGGCTATCCAGGGTTCGCGTGGGGACCTTCCGATGATGAAGGAAGGCGCCTCCCTCAGCCAACGGCAGATCTCCGCTTTGGCGAGCATCCTCCAAGCCTCGCGACCCCGGCTGGGGTTCGACTGTGGTCCGTTGGGCTGCATCTGCTCGGGCGATGCGGACTGCAACGACATGTTCGGAAGTGGCATCTGCGGCGACGGCATTTGCTTTGAGGACGACCGCGGCAACGTCGTTTGCATCTGCGTTCGCTGATCAGCAACCAGGACGGCAACTGAGGTTTAGCCGGCTCGAGCCGTGGGGTAGAAGCCGTCTATTCGAGCGTGGGCTGACCCCCCGTTCACCTGCAGAAGTCATCACACCTCGCGGCCCTGTCTCGCGCCTCCAGTTCCGTCGCCTCTGGGCTATCGGTCGTGGCTACGTGTCAAGGGACAGCGGGACTTCCTCCGTTTAGCCGTTGACGGGACGGTTATATTGGGTGTCGGTCGGGTTTGGTACTTCCGGCCGGTTTTCAGCATTCGTGCGGAAGGGGACGTCATGGCTACCGAGAGATCTCGACCCGCGCCGGGCGGCCGCGGAGACCTTGCTGCGGTTGGCTGTTGGGGCGGCTGTTGGTATGGCGGCTGCTGGGGTGGCTGTTGGCCGGGTGTTGAGGCTGACCCCGAGATTGTTGTCGCCGTCTCGCGGAGCCTCAGCAGCGTCGGCAATGCGCCCGAGGATCTTGGCCGATTGTTCCAAGCCCTCGGTGAGTCGGCCAAGCGCAAAGGCTAAGGCGCCCGCCGGCGAATCTCGCTAAACCTTTGTCCCCAGAATTGACCGCAGACTCCACTGAGGCTTTCTGCCTGAGCGCACAGTGAAATCGCGCCCGTATCGTACGTCGGCCGGCCGGAGTCCGGACGGGACCGATGACGAGTTGACGGTCGCTCATGGCCTGGATCTCGTCTTCATCGGCGACAGCGAGGTCTTGGTTCAGTTCGGCACTCGTTCGCGTCCTTCGGAACTCCTTCGGGACAGCGAGTTGACCGGTGTGTTGCGACGTGTCCTCTACCCGCTCCGGAATGGCACGGCGGCTCGCGAGGCCCTGCTTCGGCAATTTGACGTCACCGAACGCAAGGAAGCCGACACATTACTGAACGGGCTCATCGAGATGGGCATCGTCACCACCCCATCGAGAAGTCCCGTGGATCAGTATCTCGGCTTCTCAGTTGAGAAGGATCAGCACCTGGCCGATACCCGAGTGGCTGTGATCGGCGCAGGTCCCCTCGGGGCACGCATTGCGCACAGCCTCGTGCAGCATGGTGTCGGATACATCCGCCTACTCGACGAGCGTGCCGCCGACGGCCTTTGGCGGGCGTTTCTGCCGCTTGCCTCCATGGCATCTCCACCCGACGGACAGCCAGCCCAGGTGGCGCTTCGGGACATGCTCCTGAGAGTTGGGAATGCTGAGGTTGAGACCACGGAAGGAGGATTTGGACCCGACGGGGTCACAACCGCCGTTGCCGACGTTGACTTGGCGGTGTTGGCGATGGAGCAGCCGCATCCGAGGCTGGCCCATCTGGTGAACCGCGCCTGCCTTCGTGCCGACAGGCCGTGGATCGCGGCCGGGATTGACGGCAATGTCGGACTGATTGGTCCGCTTTTCATGCCCCCAGAGACCGCCTGTTACAACGACTACGAGACCTTGGCGCGTAGCACACGCCCCGACCCAGCGATGGACCGTGCCTACCACCGCTACTTGCTGAATCGGGGCACCGGCTCATTCTTCCCGGGTGTTCCGAGCTATGCCGACATCGTGAGCGGTTTCACAGTAGTTGGGGCGGTCCAACAGCTGCTGCGCGGGACAAGCCACTCGCTGGGACGGCTCGTGTCGATCGATTTCGAAGCCATGCAGATAGACGTCGAGGACGTGCTCAAGCTCCCGCGCTGCCCCGTCTGTAGCGCCGGACGTGGCGCCGACGAACCGCCGTTTCCGCCGGACGAGCGGCCCGACCTCGAGGGCTGAATGGCACTTGAGGTGACATGGCGTAACCATCGTATCGGGATGCTCGATGCTGCCTTCGGGCCTGAGCGCCGAGCCCAGTTCGAGGCGGTCGCTCACCTCTATAACCGGACGCTGGGTCCCGTGACCACGGTGAACCTCCTGCGCCCGGACGTAGCCGACCTACCCCTATACGCCAGCTCATGTCGCCATGCTTCCGTGGGCGAGCTGCTTCCCGACCTGACCTTGAAGCAAGCGATCGCCGATGCAGTCATTATCCCGGGCGGCGGCAAGGGAGTCGACGCGCAGAGTGCAATTATTGGCGGCCTCGGCGAGATCGCCGAGCGGCTCCTTGGGGTTCTTCATTTCTCGGCTATACACGACCGCCTGGAGTTGGCGACTTACGACGATCTAATCGGTCGCGGTCGCCGAGCCTTGGGCCCTGACGAGTTGCCCCTATTCGCGCCGGAGCAATACGCTAGCAGCGGCTTTCCGTATCAGCCTTTCGACGCGAGCATGCTGGTGCGATGGATCGATGGCGTCGAACTCCTCACTGGCGAGGTCGTGGCCGTACCCGCACAGCTCGTCCTGCTCTACTACAAGCATCATCCTCGCGAAGCCCGGATTGCCTACCCCACCACTGGCGGCCTCGCCTTCCATCCCGAGCCTCGACAGGCCGTCCTCCACGGGTTCTTCGAGGTGGTCGAACGCGACGCCATCAACCTTCGGTGGTACGGCCGGGTTCCGCCACCGCGCGTGATCGTGGACCTGCCAGCCATCGGGCATGAGGCAGGGCTCGGCTGGCCGGTCCGCTGGTCGACGCCCCACATCCCTGAGGTCGAGGTCTACCTGAACAATGCCGACCTCCCGGTTCCTGTCTTTACGACGATGGCCGTCGACCGTTCCAGAGCTCGCCGGAGCTTGCTCGCCGGGGGTGGGGCCGACGCCGCGCGCATGCGGGCTCTGACCCAATCGCTGTTCGAGTTGGGCCAGAGCCGGACCTCACTTAAGTTCTACCGCCAGATCGGCTTCAAGGACATCCGAGCCGACAGCAACGTCTCCGAGATGACGGATTTTTTCGATGCTGCCATCTTCTACGGGTATTCGGAGAACCTCCATCGTCTCGACTGGTATCGACACGGATCGGAGACTGTGCGCTGGGATGAGATAGCCGATCATCCGTTCACGAGCTCCTCGGATGCTTACGAGAAAATGCTGGGCTGGGCCAGGGAGGCCAAGCTCAATCCGCTCCTCTTCGACTTCAGCGGTGCTTGCTGGCCTGGCGTGACTGTAACCAAAGTCTTTGTCCCGCAGCTTACTCAAGCGTGCCTTCCCTCCCACCCATACCTTGGGCACCCGCGCTTCTACGAGTTGCCACCCGCACTCGGGCGCCGCCGGCTCAGGTTCGACGAGCTCAATACCGATCCGGTGCCCTTCCCATGAAGGGCTACAAGGACCCGCCATGAATAAGCGACCGGCGACACCTGATGAACTCTTTGAGGACATGCTCTATTCATCCTTGGATTGGCCCGGGAAGACAACTCGGCTCCAACGAGACAGCGTCCAGGACGTCCGACAGCGATCCGCCTCGCCGATGCCTGCCCTCGGCGAGTTCTACCATGAGAACAGCAAGCTCTATCCGGCGTGCATCGCGGAGCTGGCGGCGAGCCGACTCGACCCCGAGGCAGTCCGCGCGGCGTTCCTTCGCCGTAAGGCGGCAGGATCGCGACCTGCGGCAGCCATGGATACCGAGTGGTTCGGGAGCGTGCGACCGCTGCTGCGGGCCGTCGCCCGAGGAGGGCGATCGCCCCTGTTCTACGCTCTGGAGTTGCGTGTGAGCGACGGCGCGTGGATCGCCCAGTACGAACCGCTGACCGATGGACTAGTCGCCATCAAGGCGATATCTCGCACAGAATACGCAGCGGTCACACAAGGCCTGCAATTGTTCGGCCCGCGATTGACCCCGGTGGCGGGGCTGTTGTTCGTGGTGGCGTCATTCGTGCGCAACGAGGTCCTGTACGGCGTGCGCGGCTACCGAAGGACCCTGTTTGAGGCGGGTCGACTGGCCGAGATCATCCTAGTCGAAGCGGAGCGGCTGGCGATCGCAGTTAACCCTGTGGTCGATTTCCACGACCGTGCCGTCGATCGCTTCGTCGAGGTCGATGGGCTGGAAGAGGGGACATTGCTGGTTCTCGAGCTGGCGTCGGGATCGTGAAGGCGGCCGCGTCAGGACAGTCCGCGAAGGCCGAGCTGCGACGGCTCGTCGATCTGCTGTCCGAGTATGAAAGTCAACACCTACTCGCAGTCGTCTCGGACGTCAGCGCTGGCGAGCGTTTTTGGGAGCACGACATTGGGCTTCTCTACAACGAGTATGTCAAAGCCCGATACTTCGATCTGAGTCGCAATCTATCGAGCATCATTCCGGCAGGCCCGGCACACGACGACGAGCCATTCGCGCCGATCCCGCTGGTCAAGTCGTACCCCGACGCGCCCCGGTTCCAGTTACCTGCCGCTACCGGTGCTCCTCTGTCTGTGACGGACGCGATCACTCGCCGACGCTCGCGCCGTGACTATGTCGATCGTCCCCTGACGAGCGATCAACTCTCGACGCTTCTCCACTTCGGTGTGGGAACGTCGGGATATGGTGCCGGATATGGGTACCGTCGCTGGCCGCTTAGGACCTTCCCCTCGAGTGGCGGGCTGCAGGTTCCTGAGGTGTATGTTGCGATTCGGGACGTAACGGACATCGAGCCGGGCCTATATCACTACCAGTCCGTCGACCACGCGCTCGAGTTGCTCACGCGGGGCGGTCACGACACGATACTGGCAGCGATAGGCATCGGGCAGCCATACATCGCCACCGCTGCAGCAGTGTTCGCGATCACCGGCTATTACGCCCGTGCCAACTGGAAGTACGGCGCGCGTGCGTTTCGTTACATGTGCATGGATGTAGGGTTCGCTGGCGAGAATCTCTATCTTGTCGCGGAGGCCCTCGGTCTGGGAGTGTGCGCCGTCGCCGGATTCATCGACGATGCGTTGGAACGTCTGCTCGGGGTCGATCCGCATGACGAGATCCCGATGTTGTTGCTGACTGTGGGAGCAATCGATTTCGCATGACGAAGCGCTGGCCGACTCTTGGAACGGCACTCGTGGGTGAACGTGGATGCGTAGTGGCACCGGAGCCTCCTGCTCGTCCACACGATCGCGTCATAGTGTCGGGCGCGCTTCCGTGGGCATCCCCTTCCTTTGGGCGGTTTGGTCGGGCAGACTGGCCTCGAAATGACCGACTCAGGCGACTCCGGCAAGCCTGCCCTTAAACGGACTCGCGGCAGGATGGCGCGCTGGTTCGTGGCCGGCGCGCTGGTCCTCGCGATTGCAGCGGTGGTCTCTGCGAGCTACCTAGCGCCCGGCTGGGAGGTTTGCAGAGAGCTATCAGATGCCGGCACGATCGTGACGCTCTGTGGGTCGATTACCACCGACGACGCCCTGATGGTCGGCCTATGGCTGTTAGTGGCCCTCCTACTCCTGCTCCCTGACCTCTCGGAGTTCGGAGTTGCAGGTCTGGTCACCCTGAAGGCGCGCGTTAACTCCGTCGAGCAGAGACAGGAGTCGACCGAGAGGTTGTTGGCGTTAAGTCTGCAGGCCCTCAGCGTGCAGAACTCGAATTCCTTGACGCAATCCTTCAACTTCGGGGAGGGCCTTCTTAGAGCGCTTGCTCGTGAAGGACAGAGCCAGACAGGGTCTTCTGAGGATCTCAAGGTGTCGTCGGTCTCAGCGGCCCAGTTCCAGGCACTCGTCGAGGACATCAGAAGACGACCACCGTCGAGCGCTGATGAGTTGGCCGAGCGCGTTATCTCGGCCGTGCGTTCCGCCGGCGCCCTCGTCAGAGGGAGTCAGGATCAGCCAGGCGGCGGAGTGACAATTCATCTGATTCGACCACTGTCTGAAGGCGACACAGTCATTCGAGTGCGCCTCGATACGCCTGGCGTTACGTTCAGCGAGCGCGCCGGTTTAG
>CAYZEJ010000146.1:0-6232 GCA_964477545.1 uncultured Anaerolineaceae bacterium | reverse complement strand
CCTTGCGCGCGCCTGCGGCCGGTCGCCGGGTCGCGCGCAGCACGGCGGGACCGCGCGAGGCGGCGCTCTCGTTCGTTCTCCCGGCCTCTACGGGTCAGCGGGTGACGTAGTGGGCCCAGGGCGGGCGAGGTCGTCCCGTCCAACGGTCGATGCCGAGACGTGAGACGGGCTGGACACCGCCGCCAGCGTGCGGTCGCTGAGCGCGTGCTCTGGGCGATCTATGCGAAGCGTGCTGCGAGGCCACCGGCAACCGCTTCGACCCGTCCCGGCTGGAGGCCGTCTGGCGCTGACCGGGTTTACCTGCCAGCGCCCCCGTCTCTTAGGATGCCCTCCACTCCAGAAACGTGCCAGAACGGGAGCGAACGTGGCCACGAAGGCGACCAACAAGGGGCTGCACGGCGCAAGAGCGGCGAAGAAGGACGAGTTCTATACGCAGCTCCCCGATATCGAGCGCGAGCTGCGGCACTACAAGGCGCATTTCAAGGACAAGGTCGTCTACTGCAACGCTGACGACCCTCGAGTGAGCAACTTCTTCCACTACTTCTCGTACAACTTCGAGAAGCTGGGCCTCAAGAAGCTCATCACCACCTGCTACCGGAGCCAGCAGCCGGACCTGTTCAGTCAGAACGATTCGGACACCGCGATCTACCTGGAGTACGACGGCGATCGGAGTGGCAACAACGTCCCGGATCCGGACGAGATTGGCGTCCAGCACTTGGAGGGGGACGGCGACTTCCGTAGCGACGAGTGCATCGAGCTTCTTAAGCAGGCCGACGTTGTGGTGACGAATCCGCCGTTCTCGCTGTTCAGCGAGTACGTCGGCCAGTTAATGGAGTATGACAAGAAGTTCTTGATCATTGGGCACCAGAACGCCATCACCTATAAGGACATCTTCCCGCTGATCAAGGAAGATCAGCTCTGGCTCGGGTACGGCTTTAAGCGGAACATGGCTCACTTTCGGAGCAGCTACAAGGACACCGCGGCCGATCTCGATCACCGAGAAGGAATGATTCGCGTCTCTGGCGTTCAGTGGTTCACGAACCTGGACACCTCGAAGCGCCACGAGGAGCTAATCCTCTACAAGAACTATGACCCTGCCGAGTATCCCACCTATGACAACTTCGATGCTATCGAGGTAAGTAGGACCACCGACATCCCGGCCAATTACGACCGCATGATGGGTGTACCGATCACCTTCCTGGAGAAGTACAACCCCAAGCAGTTCGAGATCGTTGGCAGCTTCAACGCCGGGAGCCACGGCGAGGAGCTTGGGGCGGTCAAGACTGAAACAGTGTCTAAGGGCAAGACCCTCATGTGGAACGGTCCGGTGGTCGACCGGAGGCCTCTCTACAAGAGAATCGTTATCCGACGGAGGGGCTAAAAGGGCATGAGGATCGAACTCTTGGAAGTGACAGTTGGTGAGCTCGCCGAGGGCTACCAGGACAACGACGAGGACGGCGTCGTCGGCTTCGACGGGCGTCTCGACATACGACCGCCATACCAGCGGGAGTTCATATATATGGACAAGCAGCGCGATGCCGTCGTGGAGACCGTCACGAGAGGTTTCCCGCTCAACGTCATGTACTGGTCCGTCCGGGATGACGGCGACCTAGAGGTCATCGACGGGCAACAGCGCACGATTTCGGTCTGCCAGTACGTCAACGGCGATTTCTCCTACCAGGGTCGGTACTTCCACAACCTCCAGTCCGACGAGAAGGAACAGATCCTGCACTACGAGTTGCAGGTCTACGTGTGTAGCGGCACCGATAGCGAGCGGCTGGACTGGTTCCGCACGATCAACATTGCTGGCGAGAAGCTCACGGACCAGGAGCTGAGAAATGCTGTCTACTCCGGTCCGTGGGTCACCGATGCAAAGCGGTACTTCAGCAAGACCGGATGCGCGGCGTATGCCATCGGCGGCCACTACATGCAGGGCTCAGCCATTCGTCAGGACTACCTCGAAACCGTCATCAAGTGGATCAACCACGGTGACATCGAGGGCTACATGGCGAAGCAGCAGCACAAGCCGAACGCAAACGACCTGTGGCTTTATTTCCAGAAGGTGATGGCCTGGGTGAATGCGACGTTCCCCGTGTACCGCAAGGAGATGAAGTCTGTCCCGTGGGGCGAGCTCTACGACGCCCACAAGGACACGGAGCTCGACAGCGCCGATCTCGAGAAGCGGGTCGCCGCCCTGATGGCTGACGACGACGTCACGAAGAAGCGGGGCATCTACTCCTACGTGCTCGACGGCAAGGAGCGGCACCTCAGCATCCGGGCCTTCACGGACAACCAGAAGCGTGAGGCCTACGAGCGCCAGAAGGGCATCTGCCCGGTCTGCAAGGAGCACTTCGAGCTCGCCGGCATGGAGGCCGACCACATCACTCCCTGGCACGCAGGCGGCAAGTCAAACGCTGCTAACTGTCAGATGCTCTGCAAGGACGACAACCGCAAGAAGTCCGGCGTCTAGCTGTCGCGGCGCTGCTACCCGGCAGCGCCGCCCACACCCGTATGGCTCGGCCGGACCGACGAAGAACAGCCGTGCCACGCGGGGCGGCGCTGCGGTCCGGACCGGCTGCCCCCTTGTGCGGCCTGCGTGCCACCGACTCGCCCCGCAGGGCGGCCGCTCCATTTCAGGACAAACAGGCGCCGACCCCTACACCTAGAGCCCGTCCGTCACCACGGGAGTCAGCGCGGGCAGCCACCGAGAGCGCGTCGTGCCGAACCAGCCGCCCGCCCGCGTTGGCGCATGGGCGGAGTAGGTAAGGACGAGCGAGTAGCGGGCGCGCGAGAGCATGACGTGCAGCAGGCGCCGCTCCTCGGTCACTTCATCGTCGGTCGTCGCCAAATAGTTGGGGACGTGGCCGTCCTCCATGCCAACAACGACGACCCAATCGAACTCCTGGCCCTTGCCGGCGTGCCCGCTCAGCAGATGGATCCCGGGTGCGATCGGTTCGTCCGGATCGGGAGCGGTGTGGCAAGCAGCGAGCGCATCGTCGTACGACGCTCCGCTCTCGCACAGTGCCCGCAGCTCGTCGCACGCCATAAGGATCTCGTCGTAGGTCGCCGAGTCGTCGACGCTGACCTCCTTGGTGCAGAGGCGCTCTAGATCGTCCACCTTGTCGAGCGCCGTCGCACCCTTCGCCACCGGCTGCTGGCGACGCAGCAACTCGACCACCCGGGCGATGTGCGTCGGGGCGGCCCAGTCGGTGAACGGGACTGCCCGCTCGTTGAGCTCCTTGCGGATGTGGGCGAGGCGCCCCCAGCGTCGAGCGATCACGCCGATGGTCGTCGCCTCGAGGTCGTGGCCGGCGAGGAAGTCGCTGATGTCGGCCGCTTCGGTCGCGGTGGTGTCAGCTTCCAGCATGAGCACGTGTCCGGCGTCGGGGAAGTTCTGTGGCGCGCCGCAGGTCAGTTTGACGTCGCCTGTGAGACCAGCGACGGCGTTCACCGCCTTCAGCACCGCGGGACTCGATCTGTACGACTCGTCTAGCGTGATAACGGTCGGGCTCTCGGCGTAGATGGAAGCGAAGACCGCCTCGGGTTCCGCTCCGGCAAAGCTGTAAATGCCCTGGGCGGGGTCGCCTGCGTACGTGGTCCGACCGGCGTCGATGGCGACGACGATTCCTAACTGCCGCATAGGCAGGTCTTGGACCTCGTCGACCATCACAAGCCCGAAGTGTGCGCGGTACAGGCGGGCAACGTCGTTGTCTTTGAGGATCCGAGCTGCGTGTCGGAGCTGATCGTCGAAGTCGATGCGACCATTGCTGCGCAGGAGCCCTTCGTACTCAAGGGCCTTGGCGTACCCGATCTCCTGCAGCCGGGCCATGACCGTGTCGTCGTCCGCGTCATCGGCCTTGGCCGTGCGAAGCACCGACTCGAACTTGTCATCCCACTCGGCACCGAGCTCCTTGATCGTCTTACGGCGCCAGACGTGGTCCGGGAGAGTCAGCATCGGGTCGAGGCCGACGACTTCGCCGTGGCTCCTGATCAGCCTGGACGCCAACCCGTGGAAGTTCGTCACGGTGATCATCTGCCGCCACGCGGGGCCGACGAGGGCACGGATCCGGCTCTGTAGGTTGTCCTTCGCCCTGTTAGAGAAAGTGAGGCCGAGGACCCGGCGCGGCGGTGCGACTTCACCTCGAGCAACGACACCGGTGGCGCGGAGGGCGAGAGCCTCCGTCTTGCCACACCCCGCCGGCGCCACCAGGAGGACGGGTCCGACCGGAAGGGTCGCGAAGCTGGCCTGCTTGTCGGTGGGGACCTTCTTCGTCATGCCGTCGCGGCCTGAAGCACCGCTGCTAGTGGCGTCAGGGCCTGGGCTTCAGGAACGGTCAGCCCCGCCGCGACTGCGAGCGCAGCGGGGATCTTGTGCTTACGGCAATACTCGATTAGCTGGGGTGCTGTGACCTGCGGGAAAGGTGTCCCGCAGGACTGCTCGATGCTTGTGGCGCTGATGTTCGGGGAGGCGACCAGCAGGTCCATGGCGCGCTGCACGCCGAGGGCCGAGACGTAGACGGCCTCGAGGTCGGGGTCGCAGACCGCATACGCCCCGCTGTTGGTCAGATCGGCAGGCTCGGCGCCGACGGTGTCAGCCCATAGGACCCGCGCGTCCTCGTCGAGGAGCCCGAACACGCCCACGTCGAAGCCCGCAGGCCCGAAGAGGTCATAGGCGCGGGGGAAAAGCTTCTTTCCGCCCAGGTCGAAGACCACGACACCCGCTCTATTGAGGTTCAGCCCGAGAAGTTGCGCGACGCGGTCGCACAGGATCCGATCGGCCGCTCCTTCGACCGCGAGCACACGTCGGGCGGTGAGCGGCTCAATCAGGTTGGGTGCCCAAAATCGCATCACCGACCCGTACTCGGCCATCGCGGCACCGAGGGGCAGCTGCCGGGCTGCACGCGCCGCGTTCATGACCACGATGTCGAGCGGGTCCATCTCCTGGACGACCGCCGGCGCGTGCGTGACCACGACTCGTTGGCCGGGCGCAGAACGGAAGCGCGCCGCGATGGATCGCTGCGCCGTGTGGTGGAGATGGATCTCGGGTTCGTCGACGCCGACGATCCGTGCCGAAGGGTGTGCCATCCCGAGCATCGTCAGGACCGACAGGGCGCGTATGCCGTCGCTCTGCTCGGACAGCGGGGCTCGGTGGCCGCCTTCTGCGATCGTCAACCTCACGCCCGCCAGCGGGTCGCCAGAGAAGTCCGCTTCGGTGGTGATTTCGAGTTCGTCGACGGCAACATCTCGCGGCAGGGCTTTCGTCAGCTCCCCCGCCAGTCCCTCTCGAAAGGTCTTGAGGGAGCCGGCGTTAGCGATGGCCTCGCGGTACTGCGTCGCGGCAGCGTCGAACGCCGCTTGATCGGCGGCGAGGTCGATGTCGCTCAGCAGCGCGCGCACGACGCTTGTTGAGCCCCCGCCGAGCTCCCGGTGGAGCGCTCGTGTCGAAGGGACGTAGGACCAGCCGAAGCGCTCCGTCTGGACGCGGCTCGCGTTGCGCTCGTGGCCGGAAAACGGGAACCGGCGAACTACCTTCTTCTGCTCCACGTCCCCGGCCATGGTCGCCTCGACCCGCACCGTGAGCGACTCGCCGTCGATGGTCGAAATCTCGTCCGGGAACGCAGCGCGGTCATCGTGGTCGAAGTCGACAAGGACGACCTCGAGCACCACCGGCTGGTCCGGGTCCGTGAAGTCCAGCGCATCGATCGACGCGCCTAGCTGCGCCCCGGGCGTTCCCAGGCACACGTGGATGGCGCGGAGAACGCTCGACTTGCCTGAATCGTTCGGTCCGACGAGCACGAGGTGGGTGCGGACATCGATCTCGCCGTCGGCGAGTCGCCGGTAGTTCGACCACCTCACGGTCTTCAGCTTCATTCAATCCCCCCGCGGGCCGTAGCGGATCAGATGTCCGAGCCGAGATGTTGGCATCTAGGCCGGGTCCGAGGTTCGACACTCTTATGCGTGGCGGCGGGCCGACCTTACACCCCCGCGACGAGGCACCGGTCGTGGTGCGGACCGCCGTCTTGGGCGCATTGCCGTCAACAGGTAGGCCCTTCCTGCGCTCTGTCTGACCAGATTTCGTTGAACACGGCGTGACGGCGAACGGCGCGCCCGTCTCCAGCACCACGATGCTCGGAGGCCACCGCCGCGGCTGCTGGGTAAGCAGCAGCGCCGGGGCGGGCGGGCAAGAACGTGCCGCTTGGGTGTGGACAACCCGCGCCGTTCGCTACCCTCC
>CAYZEJ010000145.1:0-6244 GCA_964477545.1 uncultured Anaerolineaceae bacterium | reverse complement strand
AGCGGCTCGGGTTCTTCAGGGTCTTCTCGGCGCCTTGGTTCATCGTCCTGCTGACTGTGCTCGTCGTCAGCATCATCGTCTGCACGCTGAATCGCACTCCGGCCATGTGGCGCACGGCACATCACGTCCGGATAATCCAGGCTGCGCCGTTCTTCGACTTGCGCTTATCGGAGCGAGCACGCTTCACGAGAGCTGACGACGCGGCAGCCAACGAGCTGGCAGCAGTGCTCCGCAATCGCCATTTCAGGGTGCGCGAGGCGACAGTCGAGGAGACGCCCGATGCGTCCCTGCCGGTGCGCTACCTATATGGCGACCGCAACCAGTATCTGAAGCTGGCCACGCACTTTACTCATCTCGGCCTCGTCCTCTTCCTGGCAGGCGGCGCAATCACTGCGGCATTCGGGTACGAGACGGTCATCTTCCTGGGTGAGAGCCAGACAGCTCCGGTCCACGCCGTCGGAACCCCCGACAACATGCTTGTCAAAAATATCTACTTCGAAGCCCCAACCCGACCTGACGGATCCTTCTCGGACTTCCGCACGGACCTTGCCGTCTACCAAAACGGAAGCGAGATTGCCCGTAAGACGATCCGTGTGAACGATCCGCTCCAGGTCAATGGCTACATCTTCCATCAGAACACTTTCGGGCCAGCCGAGGATCTCGCCATCCGCGATCCGGCCGGACGCGTGGTATGGGATGGACCGGTGCTGCTCACCGGTGTTCTCGGTGGACGTCCGCAGGGTTTTCTCACCATTCCAGGCTCAGACGTGGGCCTGCTTCTCGTACTCGACCGAAACGCGGACGGCGTTGCCTGGCTGGTTGTCACCGGCCTGGTGGCAGCACCGGGCCCGGATCAGAGTGACATCGTGTTCATCCGCGCGCTCGGCCTCGGCGATACCAGCGGGCCCGGCACCACGGGCGGTTACTCGGTCACGTGGAAGTCCGCCGGCGCGTATACCGGCATGGTCATCAAGCGGGATCCCGGCGTGGGCCTCATCTGGATCGCCTACCTCAGCCTCATCACTGGCCTCGCCTTGACGTTCTACTTCCCGCGCCGCCGGGTGTGGGCCCGGCTGCATGGCGATCACCTCGAGCTTGCCTTCCTGGGCGACCGCTACGTGAGCTCCGAAAGGGAGTTTGGCGCGCTGCTCGATGACCTCTCGGCTCGATTACGTAACCGTCCCGAGCGTCGTTTGCAACCTGTCGGCGGGAGTGGCTCGGGGTAGACTTCGAAAGGCCGTGTGACGCCCGTTTGGGCCGTATTCATGCGCTTTTTGGAGGGACTATCGGCAATGGTCATGGACGTCGCGGACAAGCCCGTCGCGCAAGGTAATGGCCAAAGCTCCGATGCCGCGAGCAACGGTACGGGACGCGCCTCTTCGCGCGCCGCCGCGGCCAACAACTCCGCGCCAGGAGGAAGCATGAGCCCGCGCCAGGCCGCGACGAGCGCGATCTCGAGCCACCGCGTCGCCTCGACCCAGGACTACCTGGAACACGCCGGCGCGGAGATCTACGGCCAGTACGTCTTCGGCGAGGCTGCGCAGCGGCGGTACCTGGCGAAGCCGATCTTCGCCAAGCTGCGGCGCACGGTTACGGGGCTCGAACCATTCGACCAGGCGATCGTCGACGCCGTCGCGCACGGCGTGAAGGAATGGGCGATGGCGCACGGCGCCACGCACTACACGCACTGGTTCGTGCCCATGACCGGCTCCACGGCCGAGAAGCACGACTCGTTCCTGACGCCGACCGGTGAGGCACAGACAATCGCCGAGTTCTCGGGCAGGAACCTTCTCCAGGGTGAGCCCGATGCAAGCTCGTTCCCATCAGGAGGCATCCGGGCGACGTTCGAGGCGCGTGGCTACACCGCCTGGGACGTCACTTCGCCGATCTTCCTCCAGGTCGAGCCGAACGGAGTAACGCTCACCATCCCGACCGCGTACGTCTCGTTCACAGGCGAGGCGCTCGATTACAAGATCCCGCTGCTGCGCTCGCAGGACGCGCTGGGCAAGCACGCGCTGCGCGTGCTGCGCTGGTTTGGAAACTCGGCCGCGACGCGCGTGTTCACGAACATCGGCCCTGAGCAGGAGTACTTCCTCGTTGACCGCCGTCTCGCGGAGCAGCGGCCCGACCTCATCCTGACCGGGCGCACGCTGTTCGGTGCGCCGTCGCCCAAGGGTCAGGAGCTGGAGGACCAGTATTTCGGCCCTATTCGCGAGCGGATCCTGGCGTTCATGATGGACCTGGACCGCGAGCTGTGGCGCCTCGGCATCCCGGCCAAGACGCGCCATAACGAGGTGGCGCCGGCGCAGTTCGAGATGGCGCCCGTCTATGAGCCAACGTCCGTGGGCTCCGACCACAACATGCTGGTCATGTCGACGATGCGCAAGCTCGCCCAGCAGCACGGGCTGATGCTGCTCATCCACGAGAAGCCCTTCGCCGGCATCAACGGGTCGGGCAAGCACAACAACTGGTCAATGGCGACCGATTCGGGCGAGAACCTGCTCGATCCGGGCAAGGACCCGCACTCCAACGCGCAGTTCCTGGCCTTCCTCCTCGCCGTGATCCGTGCGGTCAACGTTCACGCCGACCTGCTCCGCGCGTCGATCGCCGACGCCGGCAACGACCATCGCCTCGGCGCCAACGAGGCGCCGCCGGCGATCATGTCGATCTTCCTCGGGTCACAGCTCGAAGACGTCATCCACCAGATCGAGCAGGGGCCGGCGTCGGCCTCCAAGGATGGCGGGCAGCTCGACCTCGGCGTCTTCTCGCTGCCGGGCCTGTCGCGCGACGCCACCGACCGCAACCGAACGTCGCCGTTCGCCTTCACCGGCAACAAGTTCGAGTTCCGCGCAGTGGGCTCGTCGGCACCCATCTACTGGCCGCAGACGGTGCTGAACACGGCCGTCGCGGACTCGCTCAGCCAGCTCGCTGACGAGCTGGAGAAGCTCCAGCCACAGGACTTCGACGGGCTCTCGGAGATCCTGTCCGAGATAGCCAGGGGGAATAAGCAGGTCCTCTTCGAGGGCAACGGCTATTCGGCCGAGTGGCACGCCGAGGCCGAGCGGCGAGGCCTGCCCAACAACAAGACGACGGTCGACGCGCTGCCGGCGCTAGCTACGTCGAAGGCCAAGGCTGTCTTCGCGAGATTCGGGGTGCTCTCGGAGCGCGAGCTCGCCGCACGGTACGAGATCGCCTGGGAGCGCTACGTCAAGGTCGGGAACATCGAGGCCAGTGCGGCCCTCGACATCGCGCGGACGATGATCCTGCCCGCCGCAGTTCGTTATCTCGGCCAGCTCTATTCCGTTGGACCTGTCTCGCGCGCGATCGAGTCGCTCTGTTCGCAGGTCGCTGGTTTGACCGACGAACTGAGCGCCGCCATCGACACACTTGAGCATGCGCAGCACGCGGCGCACGAGGCTGGGTCCGTACAGGACGAGGCGCGCGCCTTTGTCGACAAGGTGCTCCCTGCTCAGAGTGCGCTGCGCGACGCGGCCGACAAACTGGAGACGCTCGTCGCCGACGACCTGTGGCCGCTACCTAAATACCGGGAGCTGCTCTTCCAGTACTGAGGCTTGCGGCTGCTCGCACGCCATGGACGTCTACGTTGATCCGGTCGCTCAGGCGGGCGAATACCAGCAGCTCCTGCTCAGCCTGCTGGGCTCGGACGATCCAGCAGGGGTGCAGGCCGCGACGCTCGCGGAGATCAGGAGTCTTTTCAACGCGGCTGGAGAGCAACTGCGGACCAGACCAGAGCCGAAGGAGTGGTCCGTGTTCGAGTGCGCCGCCCACATGGTTGACGCCGAGATCGTCTACAGCGGCCGATATCGATGGATCCTCGCGCACGACCAGCCCGATCTGCCCGGCTACGACCAGGATCTGTGGGTGGACGCACTCCACGCTGACGGCCAGACGTCACCGGCGGAGCTGTTTTCGATCTTCGAGCCGCTGCGGGCGGCCAACATCGCGCTCTGGCACCGTACGCCGCTCGAGCTGCGTGCCCGCTTCGGCATTCATCGCGAGCGCGGACCCGAGAGCTACGACCTGTCGTTCAAGATCATCGCGGGGCACGACCGGTTCCACCTCGATCAGGCGCGGCGCACGCTGGAGCAGGTGCATCCTGGCGGCTGAACAAACGCGTTGTTGGTGGGCGGATTCCGATCCGCTGCTTATGGCCTACCACGACGAGGAGTGGGGCCGGCCTGTCGATGACGACGTTCGATTGTTCGAGATGCTTACCCTCGAAGGGTTCCAGGCGGGCCTTTCGTGGCTCACGATCCTGCGGAAGCGCGAAGGCTTCCGTGCCGCGTTCCGCGGCTTTGACCCACTGCTGATCGCCGTCTTCGATGTAGGCGACCGTGAGCGGCTGATGGCCGACGCGAGCGTCGTCCGCAATCGCGCAAAGATCGACGCCACGATCGGTAACGCACGGGCGTTCCTCGCGGTCGTGGCTGAATTCGGTTCGTTCAGGGCGTACCTGGCGACGCTCGTCGCGCCACCGATGCCCCTGCCGCCCACCGCCGCGCCTGGTCGCTTGCCCGCCACGACCACCGCGTCTGACGCCCTGTCGCGCGACCTGAAGCGCCGCGGCTTCCGCTTTGTGGGCTCAACGATCGTGTATTCGTTCATGCAGGCCGTCGGTCTGGTGAACGACCATCTGCCGGGGTGCTTCCTCTATCGCGACCGACGGCTAGCACTGTGAGTGTTCCGCGAAGGGCGAAACGTGCCCGCGCCCTGAGCCCGAAGCATTAATGCCACTCGACCACGCTCGGAAAGGCTCGGCGCCTTGTCGTGGCGAGCGCCACTGACCTCCCATCCGGCTGGTTACCAACATGGCCAACACTCTGAGTGCTATGGCGCACTGGAAGCGTTGCTTCCAAATCGAGTTGCTAAAGCCCGCGACACCCGGTCGTCAAGGCATCGTCTAATTGCCAAATGGCGCAACGCGAGCCTCTCTGGCGTGCCGCTTGCACAAGAATGCACGGTGAAAATACGGCCAACTTTGAACGGCGCACGGGAATCGCGTCGCCGTCAGCGCGTTCGGCCGCCTGGTGACGACCCCAGTGTCACGGTTCGGTATGAGCGATGCGCTAACTCAGCCGGGCGTCAGCCGCCGAGAGGCTACTACTCGTCGCGGCGCGCACCCATCATCTCGCCGCCATCGACGCCAATGACGTTGCCCGTCATCCAATAGAGGTGCGGTGAGGCGAGCGCGATCAGCGCCTCGCCGACATCCTCGGGGCGCGTCAGTCGGCCGCCCGGATTGCGCTCCTCCGCCGCTCGGCGCAGCTCCTCGTGTCCCGGGATGCGGCGCAGTGCGGGTGTGTCGGTCACGCCGGCGCGGATGGCGTTGACGGTGATGCCGCGCGGAATCAGCTCCAGAGCGAGCTGTCGGACGTGGGCTTCAAGGGCTGCTTTGGCCGCGCTTACCGGGCCATAGGTCGGCACCGCTTTGGTCGAGCCCTCGCTGGTCATTGCGAAGACTCGGCTGCCGTCGGCGAGGAGCCCGGCATGGACGAGGTCGCGCACCCAGTAGACGAGCGAGTGCGCCATGACGTCGGCGGTCATCTCGAGCTGCTTCTGGCTGACCTGCTTGTCATCGGGGTCGGGCGTCACGTAGGACAACGTCGTGCCGAACGCCAGCGAATGGAGCATCACCGCCACGAACGGGTCCTTCCCCTCGGCGCGGCGCTCGTCAAAGGTTTTCTTCGTCGCCTCGACCACCTGATGCCGCTTCTCCTCGTCCGCGGCGTTCATGTTGTGGAACGTGACGGGCACCCCAGAGGCCGCGATCTCGCCACGAACCTTGTTGGCCAGGTCGATCGTGCCGCGCAGGTCCAGGTGCACGCCAACGATCCCGTAGCCCTCTTTGGCCAGCGAGCGACCCGCCGCGGCCCCGAAGCCGCTGCTGGCGCCCAGGATCACCGCCCAGCGCTCGCGCTTGTCGTCTACTCGTGGCTCGGGTGCAGGCATGCGCCCGAGTTTAGCCGCCTCCCTCGTTCGCATCGTCTGGGTGAGCCATCCGTTGGGAGACCGCCCTCACCTGATCAACGCAGAACTCGGTGGTCGTCACCGAAGCTGATATACGACGCCGGGCATGTCCGAATACGTCTCGCTCATTATAGAACAGATGTTCTAGGTATCACAGCCGACATCCTAAGGGCCCGACCGAGGTTCCCGGCTATACTCTGGGCCCGTTCGGCGCGTGCGCCGGCAGTCTTACAGTCGGGGCGTAGCGCAGCCTGGT
>CAYZEJ010000144.1:0-6246 GCA_964477545.1 uncultured Anaerolineaceae bacterium | reverse complement strand
ATGAAGTAGGGGGTGATGTCGACCCGGAACTTGTCCGGTGCGGACAGGCCGTCGCGCTCGTCGTCGGTCAGGTTGAGGATCTGTTCGATCTCGGCCAGCTCGTTGACCCGATGTGAGAGCTGCCAGCGCCAGTCATTCCATTTCTCGTCTGGGACGTCGGCCCACATCGGCGCCCGTCGGCTTATCGCTGGTCGCCCGTCCGGGCCCAACTGGCGTGCGGGATCGCGTTGGTTGACGAACGTGTCCGCTGTGACGGGAGCTTCCAAGTCGTTTCGCCTCATCGACGGAGCAATGGTTTTGTCTTCGCAGTCGGCCTGCCGGCCGCTGCTGCGCGTCGCCCGCGAGCCCTCGTGGGACGAGTGCTCGCGTTCTCCTTGCTGCATATTCCTTATGCAGGCTGGATAGAAATGGGATCATACCCTGCCCGCCAACGCAAGTAGCCCCTTCGGTCGGTGCGTAGTCCCTTTGCTAGACTCGCGCTCGATGCAGCGCCTGAAGACGTTCGGGATCCTGGTTGCCCTCGCGACCACCGGCGTGGCGATCGTTTCCCTCTTTGCCGGCTTCCAGCAGTTGATCGGCCATCCCTTCGCGATGATCGGGTCAATCCTCATCGCAGCGGGCATGGTGCTCCTCATCCTGAAGGTCGCCCTTGTGCCGGCGCAGCGTTATACCGGATGGGCGCGCTCGCTGACAGGGCCCAACGGACGGTGGTTCTTCCTTGTCCTGCTGCTGCTCTGGAGTGGCGTGATGGCCTTCCTCGCCAGCCTCGGACTGGGTCCCCAGCAGAACGGCGCGCCGGCGCTCGTCGGCATGTTCGCGGGCATCTTCCTGTTCATGGGCTTCATCTGGTCGGTGATCGGCGAGTAGCGGCCCGCCGCACGCACCGCGGCCACCGATCCAGGCGATGAGAACAGTCACTGTTACCTGGGAGAAAGGCGAAGAGCGATTCGTCGCTCTTGGTACCCATCCGGGCCGATCGATCACCATCAACGCGCCCCACGACCCGGTTACGACGGCGGGCCCAACCGGATTTAGCGCCACAGAGCTCCTGCTTGCCGGCGCCGGCGCGTGCGCGGCATGGGACGTCGTCGAGATCCTGCGCAAGCGGCGCGCCCACGTCATGGGGCTCGAGGTCACCGTCGAGGGGCATCAGCAGCCGGATCCGCCGTGGACATACCTAAGATTCGCTCTTCATTTCCGCGTGACGTGTGATGACATGCGGTTGCCCGTGATTGCCCGTGTCATCCGCCTGAGCATCGTGCGTTACTGCTCGGTCATAACCACCGTGGCGGCCGCCGCAGCAATCGAGGCGACCGTCGAACTTGTGTCTGCCGACGGCAGCACCACGGGCAGGCACCCGATCGAACTCGCCATCCCGGCGATTCCTACACCCGAGTTCGCCGAGCCGACCAGCGACGAAGACGAGCCACCGCTCGACGAAGACTGAGTCTTATTCGTACAGGGCGTCGGTAGAGCAAACGGCCCCGGCCGAGAGCGGCCCCAGGCAGACGGCCAACGCCTGGTGATGGATAACGGTGAAACTGAACAGGCCCATGCGGTAGTCGACTGCCACGGCTTGATAGGAGTAGTCGCCCGGCTCAATCGCGGTGACCGCCAGGATTACCCGGCCGTCGCTGACGGAGTTGTTGCCACTGAGCGAGGCCGGAAAAGGCTGGAAGTCGGTGTCCAGTCGAAGATCGTCGATGTCAGGTCCGGTTCCCGTCATCAGCCCGGGAAGACCACAGCACGTCCCAGGTCGCGCCAAGCGGGCATCGACCAGTAGGAGCCCCGGCGTCGCGTCCACGAACCTGACGCCCTCGACCACCAACGAGGACGACCAGGCGTTGCGTAGCGAGATGCCGGTGTAGATCGGTTCACCAGCGGCCAGGCCTGCCTTAGATCCAGCGGCGACCGAATTGGTGCCCTGGTCTGATGGCCGGGTGTCCAGCCAGAACCAGCCATCAGCGCTCGGTTCACGCAGCGGCCCGCCCGGGTAGCGCCACAATCCGGCTGCGTTCAGTACGAGTGCACCGCTAACCACCACAAGAAGGACGGCGGCCAACCGCCGCCGGCTGATCGCGGGAGAACCCATCATTACTCCTGCTGCGCTGCCTGAGCGCAAGGATCGCCTCGGGTCGAACAACGGTCAACGGCGAGTACGGGTTCGGCACGTCCGCGCGTTGCGCACGCGACACTGGGATGCGTGAGCGTCTTTAGTCGGCTTGGACGGTTCTGTGCGCTCCATCGCTGGGCGGTCATCGCGGCATGGGTAGTCCTGCTCGCGGTTGCCATTCCATTCGCACCGAGACTGCCCGGCGTGCTGCGCTCGGGCGGCTTCTCGCTCAACGATCTCGAGGCGTCACGTGCGCGACTCGTGCTCGAGAGCGAGCTCCACGTCCCGCCATCGGCGATGGTCATCCTGATCCAGAGCGAGACGGCCGCGCGCGCGGGTGAACCAGAGTTCGAGCTGGCAGCCGCCCAGGCCCTCGCCAATGTGCCGGCGGCTGAGCACGTGGCGGGCCTCCTGACACACCAGCTCGCCCCACGACAGATCAGCGCCGATCGCCGGACTGTCTATGAGATCGTCGCCTTGGACCTGCCGCCGGACGACTCGCCTCTCGCCCTCGAGCCGGTCCGCGCGGCTATCACAGCGGTGCCCGGGATGCAGATCTACCTCGCGGGCGGGCCGGCGTTCTACGGCGATATCCAGGTCCTGTCCGAGCACGACCTCCAGCGCAGCGAGTTCATCTCGCTGCCATTGGCGGCACTTGCTTTACTGCTCGTGTTCGGCAGTGTCGTCGCCGCCGGCGTACCGATCGTGATCGGTGGGTCGGCCGTGGTGGTTGCCCTCGGCGCGCTCTTCTTCGTCGCTGAGCAGACGCCTTTGAGTATCTTCGTGCTGAACCTGGCCACACTGCTCGGCCTCGGGCTGGGCGTTGACTACGCCTTGCTGCTCACCAGCCGATTCCGCGAGGAACTCGCCGGACGCGGCGGCGGCCGGTCAGCGGATGGTGCGATCGATCAGGAAATAGTCAACGACGCCGTCGCGACGACTGTGGCCACAGCAGGCCGTGCAGTTTTCTTCAGCGGGCTCACGGTCCTACTCGGGCTGATCGGTCTGATCCTGTTCGAGTTCATGGTCCTGCGCTCGGTCGGGATCGCCGGCGCGGCGGTGGTCGGCCTTGCCGTAGCGGCCGCCGTGACCCTCCTGCCCGCGGGGCTGGCAGTGCTCGGCCCGCGTATCGACGCCGGGCCCATCCGCCTGCGCGACCGGCTGCGCGTCCGCATGCGTCGTCGCGGATCCGAGGCGCTGACGAGCGATGGCGATCGCGAAGGGGCGTGGGCTCAACTCGCTCGCCGCGTGATGGACCGACCGCTGCTGTTCTTCGTGCCGACGTTACTGCTGTTGCTCGTGCTCGGCTCTCCGTTCGTGCACGTCCGCTTCAACGCTCCCGACGCCTCGATCCTGCCGCCCGGAGTGCCGTCGCGACAGGCATTCGACCTTCTCGTCAACGAGTTCGGCGAGGGTGAGTTTGCCCCGGTGCTGCTCGCGATCCGGACGACCGGACCGCCGACCCGGCCGGACAACGTAGCCGCGCTCTACGACTACTCACGGCGCCTGGCTGGCGACCCGCGGGTGACGCGCGTCGAGGGCTTCGTCGACGTCGACCCGCGTCTCGGCCTCGAGCAATACAAGCTCCTGTACGGCGCGCCGACCGGACCCGCGGACCGTTTCCTGGTGGATGTGCTCGCTCGAACCACCACGGCTGACCTCACGATGTTCACCGTCTACACGCCGTACGGGCCTAACCGCGCGGATGCACAGGCGCTCGTCGCCGAGATGCGCGACCCCACGTCCACAGTTGCCCCACCAGCCGGAATGGCCGTCCTGGTCGGTGGCGGAGCCGCCGAGGTGCGCGACGTCGTCAACCGCATCGGAGCGGACTTCCCGCGCTCGGCGGTATTCATCCTGATCACGACCTACCTCGTGCTGTTCGTGCTCCTCCGCTCGGTCGTTCTGCCGCTGAAGGCGCTCATCGTCAATGGGCTCTCGATCACCGCGAGCTTTGGCGCCCTCGTTTGGATCTTCCAGGACGGCAACCTGTCGGCCCTGTTGGGCTTCCAGCCGCTGGGCTTCGTGGAGACCACGCTGCCGGTGATCCTGTTCTGCGTCCTTTTCGGGCTGTCCATGGACTACGAGGTATTCCTGCTGTCGCGCATGAAAGAGGTCTACGACAAGACCGGCGACAACCGCGAGGCCGTGGCCCGCGGCATGGAGCGCAGCGGCCGGATCGTCACGTCGGCGGCTCTCATCGTGGTCGTTGTGGCCGGGTCGTTCGCCTTCGCGGACATAGTGCTGATCAAGGCGCTGGGTCTGGGCGTGGCCATCGCAGTTGCGCTCGACGCGACTATCGTGCGTGCACTCCTCGTGCCGTCGACCATGCGACTGCTGGGCGATCGCAACTGGTGGATGCCGGAGCGACTCCGCCGCGCCCTGCCTCCCCTGCTGGCGTGCGTCGTGCTCGTCGGCTGTAGCGCCTCGGGTCGCATCTTGGCGAACGAGCAAGCTTCCCAACCCCCGGTTGTGACGCCCTCACTGGCGCCTTCGCGACGGCCCGATCCCCAGCCGGTCGTCCTGCCGCGCGACGAAGCGCCACACGACCGACTGACCGAGTGGTGGTACTACACCGGGCACCTGCACGCGGACGACGGCCGGCGCTTCGGTTTCGAGTTCGTGATCTTCCGCGCCGAACGCGGCTCGTTTCCAGTGACCTGGGCGTCACACCTCGCCCTCACCGACGAGAACGAAGGTCGTTTCATGTACGACCAGCGTTCCGAGATCGGACCGCAGGTGGATCTCGATCCAGAGCGCTTCAGCGGTTACACCCTCGCCATCGGCGGCACGGACGACCGGGGCGTCCCTGCCACCGCTGAGCCGTGGCGGATGCTCGGCGGCAACGGCCGAGACCTGCTCCAAGCGTTCACGGAGAACTTCGGGTTCACGCTGATCTTGACCGCCACCCGACCAGGCGTGGTTCTCCACGACGGCGACGGATGGGTCGACTTCGGGGCCGCGGGAGGGTCCTACTACTACTCCCGAACGCGAATGACGGCTGAAGGAACCCTGAACCTCGACGGGACCGAGCTGCAGGTGGAAGGCACAGCCTGGTTCGACCATCAGTGGGGCGATTTCATCGCCGTTGGCGGCGGCGGTTGGGACTGGTTCGCAGTGAACCTCGACGACGGCACGGACTTGACGCTGTCTTTGGTGCGGGATGCCGATGGCAGCTTCCCGCTGGTTTACGGCACGCTCATTCAACCGGACGGGCAGGTTGAGCATCTGCCGCGCGACTCTTTCTCCCTCGAGGCAACCGGTACCTGGACCAGCCCACACACGGGCGCCGTTTATCCGTCTGGCTGGGCGATTACGCTCCCGACAGAGGACCTTGCGATCGAGCTAACGCCCACCTTGACCGATCAGGAGCTCGACACGCGCGCAACAACCGGCGTTGTCTACTGGGAGGGCTCGCAGGTTGTCGAGGCAACTCGCGCGGGCCAGCCTCTTGGTGGGGAGGCGTACGTCGAGCTGACCGGCTACCTCGACTTCGCCGCGCGCTGACGCAGTTTGGCGGACCCGACCGGATTCGAACCGGCGATCTCCAGCGTGACAGGCTGGCATGTTGGGCCGCTACACCACGGGTCCGGGCAGCGATGGCAAAGGATACCAGCGGCTCTTTCGAGCGTCGCTCAGTAGTCGAGCAGGCCCTCCGACCCCTCGCGCATCTCGTCGAACACGAACTGGCCGCCGTCTTCAGGAGCGACGAAGTTGGGCTGCGTGTCGACGAGCAGCGTCGGATGCAGCTCGATCTGGATCAGCTCGGTGCCACTGAAGGTCATCTCGGGCACGACTCCCATCACCGTCGACTGGCGGTATTCCATATCGAAGACGAAGTTGCCCAACGAGTAGAAAACGACGTGGCCGTCGATGTCCTCGATCGCCCCGGCGACGTGCGAGTGCATCCCGATGACCATGTCGGCGCCGGCTGACACCCAGTCGGCTGCCAGCTCGCGCTCAGCCGGGACCGGCGCTGGCCTGTACTGATACCCCCAGTGCGGAAAGACGATCACCAGGTCGGCTGTCGGGCGAACCTCGCGGACGCGGCCGGCGACGTCACTGAGGCTGCAGTTAAACGTACCGACCGTGTTCCGGTCGGCGACCCACTCGGGCACGATGTCCTCGCACGA
>CAYZEJ010000143.1:0-6268 GCA_964477545.1 uncultured Anaerolineaceae bacterium | reverse complement strand
ATCTCGGTCAGCAGCCAGACGATCCAGCTCATCGGAATGGCAATCAGGCCGAGCAACCACTGGAGTGGACCGCCGACCGGCGACAGGATGGCCGATAGCGGGATGCCGCTCAGGACCGCGATGGGCACGGCGACGGGCACGATCCCGAACCCGACCGCGGCGACCAGCCAGCGCCAGCCACGTCGCTGACGCGGATCGACGACTCCCGCGTGTAAAACGTTGAGCCGCGCAATTCCAATCGACACGATCGCTGTGGCCAGGAAGGCGACCGTACCCCACATCGCGCTGACCGCGAACGAGAGCCACAGTGCGGGCAGGACGACGATCGAGATGTAGGCCCAGATCAGGGCCAGCGCCACGGGGACGATGCGCAGGAGCTTCTCGATGTCGTCGGCGGCCCGCTCGCCGGTGTTGATCACTGCCCCGCGGATGACCGCGACGCCCGCCAGCCAGCCCGCCTGATGGACCTGGAACGCACCCGGTAGATTGGGAAGCAGGTCGCGAGCATTTGCGCTCGCCAGCCAGCCGACCGCGCCACCGGCGATCACAGCCGCGATGAGCAGCGCCGGGCCGAGCTCTTCGCGCGGCCGGCCGACCCATGCCACGAGAGCGCCCAGGGCTACGAAGCCCGCGATCTCGATCGGCCCGAGCACCGGCTCCTGGTGGCCGACGAACACCGCCGCGGCCGCGTAGACGACGGTTATCCAGCCCGCCTCGGCGACGATCCGGAGGGCAGGCTGCAGCATCGACCTGGGCCGACCAACCCACCTGGGACGACGAACCCTCGGTCCTTTGGCGACCGCTTCGGCACGCATGTTCTCGCCGCCCACGCGCTGCACGGGAACCAAGGGTTCAGGCACCTATCACCACGGCCTCGGGCACGCCGCGCTCAGACTCGACGGCCGCCGGTGACGCGGACAGCCCGAGCTCGCGAGCCTCGCGTGCGCCGTCGACTCCGTTGCGCAGCAGCAGGTAATGGACCGGAAAACCGGATTGCTGCAGGCGCCTGGCCACTCCGGCGCTCGACGCTGGGCTGCGACCGCTGAGGATCGTCAGCGTGGTCCCCTTGACAACACGGTGCGGCAGCCACGAAAGCAGGTTGACGAGTGGCGCGGAGCTCTCGGACGTCATGCGCGCCAGGACATCGCCAACTCGCTCGATCTGCGCACGGTCCGCGCGGGGCGGCAGGTAGATGTAGCGCTGCGTCGTGCCGCTGAATCCAGCCGCGGCAAAACCGCACGAGGCATCCTGCGAGATGAGCAGACGCGACAGTGACAGCGCCGCGACGCACAGCTCCTCGAACAGGTCCTCGTCGTAGTCGAGGATCCAATAAGGGCCCTCGACCGTTTGGACGTCGAGCACCAGGACCTGCTGGCGCGACAGCGCCGGCTCGTAGCGCTTTGTCTGGAGGCTGCCTTGGCGCGCCGCGGCGCGCCAATGGATCGAGCGCAACGGATCGCCCGTCTGGAACGGCCTAACGCCCGCGAACAGGTTTGGATCCGTGTACAGGCTCCTCTTCGCACGCACCTGGGCGAGCGGCGCCGACTGCGGGCTGGAGCCAACCACCGGCGCCATGAGCGGCCGGGCGACGACCATCACGGGGCCGAGAACAGAGTCGAGTCGGGGTGCTTGCGTGCCAAAGTGCTCGGCCACACCGAGTCGCACCGGCCCAATCTCGTGGACCCCGCGACGCAGTGGTGTGATCCGCAGGCGGCGCGTGACGCGCTCGTACGGCCGCATCGGCCCGGCGATGGACGGCACGGTTGTCGATGGGTTCAGCTCCAGGTGGTCGCTGATCGTGTCCTGGGCGATCGCCCAGGCGATCGGCAGCCGCGTCCGATTCCAGAGCGACATGCGTAGCTCCACCTCGTCACCGACGACCGTCTTGATCGGGGTCACCTGTCTGACGTACGAGAGAGACTCGAGCACCCGCCGCGGCCAGCGCTCTACAACGATCCTGATCAGGATGATCGCCCCGCCGATGAACACGATCGGCGCTGAACCCACCGCGATCCCGAGCACGGCCACGCCGATTCCGGCAGAGGCCCAACTGTTCACGCGCTCTCGGCTAACGGCACCGGGGTCGCGCCGATCACCTCGTCCAGGACCTGTTCGCGCGTCGCTCCGCGCAGCTCGCGATCGAGATCGAGAACGAGCCGGTGGGCGAGCACCGGGCGGACAAGATGGCGGACGTCATCGGGCAGGACGAACTGCCGCCCGTCCAGAGCTGCCCATGCCTGGCTGGCCCGGTACAGTGCGACGGCGCTGCGTGGGCTGGCTCCCAGTCGAATGTCGTTGTGCTCGCGCGTCGCTCGGACCAGGGAGAGGAGGTAGCCCTCGACATCGTCGGCGACCAGCACGGACCTGACGGTCTCCGAGATCGCGGCGAGGTCCTCGGCGCTCACCACGGCGCTGATCTCGTCGATGAGATCGTCGCTGCCGCGCAGCCGGCGCAGCATCTGACGCTCCTCGACCTCGTCCAGGTAGCCGATCTCCACGCGCACCAGGAAGCGGTCGAGCTGGGCCTCGGGCAGTGCGAACGTGCCCTCGAGCTCGATCGGGTTTTGAGTCGCCAGGACCACGAACGGCCTGGGCAACGGACGCGTCTGGCCATCAACAGAGACCTGCCGCTCCTGCATCGCCTCCAGCAGCGCCGACTGCGTGCGCGGGGTGGCCCTGTTGATCTCGTCGAAAAGCACGACGTTGCTGAAGATCGGGCCGGGCACGAAGCGGAATTCGGACCCATCGAGGATGCTGCTGCCGGTCACGTCGCTGGGAAGAAGATCAGGCGTGCCCTGGATGCGGGCGAAGCTCAGGCCGAGCGACCGCGCGAACGCCTTTGCGAGAAGGGTCTTGCCAACACCCGGCACATCCTCGACGAGCACGTGGCCGCCTACGAGGAGCGCGGCAGTCAGCATCCTCAGGGGCTCATGGGCGCCGACCATGGCACTGCCCACGGACTCCCGGACGGCGCTCCACATGCGCACCGCGTTCGGGCCGCGCGATCCGAGCGTGTCCACGGCGGGTCCGTCCTGCATCTCGCGAAGCGTAGCGTCACCTCAAAAGGGGGCGTCGCGGCGTATCCTTTGCGGGCGCGGCTTCGGCTTGGCGCGCGGGGACGAGCACCGCACTAAAAGGAGACTGCATGCCACGCTCCATGTGGCGCGGCGCGATCCAATTCGGCCTGGTGACCGTGCCGGTCAAGCTGTACCTGGCCACCGAGGCGCGCGGCGGCCTGAGCTTCAACCTGCTGCACAAGACGTGCATGAACCGGATCCAGATGAAGATCCACTGCCCGGAGCACGGCGAGATCCCGCGCAGCGAGACGGTGCGCGGCTTCGAGTACAGCAAGGGCCAGTACATCGTCCTGGACGAGTCCGATTTCGAGGCGGTGCCGCTCAAGACCATGCGCTCCATCGACATCGAGCTCTTCGTCGACGCCCAGCAGGGCACGCAGGTCACCAGCTTCGTCAAGCAGGCCTACTACCTCGAGCCCGAGCCGATAGGACGGAAGGCTTTCTACCTGCTCAAGTCAGTGTTGGCGGACGAGGGCCTGTCGGCCATCGCCAAGATCGTCCTCAAGGACCGCGAGGCGCTCGCCGCCATCAATCCGTACGACAAGACGATGCTTCTTTCGACCCTGTACTGGCCGGACGAGATCCGCGCAGTCGGCGAGCTCGACCTGCCCGAAGAGGAATTCGACTTCAAACCGGCCGAGCGGACCATGGCCCAGCAGCTCGTCCAGGCGATGAAGGGCGAATTTGTACCCGAGAACTACAAGGACGAGTATCGCGAGGCACTCGTCGCCGTGCTCGAGGCCAAGGTCGCCGGCAAGAAGCCAGAGATGCCCAAGCCAAGCGAGGCCCCGACGAAGATCGCAGACTTGATGAGCGTCCTCGAGGCGAGCGTTGCCGCCGCGCGCGAGGCCCGCAAGGGCGGCGCGGCCAAGGCGACGAAGACCACGCGGGCAGCGTCGAAGGCAGGATCGGAGAAGGTCTCAGACATCAAATCGGGCGCCAGGCGGACGGCAGCCAAGCGCACTGCTGAAAAGGCCGAGCCGAAGCAGGAAAGACGGCGCAAGACCGCTTGAGCCGGCGGCTGACCGCCGTGCCCGCTTCCTCGGATTCGGAGCAGCTGCCGCTCGAGATCGATCCCGGAGAGAGGCGCGCCCTCCCTGTGCGCCTGCGACCCATGCTGCCCGTGGCGGGCGATGCGCCGTTCGATGACCCCGATTGGTTCTTCGAGCCCTGGTGGCCCGGCACCTCCGCGCTGGCCTACGTCGAAGACTTCCGGGTCCGACTCCAGATCGAGCATCTGGCAGACCCGCTGGCGGCCTTCCCCGAGCTGGTCGAGATGGGCGCGGACTTCGCCAACGATCAACTAGTAGTCGAGGGGACCCTGCTGGTGCTCGACGACGAGGGCAGGCCCGACCAGGAGCTGCTCCGCCACCGCCTGAGCGAACCGGGCTCGCGCGACGGGACGCCCGCCTTCGTCGCGTCAGACCTCCTGTATGACCTCGGTGAGCCGTTGCTCGGGCTGCCGTTCGAGAAGCGGCGCCAGCGGTTGGCCGCCGTGCTGACAGATACCGATCGCTGCGTCGTGAGTCGCGGCTTTCGCGGGGAAGGCACGACCCTTGCCGAGGCCATCACTTCGATGGGCCTGACAGAGATCTCGGCCCGCCTCCTATCAGGTCGCTACCGCCCGGGCGCGCGCGACGAATCATGGCTGCGAGTGCCCGTGGTCGAGGCGCCAACGGTGCCCACCCGGCCGCTGCTGACCCTCCTCCAGCGCCTGCCCCTCTAGGGCGGCGTCAACCTTCTAAATCAATCCAAATCAGCTTTCGGCCGGATGCGATTGCTCGTGCCACCGCGGCATCGTCTGTGTGACCCCCGGCCTTGGGAATCCCTGCCAGCCAGCGGAACCAATTGTGCTGGTTGAATATCCGGTCGTGCTCGCGCCTTGATTCTTCGGGATCGGACACCAGGTCAGCCGTCGCGGATTTCCACTGTCCCCGAAGCCTCACGCGGAAGGTTGGGTTGCCAGTGACATGGCGCGGCCAGCGGTCGCCTGTTGTGACGAAAATCCCGGCGTCATCGCGCACGTACGAGACTGGAGTGCTGTGCACTCGTCCGGTCTTTGCGCCCTGCCACGACAGGAGAACAAACCAGCGACTCAGCGGCCAGTGCAGCGGTGAGGTGAGGAGCAACCGCACGATGGGATTGAGAATTCGGAGTAGCGTGCCGAGCCACGTGCCTCTCAGCGCCGGCGATTCGACTCTACTCACGGCTGGGCGGGCCCGACATGGCGCACGCCTCCATCCCTGGCGACTGGCCGGTTGGCCAGCGACGGAGTGTACGCAGGAGTTTGGTGAGCCGCGCAGGGAACTAGAGCGGTAGCCTCCGCCGTCCCACGCCCATGACAAGATTTCGACGCATCCGGAACATCCTCCTTGCGGCCGCTTTGTCGGCGGTCGCATTCAGCTTGGCAGGCTGCGCGGCCGGCTCCCCCGTGCTCAGCTCCTTGCCCAGCGCGCCCCCGGGCCTAACCGCCAGTCCGCCCCCCGGCCCAACCTCCAGCCCAGCGGCAAGCCCCACCGCCACTCCTGACCCGACGGGCGTGCTGCTAACCGTTTCAACGCGTGGCGGCCATTGTGTCGATGGCCCGTGTGGCACCACGGTCGTCGTCGATCGGGATGGCCGCGTCCATTTCGCTGCCAAGCCACCGAACGAGCTGGGTGCCGTCTCCCCCGAATTGCTGGCGACCCTCGATGAGGCGATTCGGACGACCGACTACGCGGAGCTTTTCAGCCACCCCTTCACAGGCGAGTGCCCGACCGCCTACGACGGCCAGGAGATCGTCTTCGAGATCGCTGCTCCGACAGGGATTCAGCGCATCGCCAGTTGCCAGGTCGAGGTCGATTACGACTCGCCGTTGTTCGCGGCCGTCCTGGAAGCGGTCGGCCAGTTCATCCCCTTCCCCGCGCCCTGAAGCACACAGCGACCTACATATCGCGCTCCATAACCCAGTCGGTCTGGGGGTCCGATCCGCTCGCCGAGACGTTGTTCGGCGAAGCTCGATTTGCTCACCGAAGATGGCTTCGAACGGATCGCAGGTGACCCGACGTGGGGCGCGGCCAAACTAGTCGAGCACGGAATGGCCCACCGTCGGGCCGGATCAACGTCAGAGTCGGGGCGACGCTGAGCGCGGGAATTTTGGTGAGCCGCGAAGGACTCGAACCTTCAACCAGCTGATTAAGAGTCAGCTGCTC
>CAYZEJ010000142.1:0-6286 GCA_964477545.1 uncultured Anaerolineaceae bacterium | reverse complement strand
GAGGCAGTTGGTATTCGAGCTGCGCCAGCTCTACCTGGAGACGGCCCTCGTGCGTGCGCGCGTGCTGGGCAAAGATGTCGAGGATCAGCCCGCTCCGATCCAGCACCTTCACCCCGAGCATGCTCTCGAGCGCCTTCTGCTGGTTGGGGCTGAGCTCGTCGTCCGCCACGAGCAGCGTGAAGCCGGTCTCGGTCTTGGCGTGACTCAGCTCTTCCGCCTTGCCCTTGCCGACGTACCAGTTGGGATCGACATGGCGGCGGTTCTGCCACTCAGCGCCGACCACCTCGGCGCCGGCGGTCGTGGCAAGATTGGCGAGCTCGGTCAGCGATTCTTCCGCGGTCCAACCTGCATCCTGGCCGGTGTCGACCGCGACCAGGAAGGCACGCTCGACTGGCGGGACGAGGTCGATCATTCGGCTTCGAGCGTTCACGCGAAACAGCATAAGGAGCAGAATGCAGACATGAAGAACACACCAGCCGACGAGCCGATCCGCGAGTTGGACGAGAACCTTGACCCCGAGCGCCTGCCCACAGACTCGCCGCTTGGTGAGCAGAAACCGCCGATCATCGCGGGAGTCGGCAGCAGCGCCCTTGGCAGCGCAGATATCGAGCCTCAAACGGAGCGCCATCCGGACAACGACGGCGAGACCGTCGAAGAGTGACCGAAGAGCGCCGCGACAGGGCGTACCTCACGACCGATGAGGTCGACAAGCTTGGTGACCTGACCGACACGGAGATCTACGAAGGCGAGCTGGAGGCGGGCGTCAGCGACGACCTGCCCGGTGAGCCGATCGAGGAGAACCTCGAGTCGTTGACCGAGGACGAGCTGCGCGACGGCGAGACGGCCGATCCCAACGTCGCTGCCGAGGAAGGCCTGACCTGGGTGCCGCCGATCGACCCACCCGTCGTGGCCGACGCCGAGGACCCGGACGGCATGCGCGTGGCGGCCGGCTTCGGTGTCGATGCGCGGGACGATCCTTACGACTCGGACCACGCAGGTGAGCTCCTCAGCGCCGAGGATGACTTCGAGGCGCGGATCCGCGAGGCGCTGCTGGCCGATTCAGCGACCAGTCGCTATGCCGACTCGCTCGTTATCGGCAACCGCGGTGGCACGGTCGTCGTGCGCGGCGTCGTTGATGACATCGACGACACCGACAACATCGCCGCGGTGATCAGCGCTGTCGACGGCGTCGAAGAGGTCGTGGACGAAACCGAGGTGGCCGGCATTACCTGAGAATCGATCCCATCCACGCGCGCGCCGCGCTCAAGGTCTCGGATGACGAGTCGAGCCAATGAATATCTGGTTCGGCCCTGAACCAGGTTCGCTGACGACGCGCGAACTGATTTGTGCGCGTAATGGTTGTTTCGATTGCCTGGTCGCGGGTCATTGAACCTTCGAGGGCGCCAAACGCCTCGCGGTAACCGAAGGCCGAGAAGGCTCTCATCCCTGGGCCGAAACGTTTCTTGAGCTCAGCCGCCTCATCCACGAGCCCTGTGGCGAACTGCGCGCGGGCACGATCGGCGATCCACTGCGCGTGCGTCGCTGGATCCACATGGAGGCCGAGCCACACAAGCGGTGCGGGATAGCCTCGCGGCTCTGGAGGTGGCCGATCACCATGGATCATGGCCCGTTCCAGCGCGCGCACGACGCGGCGCGGGTTGGCCAGGTCGGTGTTCGCCGCCACGTTGGGTGCCAGTCGCCCCAGCTCCTCCGCGAGCAGCCCGAGACCGCCCTCGTCGTCGAGCCGAGCCTCGAGCCTCGCTCGCAGTTGCGCATCTCTCCCCGTCTCATCGAGCGGGAAACCACGCGCCACGGCCCGAAGGTAGAGCCCGGTTCCGCCAACGAGGATGGCGACCCCGCCGCGCGCCGCAATGCCCTCCAGGGCTTGGAGAGCGGCGCGCTGGAAATCGGCCGCGCTGAAGGGCTGGTCGGGATCGACCAGATCCAGGCCGTGATGTGGCACCCGCGCGCGATCCGCAACGGGAACCTTGGCCGTGCCGATGTCCATGCCGCGGTACACCTGGCGCGAGTCGGCGCTGATGATCTCGGCGCCAGGCAGAGCCTCGGCAAGCCCGAGCGAAAGCGCGGTCTTGCCGGTTGCGGTCGCCCCTGCGATTACGACGAGCGGCGGCAGCGCACCAGGTGGTGCCGTCTCAGGCGTTGGCGAGCGTCCCTGACAGGGCGTACGGACCCGCGCGCTCGATCCGCACGCTCACGAGCTGGCCGACGAGGTCCGGTCCGCCGTCGAGGTGGACGAGCTTGTTGTGCCGGTTGCGGCCGGAGACTCGGGGCGTGGCAGGGCCTTCGTGTCCGTGAACGGGCTGGCGGACCTGGTCGACGAGCACCTCTGAGGTCTGGCCAACCCATCGTTGGTTGGCCACGAGCCCGATCTGCTCCTGTGTCTCCAGCAATGCCTGCAGGCGGCGCTTCTTCTCGGCCTTCGACACGTCGTCGGGGAGCCGTGCGGCTGGAGTGCCCGGGCGGGGTGAGTACGCAGCAGCGAAGACCTGTTCGAAGCGCACCGTTCGCAGGATCTCGAGCGTGCGCTCGAACTGCGCCTCGGTCTCGCCGCAGAACCCGACGATCACATCCGTCGTCAGGCTGATGCCGGGGATCGCGGCACGGAGCTTGCCCACGATCTCCAGGTAGGCCTGCATCGTGTACTGGCGCCCCATCCGGTGCAGGACCGCGTCGTCGCCCGACTGCACGGGCAGGTGGAGGTGCTCGCAAACCGACTGACAGTCGGCCATCGCCGCAATCAGCCGATCGGACAGGTCCCACGGGTGCGACGTCACGAAACGGACCCGCGAGAGTGCGGGCACGCCGTCCGAAGTTCGGACGCCATCGATGGCTCGCAGCAGGGCGGCCATGTCGGGCCGGCCGTCCAGCGCAAGGCGGCGACCCAGGGTCCGGCCCTCGTGGACATCGGCAAAGCGCGAATCTGGCGCCAGGTCGTGCCCATACGAGTTAACGTTCTGGCCCAGGAGGGTCACTTCGCGATATCCGGCCGCGGCCAGCGACCGAGCCTCGCCCACGATGTCGTCGAACGGCCGGCTGCGCTCCGGTCCGCGGCTGAAGGGCACGATGCAGTACGTGCAGGTCTTGTCGCAGCCGTAGATGATCGGTAGCCAGGCCGAGATCTGGCTGTCACGACGGACGTGGCCCTCCCCCACCGCAGCCGCGCGCGTCGCTGGCAGCAGGTCCGCCGTCGCGGCGAACGAGGCTCCAACGCGCTGGAAATCGCGCGTGCGCTGATCGGCCAGCAGGCCCGGGGCCATGGGTCCCGCAAGCCCGAGTCGCTGGGTCAGCTCCGGCTCCTCGTCCGGCCTCAAGAAGAGGTCTACCTCCGGGTAACGCTTGCGGAGGCTGGCTGTGTTGTTTGCCCGTACGGAGCAGCCGGTCATCACCACGCGCAGCGCCGGGTTCGCGGCACGCAACGCCGCGAGGTGGCCCATGCGGCCGATGACCTTCTGCTCGGCCGCCTCCCGGATTGCGCAGGTATTGATCACGATGAGATCTGCCGCGTCGAGCCCGGTCGCCTCGAAACAGCCGGCAGCCGCCAGCGCGCCGGCCATCTCCTCGGAGTCCGACCGGTTCATCTGGCAGCCCAGGGTCCACATGTGGAAACTGGGCAGCGCGAGGTCTTCGGTGGCGAACTCGGCGAGGTGCGCGGCCGGCTGCACGTTGGCAGTCGCGCGCGGCGCAGGCGCGAGCTCCAGCATCGGTAACTCTCTCGTTGTCACCTGTTCACCGTCATATGCGCACTATTGTTACTCGCCGCCCTGGTTGGGCGCGACGGGTCGAATCGAAGCGTCCATGAAGCGGCAAAAACCGTCGGCCGCCTGTTCTCGACGCTCGCAGAGACTCGGACCGAGGGCGCCTGGTTCGCACGACGACGACTGCGCGACACCAAGCGCGGTTATTCACGAATAGTGCGCATAACCGGAGTCACAGGCGGCTTCGCATCAGGTGTGAACGCCCGCCGTGGCGAGGGCTTCGAGGAGCCGATCGGCCACTTCGCGCGGCACGTACGTCGTCTGCTGCGACTCGGCGTAGGTCATCCCGTCGCCATGGTAGTCAGACCCGCCCGTCGCAAGGATCCCGAGCGAGTCCGCCAACGCCGCCATCCTCTTGACGGTGCCGGCCGTGAAACGGCGATAGTGGACTTCGAGACCGCGCAGCCCCCAGCCGAGCAGATGGTCGATCAGCGCGGGCTGATCCGGTGCCGCCGGGTAGTGCGCAAGAACCGGCAAACCGCCCGCGGCGGTGATGGCGTCGATGGCGGCCCGCGAATGCATCCCCTGGCGCGGCACGTACGCCGGACCGTTGCGGTCGATCCAGAGGTCGAAGGCCCGCTGGACGCTCTCGACGTGTCCCGCAGCGACCATCGCGCGGGCGATGTGCGGCCGTCCGAGAGCCTCGTCACTGCGGAGCACGGCCGCGATCTGGTCGTCGATCGGCTTTCCCAGGGCTCGAAGCGCGTCGATGATCATCAGCAACCGCGCCTTGCGCGCACCGCGCTGGCCCTCCAGCTCCTTCTCGAAGACCGGGTCATCGGCGTCCACGCCGAAGCCCAGGATGTGCAGCTCGCCCTCCTCCAGCTCGACGCCCATCTCAATCAGCGCGCCGTCGGCGATGCTGTTGATCTCGACCGCGGGGATCAGCCTCGGGCCTTCGCCGTCCTTGCCTGCTGCCGCCTCACGTAGAGATCTGTAGCCCGTCATCGTGTCGTGGTCACTGATACCGACGACCTCCAGCCCACAGTCGGCCATCGCCTGGTAGAGCTCGCCGGGTGGCAGGACTCCGTCTGATCGGTCGGTGTGGGTGTGCAGATCGACCGTGTTGTGGGGCCAGCCCTGCTGGGGCACCGGGTCCTTGAAGCGGCTCTGGACGGTCCTGCCGTCTGCGTCCGGCGCGTAGCGGCTCACGCCCAGCGGCTCATACGTCGACCACCCTGCTGAAGCGCTCGACGCTCACGGCCAGCCCGGTAGCCACGTCGACGTCGATCTGGATGGCGTTGAACAGGACAGGACCGCTGCCCACCTCGAAGCGGGTCGGAAGGGCGTTCATGAAGCGCGGCAGCACAGTGGCGGGGTCGAAGCCGATGACGCTGTAGACCGGCCCCGTCATCCCTATGTCGCTGATGTACGCCGTACCGCGCGGCAGGATGCGCTCGTCGGCCGTGGCGACATGCGTGTGTGTGCCACACACAGCGCTGACTCGGCCATCGAGATGCAGCCCGAATGCGTTCTTCTCGCTGGTCAGCTCACAGTGGAAGTCGACCAGGCGGACCTTGGGCAGCTCGTCGGCGCCGTCATCGAGCAGCCTATCGAGCATCGAGAAGGGATTCTCGATCTGGGGCATGTACGTCCGGCCCTGGGCGTTGATCACAGCCACCTCGGAGCCGTCTGCGGCGTGGAAGATGCCCCAACCTCGGCCAGGCACGCCCTGCTCGCCGTAGTTGATGGGACGCAGGATGCGTTCGTCTCGATCCAGCTCGGGATAGATCTCGCGCTTATCCCAGATGTGGTTGCCGCTCGTGATCACGTCTACGCCGGCACCGAACAGTCCAGCGGCAGTCGATGGAGTCAAGCCCATGCCGCCGGCGAGGTTCTCGCCGTTGGCTGTCACGAGATCCAGGTGTCGCTCCTCGCGCATCCGCGGGACCAGCTGCTCGATCGCCTCGCGACCGGGCTTGCCGATGACATCGCCGATCATCAGCACGCGGACGGTGCCCGGGCCGGGCTTGGCGGGCGCGGCAGGAAGCCGATCCGCAGCCAGCACACTGCCCGGCGTAGGAAAAAGGGAACGGGCTACTTCGCGTACTCCACGGCCCGCGTCTCGCGGATCACGGTGACCTTGATCTGGCCCGGATAGGTCAGCGTCTCCTCGATCTTGCGCACGATGTCGCGCGCCAGGCGCATCGACGCGAGATCGTCGATCTCCTCCGGCCTGACCAGGATGCGTACCTCGCGGCCGGCTTGGACGGCAAACGACTTCTCGACGCCCTCGAAGGAGTTGGCGATTGACTGGAGCTCCTCGAGCCGCTTGAGGTAGGTCTCCGACGACTCACCGCGGGCGCCCGGCCGGCTGGCGGAGATGGCGTCTGCGATCTGGACTATCGGCGACTCGACGCACGCGTACTCCACTTCCTGGTGGTGCGCGGCGATGCCGTTGATGACCTTCATGGGCAGGTTATGTCGGGCAGCGATCTGCGCGCCGAGCGCGGCGTGGGGACCCTCCAGCTCGTGGTCGACGGCCTTGCCGATGTCGTGCAGCAGGCCCC
>CAYZEJ010000141.1:0-6323 GCA_964477545.1 uncultured Anaerolineaceae bacterium | reverse complement strand
ATGAGCAGGATGGTCACGTCCAGCTCGTCACGGAGGCGCCTGATGAGGGCGGTCATATCGGACGTTTCGGCGGGATTCATGCCGGCGGTCGGCTCGTCGAGCAACAACAGGCGCGGCTTGTTGGCCAGCGCACGGGCGACCTCGAGTCGACGTTGATCGCCGTACGCGAGCTTCCCGGCCTGGAAGTCGCCCTTGCCCTGGAGGCCGACGAAGCGCAACAGTCGCCGGGCCTCCTCGTCGGCGGCCCTCTCTTCCCGCATGGTGCCCGGTGTGCGTAAGACCGCCGCAATCCAGCCGGCGTGCATGTGGTGATGCAGCCCGACAAGGACGTTCTCCATCGTCGTCATGTTTGCGAAGAGGCGGATGTTCTGATAAGTGCGGCTGATCCCCAGGTGGGCGATCTTGTCCGGCGGTAGGCCGTGGATGGGCTGACCGTCGAACGTGATCGTGCCTTCGTCGATCCGGTAGAAGCCGGCTATGCAGTTGAAGAACGTTGTTTTACCGGCGCCATTTGGGCCGATAACGCTCACGATCGAGCCGGATTCCATCGAGAAATCCAGCCCGTTTACGGCGATCAGTCCTCCGAACCGCTTGGTGGCCCCACGCGCCTCGAGGAGCGCCATCTAGCGCGTCTCCTTGGCCGGTGGTTCGCTGTACGGCGTGTCGGGCTCGATTTCGCCCTCCCGCTCAGCCTCCAGCTGTGCGACCCAGGCGCCAACCGGAGCGCCTGCCGGCTCGACGTTCTCCTCGACGTGAAGCTCGCGCTCGACCGTGCGAGATGGCAAGAGACCCTCCGGCCGGAAGCGCATCAGGACGATCAAGGCGGCGCCGTAGAAGAGGTAGCGGTACTCCTGGAACTCGCGGAAGAGCTCGGGCAGGCCGATCAGCACTATGGCGCCGATGACCACGCCCGGGATGCTGCCCATCCCGCCGACGATGATCAACGCGGCGACGTTGATCGAGACGAGGAGATTGATATCTGTCGGGAATGTCGCCCCGATCAGCCCGGCAAAGACGGCGCCGCCCAGTCCGGCGAAAGCTGCGCCCAACGCGTAGGCGAGCAGCTTGGTCTGTACGAGGTTGATGCCGATGGCCTCGGCGACATCCTCATCCTCGCGGATCGCGACCCACGCGCGCCCGATGCGCGAATCGCGCAGCCGGAACGCGATGAACGCGATGACCCCCGCGCATACCAAGGCAATGTAATAGATCTGGTTTGGCCCGGAGAGCGGATCACCCGGCGCAACGGTGAAAGGCTTGGGTACCCCGGTGATGCCCTGGGGGCCGCCCAGCCACGGCCTGAGCAGGTCTGATACCGAGAGGATCCTGATTATTTCGCCGAAGCCGAGCGTGGCGATGGCCAGATAATCACCGCGTATGCCGAGTATGGGCAGCCCGAGAAATGCCCCGAACAGAAAAGCTACTCCGACTGCGAATGGCACCGCGAGCCACCACGAGAAGTCCGCCAGTCCGAACCCGCTCGTCGACGTCAGCAGGCTGACGGTGTAGGCGCCGACGGCAAAGAACGCGACGAAGCCGAGATCGAGCAGGCCTGCCAGGCCTAGGGTGATATTGAGTCCGAGGCCCATCAGGATGTAGATCGCGACGAACACGATCACCTGCGCAAAGATCTGACCGAAGGAGAACGGCAGGATCAATACGACGACAAGCAGCGGAATCAGCGGGATCGCGCGAACCGCCCGCCGCGCGTTGATCGGCAGAGCATCGTATTGCCGGTCCAGCCGCAGTGCCCGGACCCAACGCGCCATCCGTCCCCCCAACAGGCCACCCAGCGGGATGCCTACGATCCCTCCGAGGACTCCCCCCAGCGCGGCCGCATCGGTCCGGCTCAACCCGGACGGGGCGTTGTCGGCCGCGATCAAACCGATCAGTAGCGAGCCGATCGCGCCCATCGCGACGCCGGTCACCATCCCCCATCGGCGGCTCCCCTGGCGCGCCCCGATGGCGCCGCCGATCCCAGCGCCGAGGGATGTTGACAGCGTTACCGCTGCGCCGAACAGGGTCAGCCCTTCCGAGGAGAAGAGGAGCCGTCCCACGGACGCGAATGGGCTGGCCAGCAGCGGCGTGCGCAGCAGGCCTGCGAACAGGCCGAGGGCTACGAGGGACAGCAGACCGGCGGCGAGCGATTTCTGGATGGGCCGCGGTAACGTGCGCATCGCCCCGCCCAAGGCGCCCACTACCACTCCCCCAAGGAGGGGGATCCAGAAGGCGTCGACGCCGCGTCCAAGCGTCAGGACCGCGTAGAGCGAGTCGCTCGCGTTCAGGAAGATCGAGCGCAGGTTGACAGCCGGCCCGATCAATATGAGCAGACTGAGCCCCGCGCCGGTTATCGCGCCAGCGCCGGCGCCGGCAGTAACGGCCAGTGCCGGTCGGCCATCGAAGTAGCGCGCCGCGAGGTATCCGATCACGATGAAAGTCCCGAGGACGAAGCTTTCGCCAACCGCCAGTACGCCGCTGATCAACGAGCGCGCCTCGAACGTCGGCACGATGCCGACGAGCGCCAGGTAAATGGCGATCACGGCACCCGTCATGCCCATCGTCAGCACGCGGCGCCATCGACGGTGCCGCGTCACGGTCACGCTCGCGGTAATAGCCGTCATGCGCGCTGTCGCGCCAGTCGCTCGCCGAGGATGCCCGACGGGCGGAAGATCAGCACCAGGACCAGCATCGTGAACGCGATGACGTCCTTGAGCTGAGTGACGGACGGCACGCCGAGCCCGGTGAAGAAGAGCGCCGGTCCGACGGCTTCAATCTCGCCCAGGAACAGGCCGCCGACCACCGCGCCAGGCACGTTGCCTATGCCTCCGAGCACCGCGGAGGTGAACGCCTTGACGCCTGGTAGGAAGCCGACGAAGAAATCGATCTGGCGGAAAAGAAGCGCGTACAGGACGCCCGCCGCACCTGCCATCGCCGCACCCAGAGCAAAGGTGGTCACGATCGCACGGTTGACGTCAATGCCCATGAGGGCTGCCGTCGACTTGTCCTCGGAGACGGCTCGGATGGCGGTGCCTGTTCTGGAGCGCATGACGAACAAATACAACACGGTCATCATCAATAAGGCCGAGGCGATGACCAGCACCTGGACCCAGCGCAGGTCTACAAGAAAGGGCAATCCAACGTCCTGGTTCAGTATGTCGACCGTCGGGTATGAGTACTTGCGCGACCCGAAGAACCCGCGGAAGGTGTACTGCAGAAAGAACGACGCGCCGATCGAGCTGATGAGCGGCACCAGCCGCGGGGCGTTGCGCAGCGGACGGTAGGCGATCCGCTCGATGAGCACGGCTATCACGGTTGAAACCGCTGCGGCCACGAGGAGCATGATCACGATCGAAAGCAGCGAGGAGAGTGGGTTCGCGTTCAGGAACCCAGCGTCGTCGAGGGCGACGGCCGTGAAATACCCGCCGAACGCGCCGGCCATGAAGACCTCGCCGTGAGCGAAATTGATCATCCGCAGAATGCCGTACACCATCGTGTAGCCCAGGGCGACCATGGCGTAGACGCTTCCCAGGGTCAGTCCGTCGACCAACAAACGGACCCACGCATCGGCGGTGAAGAGACCGGTCTGGAGAGTCAGCGCCGAGCCGACAACGACGACTAGAACCACCGCAATGCGGAATGACCAAAGGAAGGCGGCGATGGCAATGTCTGTGAGCCGTTCGACGTAACGCCTGGACATCGCTGCTCCGCGTCAGGTAACAAGCGAGCCGGGGGGAGTTATCCCACCCGGCTCGCTGTTGGTCACTGAGCGTCCGTATAGGCGGACGCGGTTCGGTCGAGCCTTACAGCTCGGGCCAGATGGGATCCGGCGGCCAGGCGCCGGCCGGATCGTCGACGATTGCCTGGGTGATCTGGTACACGCCGATGGCCGGCGCGCCGCAGTCACCGAACTCGCCGCAGGTCAGCGTTCCGGTGATCCCCTGGAAGTTCTCGGTCGCATAGATGGCGTCGCGCAAGGCCCCCAGCGGGATCTGGAGCGAACCATCGGCGCCCTTGACGGCAACAGCCTCGATCGCGTCGAAGAGGATGTTGGTGGCGTCATAGGCGTGAGCGTGGAAGATCTGGAGCGGGGCCTCGTTGTACTTCGCCTGGTGCTTGTCAAGGAAGGGTTGGTAGCCTTCCGGGAACTGGCGAGTGTCGGGGCTCGAAAGGTACATGCCCAGGGCGTTCGGGCCGCCGGCCTCGACGGCCGCGGCACTGAACGCGCCATCGGCAGCCATGAGGTCAACCTCTTCCAGTCCGGGGACATCCCGAACCGCGTCGGTGATAAATCCGAAGGGCGCGGTGAACACCGGGTAGTAGATCAGGTCCGGAGTGGTCGGGGCCACGGTCTCGAGCACCGAGGTGGCGTTCTGATCCGTGAGGACTGTCTGGATGGTGATCTCGCCGCCCAGCGCGATGAACTCATCCGCAAATACCTGTTGAAGGGCCTGCGCGTATGAGCTGTTGTCGTGGATCGTCGCGGCCCGGCGCGAGCCGAGGATGTCGTATGCGAACTCGGCCGCCTTGGCGCCTTGGAACTCATCGTTGTGCGCCGTGCGCAGGTAGCCGGCGAATTCGGGTCCGCGATCCGGCGCGGTCAGCGCTGGTCGCGTGTTGGACGGGGAGATGGTGGTCAGGCCGGCGTTGGTGATCAACTCGATGCCGCCGACGGTTTCGTCGGAGCAGACGGAGCCGACCAGGCCGACCACGGTCACGTCAGCGGCAATGCGCGTGGCTGCCGTGTTGCCACCAGCCGGCGTGCACAGCCCGTCTTCACTGGTCAGTTCGACCGGAAACCCGGCCACTGTCGGCCGATCGTCGACGGCGATCTCCACGCCGCGCTGGACGTCCTCGCCGAGCGCGGAGTCAGGCCCGCTGAGGACGCCCCACATCACGATGTGGAGTGACTCGCCAGCCGGAATGACCCGGACGCCAAGTGGATCGGTGATCGGACCCTCCGGCGTCGCCGGTGGCGGTGTGACCGGTGCGGGTGTACCCGGTCCCGGGGTTGCTGGTGCGGGTGTACCCGGTCCCGGGGTTGCTGGTGCGGGTGTCGCCGCGCCCGGACCGCATGCCGCGACGACGAGAATCAAACTCGTCGCAAACGCGCCGAGATAGTTCAGCTTCATGTGCCTTGTTTCCTCCTCCTGTGTTTCCTCCTCATGCGGGTCTCTGCGATCCGCATTCGCGTGTCCCGAATGGTGGGCGGTGCAACCGACGTGGGTCTGACAGGTTCGGGAGGTTGTGAACGGTGAGTTCACCGATATGTTTGCCTGCCCGAATGCCGTGTAAGGCGCGTGGCTACATCGCCCTTCCGAAGGGCTGACGCGATGTCGTATCATACCGAGCAGCGTCTCATTTGCAACAGACGTTGGAGCGCCCCGGCGCGCTTGTAGAGCCTTCTTAACCAAAGGCCCTGCCCTGTCGGTGTGGCGCGCTCAGGCGACGACCGGATCTACCGGTTTGGATGAGACGTTCCGGGCACCCGTTCACAGATGGGCGCTCAGGGCACCTAGAGGGACTTACAGCAGCGTGGAACTACTGGTCCGCGACGCGCGATTGACCGACATCGACCGGATCACCGGATTGATGCAACGGGCTGACTCGCGCTGGTCAATGGAACAGTTGAACGACGCCGCAGACGTCCTGCGCCAGATGATCTACCTGCCCAACGTGTCGCTGACGGTCTGCCTCGATGGGCGGATGGTCCTCGGCGCATGCGTGCTGGCTATCCGACCGTCGGTGGCCGCCACTGGGCTGGTGGGCACGGTCGACCTCCTCGCTGTTGAGCCCGGACACGAGCTCGATGGCGTCGTCGACGCGCTCCTTCGGGAGCTGATGCGCCAGGCGCGCAACAAGGGCTGTGTCGCGCTCGAGGGCAGCGTCCCCGAGGAACCGGCAGAGCTAGCGCGCTGGGATGCGTTCGGCTTCACGGAGTCGGGCCCGCGCATGCGCTTGCCGCTCGTGCGCTCGGCCGTGGCCGCCTGGTAATCGCGATCCGCTCAGGGGCCGATTGCATAAGTCGCCGATTTGCTCGGCGCCCGCGCATAACGCGCGGAATTGAATAATTGAAAACACGCGCAGCGAGTGCGCGGAGGAGAATTTTGTGAGCAAGAACGTCGCCGTCTTCGTGGACGTGGCGAACATCTTTTACGCCGCCAAGGCGGCGGGCATAGACATCGATTACGTAACGCTGCTGAAGTCGGCCACCGCAGGCCGCGACTTCGTGCGCGCGTACGCATATACGGGGCTCGACCCGGAGAACGAGAACCAGCGCCAGTTCCACTCTTTCCTGGCGCGCAACGGTTACAAGGTGATCAGCA
>CAYZEJ010000140.1:0-6349 GCA_964477545.1 uncultured Anaerolineaceae bacterium | reverse complement strand
TGATCTCCTGGCAGAGGTTGATGCACTCGTCGCAGATATAGACGCCCTGGCCCGCGATCAACTTGCGAACCTGCTCCTGGCTCTTGCCACAGAAGCTGCAGCGATAAGGAACCTTCGTGCCCTTGCTGCCCGTTGTGCTCATGCGGGCTGCAAACCCTCCCGTTTGAGCGCCTCGGCCCGGGTGACCGGACCTGGCGCCGGCTTTCAACCCTTGGCGGGTTTCGGGCCGCTTTCTTCTTCCGCTGCTGCCGCGCCCTCGCCGCCCAGCAGGCCCTTCGACTTGGCCTCGCTGATCAACGATTTGTCCGGCGCCGCATATACCTCGTCGATGATGCCATACCCCTTGGCCTCTTCGGGGGACATGAAATAGTCCCGCTCGGTGTCCTTATTGATCTTCTCGACCGTCTGTCCAGTGTGACGCGCGAGGATCTCGTGGTTCAGCTGGATCAGCGCTTCCAGCTCCTTGACCTGGATGAAGACGTCAGGCGTGTTCCCGCGGAAGCCGCCCGAGCCCTGGTGGATCATTATCCGGCTGTTCGGCAGCGCATAGCGCTTGCCCTTCGCGCCGGCCGCCAGCAGGACCGCCGCCTGGGACGCGGCCATGCCGATGCAAATGGTCGAAACAGGTGCGCGCAGGTACTGCATCGTGTCGTAGATCGCCAATCCTGCCGTTACGACGCCGCCTGGCGAATTTATGTACAGCGAGATGTCCCGCTCGGGATCCTCTGCCTCGAGGAAGAGCAGCTGGGCGATGATGAGATTCGCCATGTGGTCATCGATGGCGTCGCCCAGGAAAATGATCCGGTCCTTCAGCAGCCGGCTGTAGATGTCGTAGGCGCGCTCACCCCGACTCGAGCTCTCGATGACCATCGGGACGAGCATCAACGACTTCCTTTCTTGGACCCAGCGGCGTCGGCCGGCGCTATTTCAGCCGGTCCTGCCTCGTCATCGTGCAGATGCTGCACGTTCTTGAACTCCGGATGTTGGTCGATCCAGCGATCTATCAGCGTTTCTACGGTCTTCGATCTCCGAAGCAGGGACCGAGTGTAGGCACGGCCGCGGGCCGATTCCAGATACGACACCAGGCGCGGGTTGCCGGCATAGCGCTCGCGTGAGCGCTCCAGATCAGCAGCGAGCTCCTCTTCGGCGACCTCGATATCCTCCCGCTCGGCGATCTCGGACAGAACGAGGAGGGTCTTCACCCGCCGCTCAGCGTCGGGGCGGAAGTCGGTCAGCAGCTTCGCTTCGTCGCGCTCGGTGGCCTTCAGGTATTCCTCGTAGCCGATGCCCTGCTCGGCCAGGCGAACGCGCAGCTCGTCGAGCATCACCTCCAGCTCGCGCTCGATCAGTAGATCGGGCAGCTCGAGCGTCGAGTTGGCGACCGCGAACTCGATGATCCGATCGGCAAAGACGTGGCGCGCGCGATCGAGGGAGTTGCGCTCGAGGCGCTTGGCAATCTCGGCGCGCAGCGCGGCCAGGTCGGCGTAAGAACCGAGGCTGCGCGCGAATTCGTCGTCCGCCTCCGGCAGCCGCTTATCGCGCAGCTCTAGCAACGTCACGTCGAACTCGACCCGCGCGCCGGCCAGGTCCTTCTCGGGGTAGTCCTCGGGGAACGTCAGCGAGAAGGTCTTCTCGCCACCCTCGCGCAGGCCGATCAACTGATCCTCGAACCCAGGCAGGAACCGCTCGCGGCCGATGATCAACGGCATCCGGTCGCTCTGCGCACCCTCGACGGGCTGCCCATTCCGCTTGCCGGCAAAGCGGATGACGGCGTAATCGTCGGTCGCCGCGCCGCGAGCCTCGACCGGCACGAGCGAGCCCTGCTGGTCGCGCAGTTGCTCGATCACCTTGTCGACTGACGCATCGTCGATCGTGTCAATCGCGATCCCGAACGGATACTCCGCGTACGCGCCGAGCTTGACCTGTGGTCGCAGCGGCAGCGTCACCCGATAGGCAGCGCCGTTGCCCTCCTCGAAGTTCAGCCATTCCGGGGCCGGGATGGACAGCACGTCGAGATCGGAATCCTTGAGCGCCTCGAGCACGCTGTGCTCGAAGAGGTGCTCCTTGGCGTCGTCGTAAAGCGGATTGGGCGAGTCTGGGTCGTCGCGCCGGATGCCAAGCTCGCGCTCGAGCATGGCGCGCGGAACCTTGCCCGGCCGGAAGCCAGGGACCTTGGTTCGACGCGCTAGGTGGCGGACGGACTCTTCGACCGACCGACGCACCCGCTCGGGTGGGAATTCCACCTCGAGGACAACGGAGCTTCGCTCCGCGGGGCGCGTGGTCACCTTCATCTGGCCGCTTTCGGCATTGATCATCGGAAGAGTCGAGTATAGGGGCGTGGGCGGTTTCCTCAGGTTCCTCGCGCTGTTCTGCGTGCTCGTGGCTTTCCTCGGGCTGGTGGTCGCGCCGCTGCTGGCAACGCCCATCCTCACGCAGATGGTGCGCGACATGGGCCTGCGCTCGGACAGCCTGCGCGTGAGCGTCGACATTTTCGATCCGTCGCTGCTGATAGGCCGGGCGCGCAATCTCCACATCGTCGCGGACAACGTGGACCTGTCACCGGCTGGCATCGGATCGCTCGATCTCACGCTGGGCGACGTGTCGTTCTTCGACCGGTCGTGGGGCACCGTGGAGGGCGAACTTCAGAACATCAGCGTTACCAGTGGCGGCCAGACGCTCACGCTTGGATCAATTCGCGTCACAGGCCAGGCCCGTGAGGCGCGCACCACTGCTCGCCTTACGGCTGCCGAAACCGAGGCGCTGATCCGCTTCGCTGCGGAACGCGAGGGCCTGCGCCTGAACAGCGTCGAGTTCAGCAACGACGGTGTGAGGGTGACCGTCCACGGCGTGTCGGCAGACGCACGCCTGGAGGTGCGCGGAGGTGCCCTGGTGCTGTTCCCGGGTACGGGTGACGGCGCGGTGCCACTGATCCAGCCGGCCCCCTCGGACGGGTGGCAACTCCAGGAGGCCTGGATCAGCGATAACGGCCTCAACGTGCGGGGTGTCGTCGACACGACGCGCCTGGCGGCCCAGGTGACGACCTAGGCGCGGCTAACTAGGCTGCTGCCAGCAAGGAATTGGCCTGATGGTCGTCGGGCCCGTATGGCGCGACCACTTCACCGACTCCGATATTCCGTGCGCAGAAAGTCTCTGTTTGCGAGTGGCAGTTCGGACATAGAAAGCGAAGATTCTCAGGCCTGTTGTCATTGTGTCGACCGTTGATGTGGTCAATTTCCAATGTTAACGGTGAACCCAACCACCGGTTCGGTAGGCCGCAAACGGCACACCGCAGCGGTGTTCCGATCTCAGCGAGAGCGCGACGCAACTTCACAGCGTGTGTCCTCCACGCGAGCTCAGGCTTCTCAACAAGGATTTCCTAGGCCTTCTTCCTGTTCGGCCCACTGCGCCCGCGGTTATGAGCCGATCCGAGAAAGTGAGAGGTATCGAGGCCGTACTGGCGAATTCGCCTGGATATGTGCGAATGATTGCCACCTGCTTGCCTAAGGTCGAGTAGGCGAAGAACCTCTGCAATCGACAACGCCCGGGCGACCAGCGGCGCAAGAAGATCTTTGCTGTAGCTCCGGTTCTGTCGGCGCGACATGATACAGATAATAGCACAGGCGTTCTAAACGAAGTGGGCGAGGTCGGATTCGAACCGACACGCCGCTTACGCGGCACTGGGGCCTAGGCCCAGCGCGGCTACCGTTACGCCACTCGCCCGGACTTGAGTTTAAGCCGCTTCGAAGGGACGCTTAGCGGGCTCTAGCTACGCCCTCTGTGGCGCGAGTCGGCCTTTTTCTCCTCCGCTTTGACCTCGACCTCGGCCGTTTCCTGGATCTCCTCGACGCGCACTTCCTTGGGGATCTCGAAGAGTTTCTTGGCCATCTCGCGGGCCGCCGCCAGGCCAACCACGCCGAGCAGCAGGTCGTATGTCTTCCACACCGACTGGCGCGCGTTGGCCGGCTCCTTGGGATGCTCGCGGTTCAGGTACGCAGCGAAGTCCCGCTCGAGATGCGCCTCGACCTTCTCGCGTTCCTCCGGCTCGAGCCTGGCGAGTGTCGCCTGGACGTCCTTGGGCAACGCCCGGTCGCGCTTCTCGACCCGGCGCGGGAACAAACGCGCTTCGGCGGCTTTCGCGACCCGCTTGGGCCCGCCCAGAAACAGGAACGCGGCACCTGTGGCCAGGCCAATGGTGCGGACGGGGTTGCGCCGAACCTTGGCCGGTATGTCGATTGCTGCTCGTGTCGCGCTGCCGAGGTCGTCGAGCTCTTTCTCGACGCCGCGCCGCGCGTTCTCTACTTCCTGCCGAGCTTCGGCTGCCGACTGCGCCATTGCTCCTCCAACCATGCCTTGGTTTCGTTAGCTGCTTCGATCGACTGTTTCGGGTATAGGCGCCCGAACCGCTCGCCGACATCCAGACCTGGGATGGCCAACGCCGCGGCCAGGATTGGCCAGGCGATGAGGCCGATCGTGACCGAGAAACCGACTGCGGGCGGCCACGTCCACGGCGCGCCTCCGATGAGCCAGCCGATGGGCAGACCCAGGATTGCGCCGACGACAAGCCCGCCGATAGCACCGGCGCCACCGGCAATCCGCCACAGCAGCACGGCGAAGACGAATGCGCCGGTCACGGCTCCGGCAATCAGCGATGCGGCAGCGGCGCTGTTGATGGGCGACGGCAGCGTCGTGGCGGCGCTGGAGGCCGAGTTGTACGCGACGTTGGAGCCGGTCAGCAAGGAGAGCCCGACGATCACTGCCACCGCCAGCAGGAATGCCACCGAGGCGCTGCCTTTGCCTGCGCCCAGGATGCCGAGCATGAGCACGACCACGAGCGCAAGGCCGAACAGGATGCCGTGGGCGAGGCCCCAGCCCATGGACCCGAACAGCCACTCGCCCATGAACAGGAAGCCGCCGACGAAGAGCATGTTGCCGACGAAGAGCAGGACGGCCAGGGCGACGCCGGCCAGGGTCCCGATGAGCTTGAGCTGATCGACGATCTCGGCGATCTCGGCCTTGAGCAGCCCGATGTGTGCACCAACCAGCCGAGAGAATGACGATCGGGTCCGTCCGAACTGCTCGAGGACGGTCGCCGGTGCGCCTTCGCGCCCGCTGCCGCGCACGTCGTCAGGTTTGCCGCTCCGTCGTTCTGCCACCTCCTTAGCCGGCCAGGAACCGATTGCCGCTTATGCGCGCGGCCGTGTCGAAGAAACCGTACGTCCGCCTGTAGCTGCTGTCGGACGGCCGCGGGGCGTGGTGCGTGGCGACCGCCCACAGGCTGCGCTCCAGCTCCTCGATTCGTTCGGCGAGCTGGCCGGCACCGCGCGGTGCGGAAATGTCGGCGTACGTGCGTCGTCCGATCGGGTAGTGCACATCCTGGACGGAGGTCTGCGGCAACAAGGCGAAGACCAGCCTCGCGTGCTGGAGCGCGGCCAGGCAGCGAACAGGTGCGGGCAGGATCTCGTGCTGGGCGCCGCCAGAGCGCGCCAGATCGTGCATCGTCTCGATCAGAGCCGCGCGCCGTTCGGCAGCGGACGCTGGATCGGCAGCACTAACGCCGGCGCGCGCCACCAGGGCGCGCAGCTCGGCCAGGTTGGCCGTGCTCGCCCGGAGCGACACGCGAAAGCCCTCTTCGATGTCCTCTACGTGGGGCAGCGTCTCGTGCGCCAGCATTTCAGTGGCTCCGTCCGGCAGATCGCCCGTGGCCGTCACCATGTCGAGCAGGTCACGGGTACGTCGAAAGAGGATTGCCATTCGGTCGAACTCGGCGAAACCGGACGCCTCGAAGCCGTGCATCGCTGAACATGCTCAGGTCGGCGGAGCGGTACCGTCAAGCGCCGAGAGGTACCGCTCCCGTTGCAGTGACCTAGAAGTCGCCCATGCCTCCGGGCGGCATTGCCGGCATGGCGGACTTGGGCTCCGGCTTGTCGGTGATCATCACCTCGGTCGTCAGCACCATGCCGCCGATCGAAGCCGCGTTCTCGACGGCCGACCGTGTCACCTTCGCTGGATCCACGATTCCACGCTTGAGCATGTCCGTGTACTCGTCGGCTATGACGTCGTACCCGAGCGTCTTGCTCTTGGTCTCGGCAGACCGTCGACGGACGTTCTCGAGCACCACCGCGCCATTGAGGCCGGCGTTCTCGGCCAACTGGCGAAGCGGCTCTTCGAGCGCCTTGCGCAGGATCTCGACACCGATCGCGGCATCGCCCTCGAGCTTGACCTTGTCGAGCGCCGACTGGGCGTTGATGAGCGCAACGCCGCCGCCGGGCACGATCCCCTCCTCGACCGCCGAGCGGGTGGCCGAAAGGGCGTCCTCGACGCGGTGCTTCTTCTCCTTGAGCTCCGTCTC
>CAYZEJ010000139.1:3794-6443 GCA_964477545.1 uncultured Anaerolineaceae bacterium | reverse complement strand
CCAAGCCCGGCATCGTGATCGGCAAGGGCGGGGCCAACGTCGAGGCACTGCGCCAGCAGATCGGCCGGCTGACCGAGAGCAAGGTCAAGCTCGAGATCAAGGAGATCCGCCAGCCGGAGCTCGACGCTGTCCTCGTTGCGGCGAACATCGCCCAGCAGTTGACGCGCCGCATCGCGTTCCGGAAGGCGATCAAGCAGTCCGTGCAGCGAACCATGAAGGCCGGCGCGAAAGGCGTGCGCATCCAGGTTTCGGGCCGTCTGGGCGGGTCAGAGATGGCGCGCCGCGAGTGGGACAAAGAGGGCCGTATCCCGCTCAACACGCTGCGCGCGGACATCAGCTACGGCCAGGTGCACGCCCATACCACCTACGGGCGCATCGGCGTCAAGGTCTGGATCTATCGCGGCGACGTGATCCCGGACAAGGTGGCGCCGCCCGAAGCCGCAGCCGTGGCGGCAGGAGCGTAGCGATGCTTCTTCCCAAACGAGTCAAGCATCGCCGCGTCCAGCGCGGCCGCATGTCCGGCCTGGCCAAGGGTGGCCACACGATCGCGTTCGGCGACTTCGCGCTGATGACCGAGGAGCCGGCGTGGATCACCGCTCGGCAGATCGAGGCAGCCCGACGCGCGATGACCCGCTACGTCAAGCGCGGCGGCAAGATCTGGATCCGCATCTTCCCGGATAAGCCCGTGACCAAGAAGCCAGCCGAGGTTCGCATGGGCTCCGGTAAGGGCGCGCCCGACCACTGGGTAGCGGTCGTCAAGCCTGGCCGAATCCTGTTCGAGATGGCCGGCGTTCCAGAGACAGAGGCGGCCGAGGCGATGCGCCTGGCCGGCCACAAACTGCCGATCAACGTCAAGTTCCTGGTTCGCGAAGGAGTGGGTGGCGATGGACATCGATAAGGTCCGCGCACTGACCGACGCCGAGCTCGGTGGCGAGCTTGCCACTCAGCGGCGGCATCTGTACGACCTGCGATTCCAACTGGCCACGCGTCAGTTGACCGATCACAGCCAACTTACCGCATCGCGGCGCACGATTGCCCGCGTGCTGACAGTCATGACCGAACGCGGCCTCGACGAGAGCATCGTCGCCCGCACCCAGGCGCCCACTCGCACGCGCGCGCCCGCGACTCCCACCCGCACCCGCAGCAAGGGAGCGGCCGCGAAGACCGCGACCGGAGGTAAGAAGGAATGAGCGCCCAGGCGCTGTCCACGACGCGCGCGTCGATGCGCAAGGAAAAGGTCGGACGCGTCGTGTCCGACAAGATGGACAAGACGATCGTCGTCTCGGTCGAGCGCCTGTCGCGCCACCCGCTGTACAAGCGCGTGATTCGGCTCACGACGAAGTTCAAGGCCCATGACGAGCGCAACGAGGCGCGCATCGGTGACACCGTGCGCATCGTCGAGTCGCGGCCGCTGTCCGCGACCAAGCGCTGGCGGATGGTCGAGATCATGGCGCGCGCCACAGAGGGCTCCACCGAATCTGTCGTGGGCGAAGAGGAAGCCACCAGTGAGGCAATCCACGCTGCCGCACACCCGGGTCGGGACCGCGCCGCCGAGGCCGCCGAGTCCGAGCCCGCGTTGGAGGAGGCCTCCTAAGTGATCCAGCAGCAGAGCCGTCTGAAGGTCGCCGACAACACGGGCGCACGGGTGATCCAGTGCATCCGCGTCATCGGCCGCTCGCAGAAGAGGACTGCCGGCATCGGCGACGTGATCATCGCGTCCGTCAAGCAGGCCATCCCCAACGCCGCCGTGAAGAAGGGCGACGTGGTTCGTGCCGTGATCGTGCGGACAACCAAGGAGCTCGGCCGCCCCGACGGCAGCTACATCCGCTTCGACGAAAACGCAGCGGTGCTCATTAACAACCAGGGCAACCCGCGCGGCACGCGCATCTTTGGCCCAGTCGCGCGCGAGCTGCGTGACCGCAACTACATGAAGATCGTTTCCCTCGCGCCGGAGGTGCTGTGATGGCCAGAGCAGACGTCCATCCCCGCGCGCCTCGCGTTCCCGACATCCGCAAGGGCGACCAGATTCTGGTGTTGTCCGGCAAGGAAGCGGGCAAGCGCGGCACGGTCGAGCATGTCGTGCGCAACAGGCAGGGCTACAAGAAGACCGTCGGCAAGTACGGCGCGGACTGGCGCAAGGTCAGCCCGCTGGCCGGCGTCGCCGTGGTCGTTGAAGGGCTCAACATCGCCAAGCGGCATACCAAGCCGCGCCCGAAGTCCGGTCGTACCGAGCGGGCGCCACGCATCCAGCAGGGCGGCATCATCGACGTGTCGCAGCCGATCCTGGCCAGCAAGGTCATGGTCATCTGCCCGCACTGTGGCGAGCCAACACGCATCAAGCACGGCCTCTCAGGGGAAGGTCGCTCGATCCGGATCTGCAGCAACTGCGGCGAGCCGGTTTCGCGCGAGGAGAAGAAGTGAGCGACGAGAAGGCAGTCGAGCAGGAAACGCCGGTGGGCGAGCAAACGGACGCGCCCGAGGCCGAGATGGCGCCCGAGTCTGAGGGTGCCGCACCGGCGGCCGAAGCCACGGCTGCCGCCGAGCCCGAGGCTGCCGCCGAGCCCGAGGCTGCCGCCGAGCCAGAAGCTGCGGCTGAGCCCGAGGCTGCCGCCGAGCCCGAGGCTGCCGCCGAGCCCGAACCTGCGGCCG
>CAYZEJ010000139.1:0-3694 GCA_964477545.1 uncultured Anaerolineaceae bacterium | reverse complement strand
AGACCGAGGCTGCGGCTGAGCCCGAGCCTGAAGCTGCCGCCGAGACCGAGGCTGCGGCTGAGCCCGAGCCTGAAGCTGCCGCCGAGACCGAGGCTGCCGCCGAGCCCGAACCTGCGGCTGAGCCCGAGGCTGCCACCGAGCCGGCACCCACCACGACGCGCAGGCAGCGCGAGCGCGAGACCTCGCGCAAGCAGTCCGCTGAGCCGGGCCCGGCATCAGCCGGCGCGCGTCAGGACGGCCTGCGCGGTCGCTACAACGACGAGGTCGTGGCGGCACTACAGAAAGAATTCGGTTACGTGAACCCGATGCAGGTGCCCCGCCTCGCAAAGATCGTCGTCAACATCGGCATGGGCGAGGCGTTGACCAACGCCAAGGCCCTCGATGCGGCGATCGGCGACCTGGCCGCGATAACTGGACAGAAGCCGATCATCACCAAGGCCCGTCGGTCAATTGCCCAGTTCCGCCTGCGAACGGGCAACCCGATCGGTATCAAGGTGACCCTGCGCGGCCAGCGCATGTGGGATTTCCTGGAGCGGCTCACTCGCCTCGCACTGCCACGCATCCGCGACTTCCGTGGCGTGCCCAGTAAGTCGTTCGATGGCCGCGGCAACTACTCACTCGGGATGCGCGAGCAACTGGCGTTCCCCGAGATCGACTACGACAAGATCGATCGGTTGCGCGGGCTCGAGGTGAGCATCGTTACGACCGCTCGAACCGACGAGGAATCCAAGCGGCTGCTGCAGCTGCTCGGAATGCCGTTCGGCACCTGACTCGACGGACGGTAAGCAAGGAGTATTGATGGCCAAGAAGTCACTAATCGCGAAGCAGAAGCGCAAGCCGCACCACCCGGTGCAGGGCTACAACAGGTGCTTTGTGTGTGGGCGGCCGCGTGGCTACCTGCGCCGATTCGCCCTGTGCCGCATCTGTTTCCGTGAGCGAGCGCTGATGGGCGAGCTGCCCGGCGTGACGAAGTCGTCGTGGTGAGCAGATGAACATTTCAGATCCAATCGCAGACATGCTCACGCGCATCCGCAACGGGAGCCGCGCGCGCCATACGGAGATCCTCGTGCCCGCGTCGCGGACCAAGCGCGCGATTGCCGAGATCCTCGTTACCGAAGGCTTCATCGAGGCCTTCGACGAGACGCGCGACGGGCCAACCGACTTCCTGCGCCTCCAGCTCAAGTACGTCGGCAAGGTCCCGGTCATCAGCGGACTCAAGCGAGTCAGCAAGCCAGGCCTGCGCGTGTACGCAGCAAAGACAGACATCCCGCGCGTACTCGGTGGCCTCGGCGTAGTCATCGTCAGCACGAGCCACGGCATCATGACCGGTTCCCGTGCTCGCAAGGCACAGCTCGGCGGGGAAGTCCTCGCCTACGTCTGGTAGGTCGACCATGTCACGAATCGGGCGTCTCGCCATCACCATCCCCAGCGGTGTCCAGATCGACATCGAGGGCAACCACGTAGCCGTCTCAGGGCCGCGCGGCAAGCTCGAGCGGGACGTCGCGCCAGAGCTGCGCCTCATTCATGAGGACGGCACGCTGCGAGTCGAGCGACCGAACGACGACAAGAAGTCGCGCGAGCTGCACGGCCTGACGCGCACGCTGCTGAACAACATGGTCATCGGGGTGACGGAGGGGTACCGGAAGGGCCTCGAGATCACCGGCGTTGGCTACCGAGCGCAGCTCGTCGGCAAGAAGCTCCAGCTCAACCTGGGCTACAGCCATCCAATCGAGATCGACCCGCCCGAGGGCGTCAGCTTCGAAGTCGAAACGCCCGTCCGCCTCGCCGTACTAGGGCACGACAAGGAGCTGGTCGGCCACGTCGCCGCGCGCGTTCGCAGCATGCGCAAGCCGGAGCCCTACAAGGGCAAGGGCGTGCGCTACGCGGGTGAAGTCATCCGCCGGAAGGCCGGCAAGGCGGGCAAGATCGGAGGCAAGAAGTGAGCCTCGCGTTCCGCCGCGGCGCGGCACGCACCAAGCGCCACGAGCGCATCCGCCTGACTCTCGCCGGTAACGGCGAGCGCCCGCGGCTGGCCGTGTTCCGCAGCCTCAACCAGATCTACGCCCAGGTCATTGATGATGCCGCCGGCCAAACGTTGGCCAGCGCCTCGTCGCTCGAGAAGGGCGTCCGCGAGAGCTCGGGCAATAAGACCGAGCACGCCAAGGTCGTCGGCCGCCTTCTCGCCGAGCGAGCGCGCGGCGCAGGCGTCCGCCAGGTCGTTTTCGACCGCGCCGGCTACCGCTATCACGGTCGCGTTCGCGCGCTGGCCGACGCAGCCCGCCAGGCCGGGCTCGACTTCTAGAACGAAACCGAGGAGAAACCTTTGCCCAGGATCGATCCCGCCCGACTGACACTCGAAGAGCGCGTTGTCCAGATCAACCGCGTTGCCAAGGTCGTCAAGGGTGGCCGCCGCTTCTCGTTCAGTGCCGTCGTAGTCGTGGGCGACGGGGCCGGCCACGTTGGTGCCGGGCTAGGCAAAGCAGGCGAGGTACCCGAGTCGATCCGCAAGGGCGTCGAGGACGCCAAGAAGAACATCATCAAGGTGCCGATGGTCGGCACGACCATCCCCCACGAGGTGTCCATGGCCTTCGGCGCCAGCAAGGTGCTGCTCAAGCCTGCCTCACAGGGAACCGGTGTGATCGCCGGCGGCTCGGTGCGCGCGGTGGTCGAGGCCGCCGGCATTCGCGACATCCTGAGCAAGTCCCTCGGTTCCAACAACCCGGTGAACGTGGTTCGCGCCACGGTCGAGGCCCTGCGCAGCATGCACAGCGCTGAAGAGCTCGGCGAGCGCCGCGGGCGAACGCTGCACAGCGTCATCAGCGGTCAGCCGGCGCCCGGCCAGGCCGAAAGCCAGCCGCAGGCCAATGCCCCCAGGGGCGGTGGACGGCAGACATCCGCAGGCGCGGGCGCGGCGCCGGCCGTGGGCTCGGCTGTGGCCCCGCCACCGCCTCCGGTCGAGAGCGCTCCCGAGGCCGACTCTGAAACTGAAGCCACGAGCGAGGCTGCTGTGGCGACCGAGACGGAGGCCCCGAGCGAGGCTGCTGTGGCGACCGAGACTGAGGCCCCGAGCGCGGCTGAAGCCGTGACCGAGACTGAGACCCCCGCGGCAGCCCAGGCTGTGACGGAGACTGAGGCAGTGAGCGAGCCTGAGACGGGCAGCGAGCCTGAGGCCGCGGCTGAGCCCGAGGCCGCGGCTGAGACTGAGTCAGGCAGCGAGCCCGAGGCCGCGCCTGAGACCGAACCCGCCAGCGAGCCAGAGGCGTCGGACGCGCCGGAGGCGGAGGTACCTGCTAATGCCGGATAAGCTGCGCGTGACGCTCATCAAGAGCACGGTCAGCCACACCAAGCGGACCCGCGCAACAGTTCGTGCACTGGGCCTGCATCGCATCGGCGAGACGGTCGAGGTGGCTGACACCCCGGAGCTCCGCGGCATGGCCAACGCCATCCGCTTCCTGGTGCGTACCGAAGAGGTCAAATCGTGAAGTTGCATGACCTGCACCCAGCCCCCGGCTCGCGCCGCAAGCGCACGCGCGTCGGCCGCGGCATCGCCGCGGGGCAGGGCAAGACCGCGGGCCGTGGCACCAAGGGCCAGAAGTCCCGAGCGGGCGCGAGCATCCCGGCATGGTTCGAGGGTGGCCAGACGCCCATCCACATCCGCGTGCCCAAGCTGCGCGGCTTCAAGAACCGTTTCAAG
>CAYZEJ010000138.1:0-6481 GCA_964477545.1 uncultured Anaerolineaceae bacterium | reverse complement strand
GCAAGTTCATCATCGCCGACACGCCGGGCCACGTTCAGTACACGCGCAACATGGTCACCGGCGCCTCGACGGCTGACCTGGCAATCGTCCTCATCGACGCGCGCAAGGGCGTCCTCGAGCAGTCACGCCGACACGCCTTCATCGCGTCGCTGCTGGGAATTCCGCACCTCGTTGTTGCAGTCAACAAGATGGACCTCGTCGGCTACAGCGAGGAGGTCTTCGACCGGATCCAGGACGACTTCGCCACCTGGGCGCAGAAGCTGGACGTCCACGACATCCAGTTCATCCCGATTTCCGCCCTGCACGGCGACAACGTCGTCACGCGGTCGTTGGCCATGACCTGGTACCAGGGCCCGTCGCTGCTGTACCACCTCGAGCACGTATACATCGGCTCCGATCGGAACCTGATCGACGCACGCTTCCCGGTCCAGTGGGTCATCCGCCCGCAGACCGACGAGCACCATGATTACCGCGGCTACGCCGGCCAGGTCGCGGCTGGGGTCTTCCGAAAGGGCGACGAGGTGACGGTGCTGCCGTCGGGCAAGCGAACCCGCATCGCGCGCATTGAGACGCAGGATGGCGAGCTGGAATCCGCCGCGCCGCCAATGTCCGTGTCGATCCTGCTCGAAGACGAGATCGACATCTCGCGCGGCGACATGATCTGCCGGCCGCACAATCAGCCAACGGTGGCCAACGAGCTCGACGCGATGCTGTGCTGGATGGCCGACGCGCCGTTCCGCGAAGGCGGCCGGTACCTGCTCAAGCACACCACGCGAACCGTCAAGGCTGTGGTCGACGAACTGCGCTATCGGATGGACGTGAACACGCTCCATCGCGACCAGGATTCGGCCGAGCTGAGCCTCAACGAGATCGGTCGTGTCCGGCTGCGGACAAGCGGTCCGTTGCTCCTGGATCCGTACGAGGTGTCGCGCACGACCGGCGGCTTCATCCTGATCGACGAGACGAGCTTCGACACGGTCGGCGCGGGCATGGTCATCCAGGCCGGGCCTGAGCAGCAGCAGCAGATGTCCGAAGAGGACATTGCGCAGTCCCTGGCCGCGTAGAATCGGCGCGCATGGCACAGCGGGGCTCGGGGTTCGACGCGGGACCCGACGCATGCCCTTTCGTCGCCCTCGAGCTCGATCGCGATCGCCGCTCGGAGCGCCCTGATTACCGCCACCGCTGCTACGCCGAGCAGGTGCCCGCGCCGCGCACCATCGCCCACCAGGAGCGGTTCTGCCTCTCCCCGAACTTCACGGGCTGCCCGATATTCCAGGACTGGGCCGTTCGAGCGGCCGCGCGTCCGGTGCCGCTGCCCGGAGGGCACGAGAGCCGACGTCCGTCGCCAGATCCGCGGGCTGTAGCCCCGGTCCCGGTCGATGCCGCGTGGCCGGATTCGATGGATCCGGCGCTTCCCGCGTCGCCCGCCGCTGCGCTCGCGTCCGAAACCGCGGAGGGCCAGCAGCTGGCCGCGTTCGATTCCGCGCCGGCCCGCGAACGCGACGTTGTTGTAGAGCCCGCGAGAGTAGAGCCAATCGCTTTGCCACCGGTCGTGCCCCCGATGGCGGTTCCCGGAGCGTTCGAGCCGCCAACAATTGAGCCGTGGCCGTCCGAGCCGGGGGCGCCGGATTTCGGTGCGGACCGCGAACCCGGCGCGGATCCGGACTTCGACCAGCCCGATGACGTAGCCCCCGTCCCAGCCTTCCTGGCCGGAAGGTCGTCCCGGCCGCGTCGGTCGCCAAAGGTCGAAGACCGCGTCACGCGGGAGGACGTCGTCCCGTCGTGGGAGATCTCCGATCGCTACGGTGCCCAACAGGGGGGCGCATCCAGGGGCAGCGGCCTCTTCGGGCGGCTCCTGACCATCTTTGCAATCGTCATCATCCTGGCGCTTGGCGTCGCAGCCGTCGTGCTCATCCCCGGACTGCTTTCGGGAAGTCCGGGCGGCACGATTCGCCCGTCATTCGCGACCTTGCCCATCCGCTCGCCAGGCGCATCGGGGATCGCCGTCCTGCCCACGCAGTCGCCTTTCGTGTCCCTCCCGCCAGAGAGCGTCGAGCCGACGCCCGAGGCGACGCCCGCCCCGAGTCCGAGGTACCACAAGATCAGGTCAGGCGACACGCTGGCCAAGATCTCGCGACGGTACAAGGTACCCGTGGAGGACATCCTGGCGGCCAATCCCCAGATTGCCGACGCGAACCACATCGAGGTGGGCCAGTTCATCGTCATCCCGCCGCGGGCCACGCCGTCGCCCTGACGGGCACGACCTGACGCGAGAAGCGCTAGCGGGGCGCGAAGTTGATCGCGGTTATCTTTCCGGCCTCCACGCGAAAGGTGGCGTCGAGGTGCTGCGACGCGGCTCCCGGACGGAGCACCAGCAGGTCGCATTCGTAGTTCACGCCCGTGTCGCGGATGCCACCCGGGATCATCTTGAATCCCTTGTCGGCGCGCAGGAACCAGCCGCTGACCTGATCGATGCCGCGCAGGGTGCGGACGCTGCCCTGGACGTGCACGCGCATTTCCGCCTTGTCGTCCATCAGCTTGACGGCCGATTCGCGCTCGCCCGCGTTCAGCAGCTCGAAGAACTCGTCCATCGTCTCGACGGCACCCATGCCGGGCGCAGTCTATCGGCCGGCCCGGAAGCCGCCGCCCAGGCCGCGAGCGCGTGCCAGACACCGTCCGTAACACTCCGAGTGTTGCGAACTGCACTATCGCCTCGCCTTCTTCTATCGCCGGCGCCATTGGGCCGATCGCCACGCGTGATTCCGTGGCAGGGTGCGGTCGTTCGGCCGTGCTTTTGCTTCTCGACGCGGCTTTGGGGGATCGCGAACACTCAGAGTCTTAAACGGAACATCTGGAGTTATTGACTTGCAGGCTCGGCCGCACTGGCGGAACTGCCCATGGGCCAGACGACCCCGCCTGCGGCTAGTAACCGCCGCCCGCGCCGCCTCCGCCGCCACCACCGCCGCCGCCAGAGAACCCGCCCGAACCCGAGCCGCTCGAGCTGGGCGAGTTGCCGATGCTGCCCAGCGCGGACATCATGCCGCCGAAATCGGGTATCCCCGACGACGAAAACAGCCCCGGCGCGATTCCTCCCGGGCCGCTTGATGCGCCGCCCGACGAGCCCGAGCCGTACCAGATCGGGAACCACGGGTGATAAGCAGTCACGCCGGCCTGGACATCTTCTGCGCTGCGCGCGAGAACCTGCTCGACGTCTGTCTGGAGTCCCAGCGCCGTGCCCCAGACGATGGCCTGATCGGGCGTCTCGAGCCAAGGGAGCTTTGCTTCAGCGACGACCTGCTCCATCGAGCGTGCCTGCTCCATCGTTTTCTGGAGCGTGCGCCGATACGCGGCAAGCATCGCGAAGATCATCGCGCCGGCCATCGTCCGCGCCGGCATGGAGCGCGCGATGAACAGGATGACCGCGCCCGCGGCCACTAGAGCCACGCCGAGGACGGTCAGGCCACCACTGGGGAGGTTGAATCCGACGATGACCGACACGATGCCGAGGACGACGATGATCCAGCCACGGCCTCGCCAGCGGCTGGTCGCTTTCGCGGGCGGCTCGCGGAACCATCCCTTGGACGTGACGTGCTTCTCGATCGTCGTGTCGAACTTCGCGGCGTACTTGCCGAACTTGGTGATGTCGTCAGGCTCGATGTAGTAGTTCTCGGACGGGCTCGCAATGCCACGCAGTCGTGCCAGGGCGTAGTCCTCGGCTTCGCTCAACGGGCGGCGCCGATTGCGGGCGACATTCGGATCGCTGTTGGGTTCGAGCGCGATCTGAATGCCTGCCTTCTTCCTGCCCAGGCCAAGGAGGCCGCTCTCCTCGCGGAAGCTCAGCTCGCCGCGACTGGCAAGGTCGAGCATGGCCGTCGTGAGTGCGCGCCGAGTAGCGTGTCCCTCCCAGACGACTGCACCTGAGGCCGCCGTCAGATCGGGCGGCGGTGCAGGCATGTGGATGGACGGGTCATCGAGGTAGACCGGGTCCTTCCCATACCGCGCCCACGAAAGGGCAGCGGCGCCGACGAGAAACACGAAGGCAAGGGGTCCCCCGACCAGCCCGACGAGCGCATCCAGGATCCGCGCGGTTTCCAGCGTGCGGGCGTGCTCGGGAGTGGCGAGCTCGTCGAGGCGGGCAAGGGCTCCGAGTAGCGCTCCGTCTTCGTCGCAACGCTGGAGCGAAGGCAGCATGTCGTTGTCGAAAATCTGCTGGCGCTCGTCGTTGGACGCGTATACAGCGGCGTAGCCGGGCGCGGCGTACAACCGGACGCGCCCGTTTCCGCTCACGCCGCTCAGGCACTGCTCGCGGTTGGTGTTCCACATGATCGCCAGGCCGTCATCGAAGCCGCGCCGGCCGACTCCCCACTGGTTGATCAGGTCAAGGGCGTCCGCATCGGTCGATTCGTCGTCCGAGCCGGGCTTGTACTGGGTATAGACGACGATCTCGGCGCCGACCCGGTTCTCGATCGCCACGATGATGTTTGTCGCGGCTGCCTCGGTCTGCGGGGACAGGATCTCGGCGTAGTCGTAGACCACCACGTCGTTTATCGGAGCAGGAAACGGCGGGCCCGTCGGCGGCGTGGCCGCGAGCGTCACGCCGGCACACACCAGGAACAGCACCCCGGCGCCCGCAAGGGCGGAGCGAATCAAGCCCTGGCCTCTGGGTGGGCGGCGACGCGCGCGTCGGCCCGTATCCGCCGCACCAGCTCGGCAGCGAGCTCGTATCGGCCGAAGCTGGGCATGATGTACGTGCCCGACACGAGTGGCCGCATCTGTTCCAGCAGCGAATGGGCCATCTCGAGGCCGATCTCCGCCCCGCGCTCACCGGCGGCGGCCATCGCCGCGCGGACCTCGTCGGGGATCGTGATGCCGGGCACCTCGTTGTGCAGGAACTCGGCGTGCCGGTGGGTGTGCAGCGGGAGGATCCCGAGCAGCACCGGCCGCGGCAGACCGCTCGGCCAGCGCGCCGACGCCGCCTGGATGAAGCGGTCCCACTGCTCGAAGCCATAGATCGGCTGGGTCATGATCAGGTTGGCGCCGGCGTCGACCTTGGCCGTCAGTCGGTCCATCTCCTGGTCCAGGTCCTCGGCTGTTGGATCGAGCGCGCAGGCGATCGTGAAACCCGCCGGTGAGCCGATCGGCTTGCCCGCCTGATCCTCGCCCCGGTTGAGCCGCGACAGGATGCCTATCAGCCCGACGGAGTCGACATCCCAGATGCCGGTGCCGGTCGGATAGTCACCCACCCGCGGCGGATCGCCCGTCAGCGCGAGGATGTTGCGCACGTCGAGCGCGTGGGCGCCCAGCAGCTCCGATTCGAGCGCCATCAGATTGCGGTCGCGCGTCGTGAAATGGACGAGGCACTCGAGGTCGAGATCGTGCTGGAGTCCAAACGCGACGGCCAGCGCGCCCATACGCACGCGGGCCATGGCGCTGTCGCTGATGTTGACGATGTCCACGCCGGCCTCCTGGAGAAGGCGTCCTGCCTCGATAGTGCGCTCGATACGCACAGATCTGGGTGGGTCGATCTCCACGCTGACCACGAATTGCCCGTCGGAGAGCAGGCTGGCCAGGCGCGTGGGTGGCGGCGGCTCGGCTGATGGCCCGCTGTGGCGCTCGGCGATCGGCGTGCGCGGGGTGCTGCCGATCTCGGTCTTCTGCGTCGCGCCGGCGAGTGAGCGTTGTCGGGCGTTCGCGATGTCGAGCGCCTGGCGCATGTGTCGGATGTGTTCGGGTGTCGTGCCGCAGCAGCCGCCGATGATCTGCGCACCGGCGTCCAGTAGGCGAGGCACCTCGTCGGCGAAGTACTGGGGACCGGCGGCGTACACGAACTGGCCCTCGACGCGCTGGGGCAGGCCGGCATTCGGGACGATCGATCTCGCCAGCCCATGCGATGGGCGCCCCATCTGGGTCAGTGCATCGAGGCAGATCTGTGGGCCGACACCGCAGTTCACACCGATAGCGTCTACCCCGGCCTGCGCTAGGGCGGTCGCTGCGGTCTGTGGGCTGGTGCCGTCGACCGCGATCAGGTCTTCGCCGAACGTCATCTGCGCGACGATGGGCAGGTCGCCCAGCGTCTGCGCCTCGGAGATGCCGATCAGCAGCTCACGCAGGTCGCTGAACGTCTCGAACAGCAGCAGATCGACGCCGCCCTCGAGCAGGCCCTCGATCTGCTCACGGAAGGCGGCGCGGATGTCCGCTTCCTTTGGCGCGTCCGGCCCGTGAAGCGGCCTCTCCAGCGGACCTATTGAGCCCGCCACGAGGACGTCGCGGCGACCGGCAACGTCGCGCGCCTCACGTGCGATCTGCGCGGCCTTGCGATTAAGGCGGCCGGCGCGGTCGGCCAGGCCGAAGGGTGCGAGGCGAAAGCGGTTGGCGCCAAACGAGTTGGTCTCGATCACGTCCGCGCCGGCGTCGATGTACTCGCGATGGATCGCGCCGATCAGGTCAGGGCGCGACTCCACCAACTCATCGAGCGACGCCC
>CAYZEJ010000137.1:0-6537 GCA_964477545.1 uncultured Anaerolineaceae bacterium | reverse complement strand
GCTCCACGCCGATATCGCCATCCCGCACGAGCGTCGCGAGGAACTCCGACTCACGGGCAGGCAGACCGACATACACCTTGCCGCGCTCCGCCATGTCGACCAGGGAAACCTCATCGAGGTCGCCGTTCAGCTCGAAGCGGCGGCGCAACTCGTGCAGCGGCACGTATGGCCGCGACTTGATGAACCGACGCAACTGGGCTGCGGTCGGTCCGCGCTGGGCCTCACCGACTTCTTCGGTCGCTGTCGTTTCGTCAACTGTCATTTCGGGTCGGCTGATCTTACCGCTACGTTCCGCGGGCGACGACGAGTTCCCGTGGCGCGAGGTTGAGGGTGTCCGGGCCATTCTCCGCACAGACCACGATGTCCTCTATTCGCGCGCCGTACATGCCGTCGATGTAGATGCCGGGCTCAATGCTGAACGCATTGCCCGACTTCAGCGGTCGGTCGTTGCCGGCGACGATGTACGGATCCTCGTGGCCCTCGAGCCCGATGCCGTGACCAGTGCGGTGGATGAAGTTCGGGCCGAAGCCACCATCGGCGATCACCTTGCGGCCTGCCGCATCCACGTCCTGTGCCGGAACGCCCGCCCGAGCTGCCTTGGTCGAGGCCTCCTGCGCGGTCTGGAGGACGTCATACAGCCGGCGGAACTCGTCGGTCGGGCCGTCGCCGCCGTCGCCCGTCACCCAGAACGTTCGCGTGATATCGGACCCGTAGCCCTCGATGCGCCCACCGATGTCCAGCAGCAGCGGCTCGCCGGCCTGCACCACCCGCTCACCCGGCTCGTGGTGCGGTGACGCCGAGTTCGGCCCGCTGGCGACGATCCAGAACGCTGCCTCATCGTGCCCCTCGGCGACGAGCCGTTCACGGACCTCCGCAGCGATGTCAGCCTCGGTCCTTCCAACGAGTCGACCGGCGGCGACACTCGTCACGGCGCGATCGGCCGCGTGGGCGGCTTTGCGCAGCAGATCGACCTCCTCGGCGTCCTTGACCGCGCGCAGGTCGGACAGCACGGCCGAGGCGAGGCCGAACGCCGCGTCGGGTACCTGGGCCTGGAGCCTCAGGAGAAAAGTCGCCCACAACCGATCTGAAACGAGCAGCCCGCCGAGGCGGCCCCACGCGCCGCCCAGCGCCCCCAGCTGGATCTCTGGCCGGCTGTCGCTCTCGTCGAGGAGGCGTGCGACCAGCTCGAACGGGTCCTCCGTCTCCTCCCAGGTGATGAGATCGACCAGGCCGGCCTGGGCCGCGGTGCATTCGCGCGCGGCGGCGAGCTCGAGCCGTGGCACGACGAGCGACGACGTGCCATCGGCCGGGATGACGAGCATGGTCAGCCGCTCCAGGGCATGCGCGGCGTAGCCCGTCAGCCACTGGAGCTCTGCGCCGACGCCGACCAGCAGGGCAGACGCGTCCTGCTCGGGCAGCAGCGACTGGGCGCGTGCGATGCGCTCCCCATAACGCGCGGCCGGGATGGAACGGGTACTCACAGCTTTCCTTCCACCAGAGAGGCGACAACCGCTGGCCCGTCGCTGAACAGCTTGTTGTACGAAAACACGCGACGCGCGCCTGCCGCCAGGGCACGCCGCCTGAGATCAGTGTCCTCGTGCTGGCCCACGGCGAGCACGCGGTGGCCCGCCTCGCTCGCGACCCGCACCGCCTCGACTCCGTCGTACGCGCGGCCATTGAGGTCGACGATGACGGCTGCCTCGGCCGAACTGCTCGTGAGCGCATCCGCGAGCTCCTTCGTCGAGCCCGCGGCGAGCCAGGTAGTGCCCGCACGTTCTACGGCCGCGCGAAGGCGCGACGACCAGATCAGATCGTCGGCGACGACGATGACGGGCAGGCTGGCAACCGGAGCTTCGCGGGAGTCCAAGGAGCGCTGAGTCTAATAGCAAGCGACGGGCCGACCGTCTGCTCCCTCTCGTTGCTCAGTGAATCTGTCAGACCTAACTGCTCAGTGAATTTGTCAGTCTCCGCAGATGGAGACGACGATCACGATGACGGCGAAAGAGCAGCGGCGGGCTCACTCGTTGTCGAGTTCTCGCGCGACCTGGCGATAGGCGTCCGTGCTCGGCGATTGTCGCCAGCCCGTGCCTTGAACGAGAGGGAGTCCGCTTGTGCCGGGGTCCGACCGTCGCTTGCGATCTTCCCTCCGCAGTCGGCCTTCGGCCGCTGCTGCGCGCGAGCCGCTTGCTAGCATCGCCGGCCATGTCCTTCTCCTCCCGGCGCGAACGACTACTTGGCGTTGGCCTGGTCGTGCTGTCGGCATTCGGCTACGGCTCGGGCGCGCTCTTCGCCAAGCCCATCTATGCCGCCGGTGTGGACTGGATGACGCTGCTTGCGTGGCGCTTCCTCTTCGCCGCCATTGCCTCGTGGGGCTGGCTGCTGATCTGGCCCGCCCAGCGCCGTGCGTTGCGCGCCTTGTCGACGAGGCGGGTGATCCTTCTCATCCTGCTCGGCGTCTTCTTCATCGGAAACAGCGGCACCTATTTCGCGGCACTGGAAACCGTGTCGGCGTCGCTGGCGGCGTTGGTCGTCTACATCTACCCGGCGATCGTGGCCGTGATCACCATCCGATTCGGCCGGCGCCTCCAGGGGCGGCGGGCGTGGGGAGCGTTGGCTCTCGCGACCCTGGGAGTGGCCCTGGCAGTCGGCGGCATCGATCCGAATGCCGCCCCGCCGCTGCTCGGGCTGCTGCTGATCGTTTCCTCGCCCATCATCTACGCGATCTGGATCGTCATGGCCGCGCGCTTCGGCGGCGAGCGCGGCTCGTCGTCGGATGGATCAGTGCCGCCGCACGAGTCAGAGACTTCGGCAGACGCTGAGCAAGCTGAGGCTGCGCCGACGGCCGCCGTGATGATCACCGCCACGGCCGTGGCGTGGTGGGTTCTTGCATTCGCGACGGGACGCCCGGCCATGCCGGCGCAGATACCCACCGAGGCCTGGCTGCCGCTCGTCGGCGTGGGCATCATCTCGACTGCGGTCGCGCTCCAGACGTTCTACGCGGGCGCGCGACGGATCGGCGCCGCCCAGGCCTCGCTCGTGAGCACGGTCGAACCGGTCTACACGATCGTGCTCGCCGCGCTCCTGTTCGGGGAATCTCTCACGCCGATCCAGCTGCTGGGCGGAGTCCTCGTGATCGTTGGCGTCGTCGTCGCCCAGAGCGGCGCGCGCCGCGAGCAGCCAGCCGCCGTCAACTAGATTCGGTGAATGCGGGATCTGCCGACTGGCACGGTCACCTTTCTATTCACCGACATTGAGGGGTCGACCAAGTTACTTGAGGAGCTCGGTGCCGAGTCGTACAGCTCCGCCTTGGCCGACCACCGGCGCTTGTTGCGCGACGCCGTCACGCGCCACGGCGGGGTCGAGGTCGACACCCAGGGCGACGCATTCTTCGTCGCGTTCCCCAGCGCGCCCGATGCCCTGGCCGCGGCAGCAGCGGCGACGGTGGCACTCGCCTCCGGACCGATCCGCGTCCGGATGGGTCTTCACACCGGCACGCCGCACCTCGGTCCCGAGGGCTACGTGGGGCAGGATGTCCATCTCGGCGCGCGGATCGCTGCCGCCGGCCACGGCGGGCAGGTATTGCTGTCGAAGCAGACACGCGCAGTCGTCGCTGAAACGTTCGAGTTGCTCGACCTCGGCGAGCACCGGCTGAAGGACTTCAGTGAGCCGGTCTGGATCTACCAGTTGGGCAATGAGCGCTTCCCGCCGCTGCGCACGATTTCCAACACCAACCTGCCAAGGCCGGCGAGCTCTTTCGTCGGCAGGGAGCGCGAGCTGGAAGAAGTCACCGCGCTGCTTCAGAACGGAGCGCGCTTCGTCACCCTAAGCGGTCCCGGCGGCTCCGGCAAGACCCGGCTGGCACTCGAAGCCGCCGCCGAGCTAGTGCCCGAGTTCAAGGCGGGCGTCTTCTGGGTCGGGCTAGCGACGCTCCGCGATCCCGCGCTCGTCACCGAGACGATCGCCCAGACGCTGGGAGCGAAGGACGGCCTGGTCGAGCACATCGGGGAGCGCGAGCTGCTGCTGCTGATCGACAACCTCGAGCAGGTCGTGGACGCAGCGCCGGAGTTGGCCGCGCTGGTCGAGGCCTGCCCCAACCTGCGCCTGCTGGTCACCAGCCGCGAGCTCCTGCGCGTCCGCGGCGAGCTCGAGTATGCGGTGCCTCCGCTTGCCGATCAGGAGGCGGTCGAGCTCTTCTGTCAGCGCTCCAACCTCGAAACAGACGAGACGATCGGCGAGCTCTGCCGCCGCCTGGACAACCTGCCGCTCGCGGTCGAGCTGGCCGCCGCCCGCGCCAGCGTCCTCTCCCCAGAGCAGATCCTTGACCGCTTGTCCAAGCGCCTCGACCTGCTCAAGGGAGGACGGGACGCCGAGGCTCGCCAGCAGACGCTGCGAGCGGCGATCGAGTGGTCGTACGACCTGCTCGACGAGGAGGAGCAGCGCCTGTTCGCCCGCCTGGCTGTCTTCTCGGGAGGCTGCACGCTCGAGACCGCCGAAGAGGTCGCAGACGCTGACCTCGACACGCTCCAGTCCCTCGTCGACAAGAGCCTCGTGCGCCACACGGAGGAGCGCTTCTGGATGTTGGAGACGATCCGCGAGTACGCGCTCGAACAGCTCGAGGCCTCGGGGGAGGCAGACGACCTACGCCGCCACCACGCGGAGCACTTCCTCGCGCTTGCCGAGGAGGCCGAACCGGCTCTGCGTGGGGGAAGCCGAAACCCTGGCGAGTGGCTCGATCGGCTTGAGGTAGAGCACGACAACATTCGAGCCGCGCTCGACCTGGCCGAGGCCTCGGGCGAGACGCAGGTTGCCCTCCGGCTGACGTCGGCGCAGTGGGTGTTCTGGAACGTGAGGGGTCACCTTCTAGAAGGCAGGCGTCGGCTCGACAGCGCCCTCGGCGCCGACCAGAGCCCGACGGAGCCGCGGGCCAGAGCTCTCGTCGGCGCGGCCGCGCTGGCGGCCTCCAGCGGAGACTCGGCGACGGCGAGGAGCCGCGGCGAGGAGGCGCTGGCGCTCAGCCTCGCCCGCGGCGATGTCTGGGGCGTAGCGCTTTCCCAGTCCTACGTCGCCACCGCCGCCGCCCAGGAAGGGGACTGGGCGACGGCGCAGACGATCGCCGAGGACAGCGTGCGAGCGTTTCGCGAGTTCGGCGACGAGCACTACGCAATCCTCGCGACGTGGCTCCTGGCGTGGATGTGCAGGGAGCTCGGCGACCGCGAACGCGCCCGAACCCTGACCGAAGACAATGTCCGCCGGGCGCGCGCGCTGGGGAACGACCGCGTGGAGGCGCGGTCACTGGGTTCGCTGGCGATGCTGGCCGTCGACGAAGGGCGGGTCCAGGACGCTCTCGCGATCCTGGAGCAGGCGAACCGGATCCACCGCCGGCATGGCGACCGCTTGGAGATCGCGCTCGATCTCTGCCGCTTCGCGCGGGCGCTTGCTCTCGCGGGAAGACTCGAAACCGCCGCGCGGCTGCTCTCGACGGGCGAGGCCCTACGGGAGGAGATTGGCGCCACGGTGCAATCGTGGCTCGCGAGGGAGGCGAAGCTGCGAGAGACGCTCGCGGCGGTCCGCGAGCAGCTCGACGACGCGACCTTCGCCGATGCGTGGGAGCAGGGCCGAAAGCTCACCGCGGACGAGGCGGTCGCGCTCGCTCTCGGCGAGGTGGACTGAGATGCGTGACGACCTCCCTTCCGGCACCGTCACCTTCCTGTTCACCGACATCGAGGGCTCGACGAAGCTGCTGCACGAGCTGCGTGGCCGCTACTCCGAGGCGCTGCTCGAGCATCGCCGCATCCTGCGTGACGCGTTCGCCAGCCACGGCGGGGTGGAAGTCGACACCCAGGGCGATGCCTTCTTCGTCGCCTTCGCCGATGCGGCCGAGGCGCTCTCCGCGGCAGCCGAGGCACAGCAGGCGCTGGCTACCGGGCCGATCCGCGTCCGGATGGGCCTCCACACGGGGCAGCCCGAGCTCACCCGAGAAGGCTACGTGGGGCAGGATGTCCACCTCGGCGCCCGGCTCGCTGCCGCCGGCCACGGCGGCCAGGTGCTGCTCTCGAAGCAGACGCGCCAGCTCGTTGGTGACACGCTCGAGCTGACCGACCAGGGTGAGCACCGGCTGAAGGACTTCGCCGCGCCGGTGTGGGTCTATCAGCTGGGCAGCGACCGCTTCCCGCCGCTGCGCACCATTTCCAACACCAACCTGCCCCGTCCGGCGTCCTCCTTCGTTGGCCGCGAGCAAGAGGTGTCCGACATCGGCGCGCTGCTCAATGACGGCGCCCGCCTGGTGACCCTCTCCGGCCCGGGTGGGTCGGGCAAGACGCGCCTCGCGATCGAGGCGGCGTCCGAGCTCGTGCCGGAGTTCAAGGCCGGGGTTTTCTGGGTCGATCTCGCGCCACTGCGGGAGCCGGCGCTGGTGCCCGAGACGATCGCCCACACTCTGGGCGCCAAGGACGGCCTGGCCGAGCACATCGGGGAGCGCCAGATGCTGCTAGTCGACAACCTCGAGCAGGTGATCGACGCTGCGCCCGAGCTCGCGAG
>CAYZEJ010000136.1:0-6554 GCA_964477545.1 uncultured Anaerolineaceae bacterium | reverse complement strand
CTGCCCGGAACCGGAGGAGTTGGCAGACTTCTTCTGGACGCTCGAGAGCGACCTTGGGGAACTACCCGACCCCGCCCTGCTGGAGGCCGCTTTCCGGGAAGAGTTCGGCTGGTTTAACGAGGTCACCGTCGGATCGGTACCCGGTCTTGGCTGGACGTTCACACAGGAATGACGTAGTTGGGAGCGTGCCCAGCGCGCCACTCGCCTCGAGCCAGAATTATGGCGCCGACCTCCTTAGCGTCGTCGGGCGAACAGCCTCGTCGCACGTAGGTCGCACCACACGAGGCCGGACTGCGCAGGCATCAGCGCACCCGACACGGTCAGCGCCTTGATCCAGCCTAACGAGGAGCCGGGCAGGAACGCGTCGAAGATGTGCTGGTAGCGAGCAACCAGCTCACGGTTTCGTTTCGTGTCGCGAACTACCCAGCACAGGCCGACCTCGTAAGGTCCACTGTCCCCGCCAAGCACGACCGCGGTCTCGCTCGCGAATGACTGTTTCTGCTTGCTCGATCGTGCCGCACCGCCCAGGTCGCCGAACGTATTCCAGCACTCCGCTATCACGAGCCGCCGTTGGTGGTTCGATATCAGCGGGACGTCGATCGATCGACTGGGATCGGCTGGTCGCGTCCTGAGCTCGAAGCCGCCGCGATACCCAGCGACTTTGGCGACGCGAAGGACGAGTTCCTGGATGTCGGCATGCCCGGCGTCGGCCAGTTCCTGCAACGGATCGCGTGCGAACTCGAACTTGACGTAGCGGTCAAGCGCGACTGCCAGCGCGAACCAGATCTCCACAGGCGTTCCGGTGGCGTGACCGGCCTCCATCTTCGCTACGAGCGTCCGGCTGATGCCCACGCGGTCGGCGAGGGTCTGCTGGTGCAATCGGCGCCGCTCGCGACTCCGCTTGACCTCGCGGCCCAGCTTGGCCACGGAGTCCGTCGCGATGGCCGCTCCTCGAATGCGTGCTGCCGGCCGCTTGGTTCCCGCCATGTCACGGACAGTGACACCGCAGGCTTATCGAAGGCTTAAGGGGCGGTTATCGGCCGGTTGTCGAGCGTAATCGAGCGTGGGACGAGCTGGAACAGACGCCCAGGCGACTCCTAATGGCTTCCTTGCCCGGCGCATGTCACTCAGCGTGACATCGGACGCACGAACCTCGCGTCGCTCGGCTCACGCGGCAAGCACGGTCGCCCGACGGGCCAGGTGCTGGCCGGTCAGCGAGGCCTCGAACGCGGCCAGGTCTGCCGGGGGACCTTCGAACACGATCGTGCCGCCCTCGTGGCCGGCGCCTGGGCCGAGGTCGATGACCCAGTCGGCGCGGGCGACGACGTCGAGGTTGTGCTCGATCACCACCACCGTGCGGCCGCTGTCTACCAGCTGGTCCATCAGGCCGATGAGGTTGTCCACGTCGTGCATGTGCAGGCCGGAGGTCGGCCGACGTCCGCGAGCCGGTCGAGCATGACCCGGATTGGCTTCTCGGTGAAGAAGGCCTTCCTAGATCTCGTCCAGGTAGGCGACCTCGAGACGGCTGATCGAGGTGATCCTGCGGTCATTGGTCACGAACACTGTCGCCTTGGCGCCACGGGCCGAGGCGAGGTGAACGGCGTCGGCGATGGAGAGTGAGGTGGAGCCGCGGATGATCGCCGCATCGACGGCCACCTGCTCATCAAGCGGCACGACACGGACATTTTCGAGCGAGCTCAACTCGTCCGCATAGCGCTCGACCATGGCGGGGTCATCGGCCCGGGCCGGACCACTGCAGATCTCGGCTATTGCGAGAGTGGCAAGCACGCCTTCCGCCTCACCTGATGCGATCGCATCGAGCAGTGCCCCCGACCTGTCGGCGAGCGCACCGGACCCTTCCAACAGGTAAATGAGCACATTGCTGTCGATGCCGACGCGACGGTGTCTGGTCAGCAGCCCCATGGTCATCTGCTGGGCGTCGCGGACCGCTTTCGAATGGATGCGGACCTGCGGTCGCCTGCTTTGCGCAGGTCGCTGACATGACGGACCGGGTCGACTCCCCGCCACGCCTCCTTGCCCAGGCCACGGAGCCGTTCCGACGGCCGCGCGGGACGACGGCGCAGGATTAGCGCATCTCCGCTCAACTCGACCGACAGGCGGTCGCCCGCTTCGATCCCGAGTTCCCGGCGGGCCGCGCTTGGTATGGAGACCTGGTGCTTGGAACTGACCTTGATGCTAAGCATGGTGCGAGTGTACCAAGAACTTCGGCCGTGGCCCGCATCCCGAGCTTTACTCGGGCGGCTCGACGTTAAAGCTCCACGTAACGGTCTCCGTGGTTGGCAGATACCCGAACTGGATGGGCAACTCGCGCGTTAGGCTGCCTGAATAGGTTCCCACGCCACCTGGCGGAAGAGGCCCGTCGACGATGGCAACGGCCGAGTACGGGAACTTGATCCCGAAGGTGAAGACGCCGTCGCAGAAACTGCTGGAACCTTGATACCAGCTCCTCGGATCACCTTCCGGGTGATCGTTGAACGGGGAATAGACGTTCAGGACGTACTTCGTCGGGTCCAACGTGAGACCAAAGATCGTGCGGTCCGGGCTCGCAAAACCGATGAGCACGGTCGGTCCACCGTCACCCTCCCACGTCCCGCCACCGTCTGCCTTTTCGATCGTTGAGCATTCTTCGCCGGTTTCGGTGGAGGTCAGCGAATAGCTCCAGGTAATTGATGACGTCTCCGAGGTGAGGGAGGTCGGGTCGAGCTCGTCCGCGACGAGATCGAACGTGATCGTGCCCGTACTTCTCATGTCCACTTGCACGGGGTTGTCGCGCGGGCTCGTATACGTGCCGTGTTGCTCGAGCGTGATCGTCACCGTGCCGCGCCCGCACGGATCGGGCTCGTGCGATTGCTCCGGCGTCGGCGCGGGCGCCGATGGGCCGGGCTGGCCAGGCGACGCCCCAGGGACGGGCACGCCCGGCGTGGGAGTGGGCAGTGGGATGCATGCCTCCACGACCTCGACTTTTGTCGTCGAGTCCTCCGCGATCTCGAGCGGCACCGCAGGCAAGCCCACGGTCTGGACGAACGCGACCAGGTCATTGTGGCCCAGGAATTCACGTGTCGGAGTCCACTTGTATTCGAAGTGGGTCTGTGCGGATGCGCTGACCGCGATCGTTGCGATCTCCGTAAGTGCGTTGTCCTTCCAGCGCGAGATGATCAAGCCGTCCACGTTCGGACCAATCAGCCAGTAGTCGATCGTCTTGGGATCCAGATCAATGGACAGCGTGACCGGCTTGCCCAACTGTACGCGAGCCTTGTCGGCGGTCAGCGTGCCCTTCGGCGAGCTGGACAGTGGTGCGGACTCGTACTTGAGCGATATGTCGAGCGTGGTGTTATTCCCGAGGAGTCGCTCGACTGCCTTCCTCAGATCGTCAGACGGGGCCACCGAGGCGGCGATTTTCAAGTCGTAGTTGGACGCGTAGCCGGTATCGCGCACCTGGGCGTCGTCGAAAGCCAGGTTCATTGCCTGTATCGGTCCGATCTTTGCGTCGATGAGGCTGAAATCCTCATCGATGACGTGCGCGCCCAGCCCGGTCACTATGTTCAGCCCTACGCTGGCCTCCACCCGCATATCGCGGAGAAACCTGACCTTCGATTCGAATTTGATGCCGTTGTTCTTGTCCGCTGTGCTCTCGGTGACGGACCGGCAGATGGTGTTGGTGCATTCGAAACCAATGGTTACCTGTGTGCCCAAGTGCCCCTTTGGCCCGAGCTCAACATCCACCGCCTTGATCTTGCCCTCAGCCGTCGCCTCCAGCCCGATTGGGATGGTGATCGCCAAGACCAAGGCGAGGATGCCACCGAGCGGGACGGGGATGCCCTTGCTGAGCGAGCATGACGCTTTTCCTTCGAATCCAGCCTCTGCCTTGAGGCCGCCAAAAACATCGAGCGCGATCGGGCCTGTGAGAACTACCTTCGTGTGCTCGGCCGTAGTGCTGTCAGGGCTTTCCCTGCGTCCTTCGATCTGGAGCTTGAGGTCGGTGGTCGCCTTGATCTCGAAAGCACTGCTCGTGAATTTCGCGGCAACCGACGCCGTGCACTTGAGCGGGCCCTTCTCAAACTCGACCTCTCTCTCCACCTCGCGTTCGATCGCCAGTCCGAGATCGCTGTCGGGCAGTGGGCCGCCGACCGACGCGAACTGGCTATTGGTGGCGACGGGTGCCAGGCCTGCGTCGCGTGGGTCGAGTGGAACGGCAAAGCTGAAGGAATAGCGCGCCAGAAGAACCGGCAGCGGTACCAACTCGTATTCGACGTCGATCCCGCTGGCGGTGGCTGAGGACGACAGGACTCGCCCGCCAATTCGTGCGCCGCCGGTTGCGAGGAGAATGGCCCCAGCGCTGGGGGCGTCAATTCCCGAGAGGCTTACCCGGTAGCGGTCGCCGTTGGCGGGATATGCGTTCGGATCGCCGAGCGGCTGCGGAGCGCTGACTACCTGCTGGTCCGTCACGAGGACCGCGCCTGCTGCAGGCTGGGCCACCAGCACCGCTACCGGAGTGGTGCGATCGCCGGCATCGGCGTAGATGAGCGCGCCGCCCAGGTCCGTCATGGCCGTGACGTTGCCATCACTGTCGACCGACACCTGATCGGGGTGGCTGGAGCTCCAGACGACGGGGACCGCTGCACCGTCCGCGCCAGTGGCACTGCCGACGAGGTGGGCGGTCTGGCCGCGACCCGTCAAGAGGACTGCTGAGGGATTTACCTCGATCTGTCCGGCCAGCGGCGGCCCCTGCGGCTGGGTTGGTGCCGTGCTTGCGGGTCCACCGGATGAACTTGGTGCCGGAGTTTCCGCCGGGGCGGCCGAGCACGCGAGGAAAACCAGTGCGAGGACGGCGACAACGAGTCGGGTGCTCGTGCGAGCCATCCCCCCTCCGAAAGGCCCGGGTCACGCGGGCTGTCAGGTCATGGTACAGGCGGACCACGACGGCCACGGGCTCAACCCTCGACCGTCTCTCACTCATCGTCATCACGCCACGGGTGGCTGGACGGCCGAGTAAAGGCAGCCCACAATCCGGCGCGAGGGGTCGCGAGCTGACGGCGGTCAAGGAACCGATCTAGCAGCGCAGTAGATTGACAGGCAGTACGGACAAGCGTACGTTTGACCGTACCATGAAGATAGTTCCCGTCACTGAGCTGCGCCAGAGAGCGGCAGAGATTCTCGAGGACGTTCACGGTTCCGAGGAGCCGTATGTAATCGTCCAACGCTCGCAGAAGACGGCGTACCTGGTGGACGCAGAGCGCTACGAGCAGCAGATGGCGGAGCTGCACTCGGCGCGCCGGCAGCTTTTCCTGCGCGAGGTTCGCGAGGCGGAGGCCGAGTACACGGCGGAGCAGTCTCACGAATATGACGACATGGAGTCATTGCTCGCGGACCTGCGCGGCTGAGCCTCGCTGACACACGCAAACGACTGTGCGTGTCGTCGCGTCGTCACATTTCCTGCGTCGTGCACGCAAGCTCAAGCCGCCACGCGATGAACTCCTTCGGGCAGCTTTGCGTCGCTTCGAACTCGACCCGCAGGACCCACTGCTCCGAACGCACAAGCTGAAGGGCGACCTGGCCGACTACTGGGCATTCAGCGTCGACGAGGATCTACGCGTCTTGTTCCGCAGGGACGGCGAAGAAGTCTTCCTCGTCGCGGTCGGCACCCACGACGAGATCTACTGACCGTACGATTTACCCGAGGAGGTCCCCATGGCCCATGTTCTATGCGTGCTCTACGACGACCCGGTCGACGGCTACCCACCCAGGTACGCCCGCGATGACGTACCCAGGATCGACCAGTACCCGGGCGGCATCACGACCCCCACGCCCAAGGCGATCGACTTCACACCCGGCCAGCTTCTCGGCAGCGTCAGCGGCGAGCTCGGCCTGCGCAGTTTCCTTGAGGATGCGGGCCACAGGCTGACCGTCACCTCCGACAAGGACGGCCCCGACTCCGTCTTCGAGCGCGAGCTGCCCACCGCCGATGTCGTCATCAGCCAGCCCTTCTGGCCCGCCTACCTGACGGCCGAGCGCATCGCCAAAGCGCCCAACCTCAAGCTCGCCATCACCGCAGGCATCGGATCCGACCACGTCGATCTCCAGGCGGCCATCGATCGCGGCATCACCGTCGCCGAGGTGACCTACTCGAACAGCATCAGCGTGTCCGAGCACGTGGTGATGCTGATCCTCTCGCTCGTCCGCAACTACATCCCGAGCTACAAGATCGTGGTCGACGGCGGCTGGAACATCGCCGACGCCGTCTCCCGCTCGTATGACCTGGAGGGAATGCAGGTCGGAACCGTCGGCGCGGGGAGGATCGGCTCCGCGGTCCTGCGCCGCCTGAAGCCCTTCGATGTCGGCCTTCATTACACCGATCGCCATCGGCTGCCCGAGCTCGAGCAGGAGCTGGGCGTCACCTGGCACCCGAACGCCGAGTCGCTCGTCGCGGTCAGTGACGTCGTGACCATCAACACGCCGCTGCACCCCGAGACCGAGCACATGTTCAACGACGAGCTGATCGCCAAGATGAAGGGCGGGGCCTACCTCGTGAACAC
>CAYZEJ010000135.1:0-6635 GCA_964477545.1 uncultured Anaerolineaceae bacterium | reverse complement strand
CGGGTTCTCGTAGCGCATGTCGATGACGGCGGTTCCAATCTCGATCCGGCTGGTCCGCGCACCTACCGCGGCGAGGAGCGGGAAAGGGGAGGCGAGCTGACGTGCAAAGTGGTGGACGCGAAAGTACGCGCCATCGGCGCCGAGCTCTTCGGCGGCGACAGCCAGCTCGATCGACTGAAGCAGGGCATCGGACGCCGAACGCACCTGCGAATGCGGCGAATCGGACCAGTGACCGAACGACAGGAACCCGATGCGCTTCATTGAAAGGAGATTAGCGAGCGATTGCGCCAAGGCGCCGAGGGACGTCAGACAGGTCACGCCGCGTCAATGGCGACCCACGGACTCTCGCCATGGCCATTGGCGCTGGGTGGGACCTCTTCGACGTACGAACGTCTGCATACGCCCCCGGCCTCGGAGGCTGAAGAGAAGCGGTTCCCCGTTCGCTAACGCGATACCGCCACCGGCGGTGGTTCACCTCGGTCAATGAGGGCGTCCAGAGCGGCTAGTACAGATGGCCCTTGTGTCGTCGCCCAGCGTCCGGCGCCTTCAGTCACAATCGCTCCGTGAGCCGCCAGGTTGGCAGTAGCTACCAAGTCGCTAAGTGCGGTTGCTACCACAGCCGAAATGACTTCACGTAGCTCAAGCTCCCGAATCATCTGATTCAAGGACAGCCGACTGGCATCGATCCCTCGATCCGTAAGGAGTCGTCGCACCTTCTTCTCGATTTCAATCCGCAGTGCGACCAGTTGAAGACCAGGATCGCCCTGAGCGATCGGCGGCTCAGGCGGGGCGGCTGCTTCCTCGCTGGCTCCAATCTCATCAACGATCTTGTTGCCGGCTTGGGCAACGTCGTCTTCCGTAATTGCTGGCACATCGAGAAAGCCCAGTTTGAACTCGTATCTGCCACGCAGAACGCGCTGAACGATTGCTGCTGCCACAAAGGCCGCCAAAATGATCGCTCCGAGTCTGAGGGCCCAAACAAGCGAGGGAAACAGCAGACCTTCGATCAGTCCGGAGCTCGATGACGGTCCGGCCCGGAACATCTCCCCACTGAAGATTGCATATGCGGCGAAAGTGACCAGAACACTCAGGAAGACGATGCCTGCTACGAGATCAGCTGTCCGGCGGCCAACCATTCCTTGTTTCATGGCGACGAGGGCTAGAGCGCCTCTGCCAAGAAAGACTGGACCCCGTCGATCATCGATCGAACGTCGGACTCCGTGAACGTGCCGTGCTCCCCGTGAGCTGCGGCGTTACGAATGCCACGCCAAACATCGATTTGGTCCTGCCTCATGACTGAGTACACACTCTCACGCACGAGAGCCTCATTCAAGGGCCCGATGCCGCGGATCTTGGTCACGTCGAGACCTCGGGAGTCCGCGAGTTGCTTGAGGCCCAACTCCAAACCGACTCCTGCCACGCTTGCGGCAGCGTCTTTGAAGCCTTGAGCGAGCAGTTCGGCCGCCTGCTCCCACACGTCTCGAATGACCGCGCCCGCGACCATGGTCGAGTACCGATCGAGGTAGCCGGCTTCAATATCTATTCGCAGTTGGCGCAGGATGCCAACGCCATTGATCGCAGCGGACATGTACCAGCCATCTGCAACCTCGACGAATTGCCGTGTATAGACGTCGTCAGCGCCAACGACGCGAGTTAGCCATGCTTGGGTCGCGACGCGCCATGGGACTAGAGCGGCGTCGTCAGCGTAGGTATCGCCCTCCGATGATCTGGGTATCGCGGCGCCATCTTCAATCAGCTTGTCCAAACGGGCGAGGATTGACGGCGGTACAGATGGCATCAGCGAGGCAGGATACGCTTGGAATCCTTGGCTTCGCGAACTGGGTGCACGAGGTCGCCACGAAGGAGAAGGAGCTCGGCGGTGACCGTGCACACGATCACGGTGTCGAACTGCTGTATGCCCAGGTGGGCGGCCAACACGCACTGTCTACGTTCGCCCACAGGCCAGGTCTTGGAGGCTAGTTCTAATGATCGAGATGGGATCTGGCAACTACGCCGACGTCAACGGCGTAAACCTATACTACGAGAGGCACGGCTCTGGCCGGCCGATGATCCTGCTTCATGGCGGCCTGGGCTCGGGCGAGATGTTCGCGCCGATACTTCCCGCGCTCGCCGACCACCACGAGGTCATCGCGGTCGACCTGCAGGGCCACGGTCGAACGGCGGACATCGACCGGCCGATAGACATCCGCCTGATGGCCGACGACATGTGCGCGCTGATCGACCACTTGGAGCTCGAGCAACCCGACGTCGTGGGCTACTCGCTGGGCGGCGGCGTCGCGTTCTTCACCGCGTCAAAGTGCCCGACGAAGGTGCGCCGGATGGTCATGATCTCGGCCAACATCACGCGCAACGCGATCCCCGCGGAGATGCTCGCCCAGCAGGGCCAGGTCAACGCCAACGCCGTCGAGTTCCTGAAGGACACGCCGATGTACCAGGTGTACCAGCGCGTCGCGCCGCGGCCGGAGGATTTCGGCCGGCTGCTGGACAAGATCGGCGAGTCGATGGCCAAAGACTTCGACTTCAGCGCGGAGATGCGTGCGCTGCAGGTGCCGACTCTGATCGTCGCTGCCGACGCCGACATGGCGCCGCCGAGCCACTACGTCGAGGCCTTCAAGCTGCTCGACGGCGGCCTGCGCGATGGCGGCTGGATGGGGGAGGGACGTCCCAAGGGCGGCCACGCACTCGCGATCCTGCCACGGCTGACCCATTACAACATGGCCGAGTCGCCTTTGGTCGCCGCGACGATTCTAGATTTCCTCGACGCCGACTAGTACGCGCGTCCACGTTGAGCAGCGCGACCGACGAGACGCGCATCGATCGGTGGCTGTGCGCGGTGCGCCTCGTCAAGACGCGTCCCATCGCGACCCAGCTGTGTGAGGGCGGACACATTCGTGTCAATGGGAACCCGGCAAAGGCATCGACCAAGATCCGTGCCGGCGACCGAGTCGACGCGCTGATCGCCGGACGCGAACGGATCGTCGAGGTGGTGCGGCCGATCGAAATGCGTGTGGGGGCCCTGGTCGCCGCGACGTGCTACGTCGACCACAGCCCGCCACCTGTCGTCTCCGAGCTCGCACGCGGGATCAAGGTCGTCCGTGGCGAGGGTCGGCCGAGCAAACGCCTTCGGCGTGAGCTCGAGCGAATGAAGCGGATCCCAGGCGGCTGAGGAGGGCGCATGATGTGGCACGTGGGTCGCCTTGGCAACACGGCTGAGACTAATCCGCAGACGGTGCCGGACGAGGTCCTTGCCTACGGCCGCGAGATCGTGGCGAGCCTCCAGGAAGCCCTCGGGGACGGTCTCTATGGCATGTACTTCGTGGGGTCGCTTGCGCTCGGCGGCTATGTGCCGGGTCAAAGCGACGTCGACATCGTTGCCGTGTCGGCGCAGGCGATCCCTGACGAGCTCAAAGGGTCCCTGGCTGACGCCGTCTTCGAGGCGACTAAGTCCTGTCCGGCTCGCGGGCTCGAGTTCACCCTGTACCGACGTGAGATCGCCCAGTCGCCGCCAATGGCCGCCGACTTCGAGTTCAACGTCAATGGAGGCCCGCGGATGGCTCGAGGCATCCACCTCGACTCACGGACGGAGCCAAAGTTCTGGTATGTCATCGATCGTGCTGTCGCTCACAGATGCGGCCTGGCCGTCCATGGTCCGCCGCCAGCGGACGTGTTCGCTGACGTCTCGCGCAGCGAGCTGCTGGACGGGATGATCGAGTCGCTGCGCTGGCATCGCCACCACGAGAGGGCGACGTTGTACTCGGTGCTGAACGCCACGAGAGCGTGGCGCTTCGCGGTTGAAGACGATCTGGGTTCAAAGCTTGAGGGCGCCCCTTGGGCCTGTGAACGATGGCCGAATACGCAGGTCATCGATGCAGCGGTCGACCTGCGATACGGACGCCCCGCCACCCTCGGGTCGGCTGAGGTGGACGCGCTGCTCGACCATGTCGAGAGCGTTCTGGTTCTCGCTGCCCGTGAATGAGTCGTCGGCGAACGCCCTCAAATCGTCCTTCGAGCGCGTGTTGGCAGGACCCACGCCCGACGACCTATGGGACCTGCAGAAGGCACTGCTTACCGTGGGTGGCGCGGACGCGGAACGAGCGCGCGCGGTGGCACGCGCCTTCCACTCCTGTCTGAGGACGCTGGACAGCAAGTCAGCCTCTCGGACGGCGAGTCGCTGGGGCGCGGCCCTCGGCACCGCGGCCGTTGGCGGCATTAGCCTCCAGGAGCTGCGCGACCGACAGGACCGCGGGCTCGAGGAGCTGCTGGAGCTCGCCCTCCCCGCGATCCTCGAGATCGGCGCCGCCCTGCAGACGGCGGCAGCGTGGGAGATCGAAGCGCGGCTGATCTACGACGAGTTCGCCTGGTTTCTGTACGAGGAGCTATGGGACCTGTCGGCGACCCGCCGGCCCGACATTTCCGTCGAAGAGCGCCGGCGCCGCATCGACGCCGTGCTTGATCCGCTCCTGGATCCCGGCCTACCAGACGCCGACCGGGCGAGGCTCGTCGTCGACGTATTCATGTGGGTGCTCGCGGCGCGCGTGCTCCCGCTGCTGAGCTAGCGACCGAGTCGATGAGTTAGCGCCAGCCGAGCTCCGGTGCTATGTACCGGGCCATCCCTACGCGGGTTCGACCTTCGTCTCTGGTCCAGCCGAAATGAGTTGCCGCTCAAGTGGGTGCGATCCCGTCGCATTCTTTTTGTAAATTCGATGGGTGTGACCTCTTTCACCAAGACTTCCCGGGGGCGCGAGGACCGGGCTTGGCTCGAATGAACGCACAACTTTTCGAGCAAGTGGGGCTATCCACGCAGGTCCAGGGTTTCTAAACTCGTCGTCGAGAACGGCGCCAGAGAGGAATAGCCAGTGAGCGGATCTGATTGGGCTGCGCTCGGCGCGATTGCTGAGGCTGTTGCCTCGGTTGGTACGCTCGTCGCAATCTTGGTAACCATCTACCTCTATGCACGCGAGCGGCGTGAAGACACGGCGGCGGGGATACGAACTGACATTCGAGCACTCGCTGATGCCATCGGCCGCCTCGCTAGAGCAATGCGTCCACAGGATGCCTCAGTGGTTATCTCACCACCGTGGGCGGCGAGGACCCTCATCCTCAAGAGCCTGGACGACGAAGATGACGCCACCGAGGAAGACGTCAGGTCAGTGATCACGCGCCAAGGGCTTCCAATAGGCGTTGCGAGCTGGGATAACTTCGCGAATGCCAGCGGTCTCCGGCAAGTCTTGGATGATGTGTTTGCTGGAAGCCGGCGTGTGCCGGGTGCCCTCAAGGTCGTGGCCACGACCTCTGAGCTCCTTCTCGCCATCGTCGATGACGTTCGAACGACTTACTTGCGGTTGCTTGTGGATCCCGGCATCGTCGCAAAGTTCTTTGAAAGTAACGAGAAGCACCGAGCAGCCGATGTCGTCGACGAGTTCACCCAACACTTGTACGGCAGCCTGGCGCAATACTTCTCTCTCAGGTACGAGCACGCCGTTCCACTGATCGATGACCTTGCTCAACGGCTCGCGTTTCTCTTGACCGCGCTGGACGCCTCGCAACTAGTGGCCGCATCTCACGACGATCTGCGTGAGGAGACCCCGTCGAGGACCGAGGAGATCCACGCGCGCCTGAGGCTGCTGACGAAATACCTGGGAAGTGACCGCGTGTCCGAAATTGACAGGCTGGTTGATCCAATCGCCGAGAGCATTTCAAAGGACAAAGCATCTTCCCGAATAGACGAGTAATAGCGCCACGCCGGCCGGATCAGCGTCGCATTGCCGACGGCCTATGCGTGGATGCGAATCCAGCCGTCGTCGGCGTCCGCCGCCACCCTGACGGACTGGGTCAGCGCCAGCCGAGCTCCGGCGCGACGTAGCGCAGGATCGACTCGATGGCATGGGCGTTGTAGTCCACGCCCAGCTGGTTCGGCACGGTCAGTAGAAGCGTGTCCGCCCAGCGATGGCGGTGTCCTCCTTCAGCTGCTCGACCAACTGCTCGGGCTCGGCTGAATAGGACCGTCCGAACACCGCCAGCCTGTTCGCTTCGATGTAGCCAAACTGGTCGCGCTCCTGCGATCCGCCGAAGTAGGCACGATCCCGGTCGTCGACGATGGCGAAGATGCTTCGGCTGACCGACACCCGCGGTTCGCGCGTATGTCCAGCCTCCTTCCAAGCTGCCCGATAAGCGTCGATCTGCCTGCGCTGCTGGACATGGAGCGGCTCACCGCTCTCGTCGAAAACGAGCGTCGAGCTCATCAGGTTCATGGCCTGTTGCGCGGTCCAGACGGCCGTGGCGCTCGAAGCGGCGCCCCACCAGATCCGATCGCGCAGCCCCTCGGAGAACGGCTCCAGGCGCAGCAGGCCAGGCGGGTTGGGAAACATCGGCCGAGGGTTCGGTTGGGCGAAGCCCTCACCCTTCAGGAGCTCGAGGAAGACCTCGGTGTGGCGGCGCGCCATATCGGCATCCGTCTCACCCTCGGCAGGCTCATAGCCGAAGTGGCGGTAGCCATCGATCACCTGCTCGGGTGAGCCGCGACTGATACCGAGCTGCAGCCGACCTGTGGCAATCAGATCGGAAGCGCCGGCGTCCTCGGCCATGCAGAACGGGTTCTCGTAGCGCATGTCGAT
>CAYZEJ010000134.1:0-6832 GCA_964477545.1 uncultured Anaerolineaceae bacterium | reverse complement strand
AGCCGCCCTGCTCTGCCTGCTGAGCGAGCGCGATCGTCCGCGCGATCGTGTGATCGGGCTTGAGCGTGAATCCGAAGTCCATGACCGTGTGTTTCCTCGTCCCTCGTGCTGTTCTGTACGGCGGAGCGCGAAGCATACCGCCGCACTGAGCGATCGGCGGCAGGTCCGAAATGCAACATGTTCGCTAGGGCGCGCGCAAGCCGCAGGTACGCCATCGCACCGTGGAGGGGCCTAGTCTGCACGAACACTACGGGTAGTGGTGGCAACGTAGGGAGCCACCATCATGCAGGCCATCACTCCTGGGGAGAGCAGTCGACGACGCTCGACCGCGCGTGTCTACGGCAGCGTGATCACGGCTACGCTCCTGGCGCTGCTCGTGGGCGTCATATCTCCTGGCACTGCCCTGGGGCGACCCAGGTCCGTGCAAGTTTGATTCGGCGTTCAAGCAGGCCGGCGCGCAGGCCCTTGTCGCGCAATTGGCCAACTACCCGATTCAACTGGCTGCACGGGCGGGGACCCAGTCAGTCCCGTTCGGTGACCAGACGACGCTCACCATCCGTATGGAGCCGGTGAGCGACTGAGGCTGGCTAGCCGGACTTCTGGCCCTCGCCGTGCATCCACGGCGTGAACGCGATCCCGACCAGGATGCCTTCCGGGCTGAGCAGCCGCGCCGTGGTCTGCTGCCACTCCTCCAGGCGAGCCTCGCGCAGGACCCGATAGCCCTTGGCGTTCAGCTCATCGACTGCTTCGCCGACGGCTTCAGGGCTCTCGACGTCGAACTCGATCCCTGCCTGCGGCACAGGTACGTCCTGTGGCCAGTCGGGCGTGCCAAAGGTGTTCTCGGCCGCCTCGGACAGCGGCCAGAGACCGAAATGCTTCACGCCGTCGACGTCGTCCGTGGCGTAGTAGCCAGGGGACAGCTCGGCCATCTCTATCCCCAGGGCTTCGGACCAGAATCTATGGCTCGCCTCGACGTCGCGGACGATCGGCCCGAACCCGGCGACGAAGCTGATCTTCACCGCTGTGCCTCCTGGATGGCCGCCGCGAACCCCGGGATTCCGCGCTCGACCATCTCGTCCGACGCGGTGAGGCTGATCCGGAACCAGCCCGGCGTCTCGACGATCGTGCCCGGAAGCACGAGCACCTTGTGCGTGTTCAGCATGCGCGCGAACTCATGGTCGTCATCGATCGGCGAGCGGACCATCACGTAGAACGTGCCCTCGGGCCAGGTTGCCTCGTAGCCCATTCCGCGCAGCTTGCCCACGAGCCGTGCCCGCCTGCGTTCCAGGTCGCCCAGGTCGACGCACAACGGCTCCAGGTCTTCGATGGAGTGCTGGAGATCGGCGTTCGGGAAGGCGTAGCCACTCGCCAGTTGGTTGATGAAGGTGTCATCGCGCAGCTGTTCACGGTCAGGCATGGTCGGTGGGTAGGTCAGGTAGCCGATGCGCATCCCAGGTGCGAGCAACTGCTTGCCGTACGAGTAGGTCACCACAGTGGGCGGATACACCTCTGCAGGTGAGGGGACCTCTCGTCCGTCGAACGCGATCCGGCGGTATGGCTCGTCGCTGACGAGGTATATCGGCCGGCCGTGCCGTTCGGACGCCGACGTGAGGAGATCGGCGAGTCCGCGGAGCTCATCGAGGGGCACGATGCGGCCGCTCGGGTTGTGCGGCGAGTTGATCACGAGGAGGCGTGTGCGTGGGGTGATCGCGGCGTCGATGGCCGTGAGGTCGAGGTTGCACTGGGGCATCTCGAGTTTGACCCGCACGGGGACGCCATCCGCCGCGAGGATCAGTTGCTCGTAGAAGAACCACGGCGGTGACAGGAAGATCGCCTCCTCGCCCGGCTCCAACAGCGTGCGAAACGCGACGGCGAGCGCGGCGAATCCACCGTTGGTCATGTGGACGTCGTTCGGGTCCCACTCGAGCCCGGTGAGCGCGGTCATCGTCCGCGCGACGGTCCGCTGGGCGTTGGGCTCGCTCATCTTGTACGCGAACCAATCCTTGTCGTGCGGTTCGAGGTGTCTGCGAATCGCGTCGACGTACGCCGGCATGGCGATCTCGTGCGGATTGCCGACCGCGAAGTTGGCCACCTCCGGATCCGGTTCCAGCTCGGCGTAGGGGCCTGTGAAGAAGCCCAGGAACGGAGCGATTGACTGGCGCAACAGGTCGGCGCGACGGGCAGTGGTGATGGCCATAGCCTCATGCTACTGCGCTCGGGGTTGTGACAGCCGTCGGACAGTGACAGCCGTCGGACGGCTCCCGGTGAGGACCGCGGCGTGTAGCATCAGGCGCAAGGCCTATGTGCCGAGTCAGGGTGGGGAGGAGTCCGTGTCCAGATCGATGTTCCGGGCCGTGGCCGGCGTGTTGTTGGCCTGTGGGCTCGCACTCCCGGTGCAGGCCGCTGGGCCAGGAGGCGGACCAACCGCTGATCAGGCGCTGCTCTCCGAGCTCCGCGGGAACGGTGCGCGGATCGAGCGGCACGGGGCCACGGGCAAGGTGCGTTTCATCGTCCCCACTCGGGGGCACGCGATCGCTACCCGCGCCGCACTGGGGCGCCCTGGTTCCCCAGAGGCTGCTGCCGCGCTCTTCGTAGCGCGCTACGGATCGCTGTTCGGCGTCCCGTCCGCTGCCCAAAACCTCAGGTTGGAGCGCTCAGCCCGCGCCGTCGGCGGGGCTACCTTCGTCCGTTACCAGCAAACGCACAGCGGCTTGCCGGTGCTTGGTGGCGAGATCAACGTCCAAGTCGGGAAGGCAGGCGACGTGATATCCGCGAACGGTGAAGCCGCTGTGGGGCTAGGTGGGCTGGCGGTTCAGCCGGCAATCACACCGGCCGAGGCGCGCGGCTTTGCGGTGGCCGCCATTGCGAAGGCGCGTGGGGAGCGAGCGGAGGACCTGACGGCCGTCATTCCGAAGCTCTGGGTGTATGACGCGGCACTTCTCGGAGGAGAGGGGATCCCGACCGCGCGGCTCGTTTGGCGCACCGAGGTCACCAACCGCGCCAGGGACATGCGTGAGCTCGTCCTCGTCGATGCCCTGAGAGGCAGCATCGCTCTTCATTTCGATCAGATCGCCAATGCCAAGAACCGCATCACCTGCGACGGGCAGAACTCTGTGTCAGTCACGTCTGACAACTATCCGTGCACGCTTGGGGAGGCCGAGCGCATCGAAGGTGGTCCCGCGTCCGTGGTCGCGGACGTCAACAACGCCCATGATTTCGCGGGTCACACGTACGACTTCTACTTCAACCGATTCGGACGTGACAGCCTCGACGACGCCGGCATGACCCTCGTCTCGACGGTGCGCTACTGCGAGGCCGGCAATTGTCCCTACGTGAACGCCTTCTGGGACGGCAGCCAGATGGTCTACGGGGCTGGGTTCGCCTCGGCAGACGACGTCGTCGGTCATGAGCTGACTCACGGCGTCACGGAGTTCACCTCGGGGCTCTTCTACTACTACCAGTCCGGTGCCATCAACGAGGCGCTGTCAGACATCTTCGGCGAGTACATCGACTTGACCAACGGCACCGGCAGCGACGACGCGGCGGACCGGTGGCTAATGGGCGAGGACCTGCCCGCCCCCATTGGAGCGATCCGGGATATGCAGGACCCGCCGGCCTTTGGTCAGCCCAACAGGATGACCAGCTCGCTGTACACCGGCACGGAGTCAGACCAGGGCGGCGTCCACACGAACAGCGGTGTCGCCAACAAGGCGGCCTACCTGATGACCGACGGGGACACGTTCAACGGGCAGGCCATCATTGGTCTCGGGATCGATAAGGCTGCTGCCATCTGGTACCGGGTCGAGACCAGCTACCTCGTGAGCGGCAGCGACTATGCCGATCTCGGCTCAGCGCTCAATCAAGCCTGCGCAGACCTCGTCGGCACGACGCCGAACCAGAACAACGGCTCGCCCAGCCCGAGCGGAGCGATCACGGCAGCCAATTGCACTGAGGTGGCCCAGGCCGTGCTGGCGACGGAGATGGCCCAGCAGCCGACCGACCCGGATGCAGCCGCTCCCGAGGCGGAGTTGTGCACGAGCGGGACGCTCACGAATACCTGGTTCGATGACCTTGAGAACACCGCCAGCGGTAACTGGACCAGTGCGGTGGTCACGGGATCGAGGAATGTCTGGTACTACCCACAGAACCCCAACCCGTACGTCGCAACCGGATGGGACCCGACATACGCGACCAGCGGCACGACCAATTTCTGGGGTGATGACATCGGTCTGACCAGCGACTCGGCCATGCGGATGACGAACCCGATCACCCTCCCGGGCGGAGCCTTCCTGCATTTCCGTCACGCGTACCGATTCGAGTTTGGCTACGACGGAGGCGTCGTCGAATACCAGGTCGGCGCGGGTTCCTGGACGGACGCGAAGTTGCTACCGACGGAGAACGGCTACGACGCGATTCTTTCGAATTCGTACAGCAACCCGCTGGCCAATCGATCGGCATTCACGGGCCAGAGTCACGGCTACATCTCGACACGGTACGGCTTGAGCAGTCTCGCGGGCCAGAGCGTCCGCTTCAGGTTCCGCATCGGCACTGACAGCTCAGTCGCCGATTTCGGGTGGTTCCTGGACGACATCCGCATCTATACGTGCAGCGACACGACGCCCCCGACCGTCACCAAGCCGGACACCGACTTCCGCATGAGCCAGACCCTGGCCAGCCGCGGCAAGGCGAGGCTTCGAGTTGCTTTCAAGGCGAGCGACGCGGGCGGGATATCCAGCACCAAGCTCCAGCAGAGCGTCAACGGCGGCGCCTTTGCCAATGTGACACTGGCGTCCGCGACCTCGGTGGCGAAGAACGTCAACTACGCCGCCAGCACGACGGCGACACGTCAGTTCCGCGCTCGAGCGACGGACACGAGCGGCAACACCAGCCCATACGAGCTCGGGGACGTCTTCAAGGTGCGCGCCTTCCAGAACGGGTCGGCCTCGGTCGTGCAGGCGGGCACGTGGAGTACCCAATCGGCCTCGAGCTTCTACGGCGGCAGCGTCCGCTACGCGTCAGCCGCAGGCAGGACCCAGTCGCTGACCGCGAACGTCACGGACTTTGCCATCCTCACGACCCGGGGGCCCAATCGCGGCATCGCGGCGGTGCGCGTCGACGGCGTGCTGAAGGCCACGATCGACCTCTACCGATCCAAGACGCAGAAACGGTGGGTGATGTACTCGATCAGCTTCCCGACAGCGGGCACGCACACGATCGAGCTACGGGCGAAGGGCACCAAGCGCGCCGCTTCATCGAGCACGCGCATCGACTTCGACGCGTTCCTGACGATGGCGCCCTAGCGAGTAGCCGGTAACTGGCCCACCGGGCCGACCTATGCGGAGCGCTCGCGCAGGTAGTTGTAGCCGGTGAACGCGACACCCACTCCGACGATCGCGAAGACCACCAGGAAGAACTGGTCGCGGTCCAGTCCGATCAGCGTCATCCCCACGAAGCGCGGAAATATGTCGCCGTAGCTGGCCGCGTTGTTCGAGAGCAGCAGCGTGAGCGCGAAATTCGGAAAGATCAGCAGTGAAAGGCCGGCGACCGCCAGGTAAGCGACGACGTACCACAGGCTGAGGCGCGTTCTTGACATCAATGATCCCTCTCCGCCCTTCTCTCGGCGCATACGCACGCCGCTCGAGATGCTACCTCGCGTCCGACGGCCCAATTTCGCGCAGTAGCCCAGCCGCAACCTCGGGGTAGCCGGCGTACCGCGGCCGCACGGCGAGGGCGTCGGCCAGACCGATCCATTGCCGCTGCCTGCTTCGCGCCAGTGGATCGAGCACGATGAGACTTGCTGTGTCGCCGGCACGCGGGGGCTCACCGCGCCACCAGCCGGCGAAGGCGTCCGGTGTGTCTGGACACAGCGAACGAAACGACTCGCTGCGAGATCGAATCGCGCGGAGCACCTCCGACGTCCACAGCGCCGCGATCACGTGCGTCTGACTGACCCATCTTCCGACTCCCAATCGGGCACCGATCGCGTCGGCCAGATACGCCTTCTTCGCGTTGAAGGCGCCGGCCATCTCCTGGAAGTCGGGGAAACGGGTGCGATTCTCGATATGCAGCAGCGCTCTCGCGGCCACGTCCCAGGCCACCACGTCGGCGCGGCCCGCGAACTGGTAGTGCTGGTACGGCTCGTCGATCCCCGTCGGGATGCCGAACGTGCGCAGGTGGCGAGTCTCGAGCTCGCCCATTGCCGAATGAACCGGATCGGCGCCGAGGTTCGGTCTCGTGTCAACCCGCCGCCGCGGATCGATCAGATGCAGCTCGGCGCGGCGCCCCAAAGCGCTGGCCAGGCGAGCAGCCGCCTCCTCTGAACCGGACTGGCCTGCCTCGATCCGATATACGAACCCGGCCGAGAGCCCGGCCTGTCTCGCGAGCTCGGCGACGGACCACCGGCGTGCTCGGCGCGCATCGCGGACTTGGATCCCAAACTCGAACCAGAGTCGATTCACCTGGCTGGTCAGGGTTGCGGACGAGGAACGAAGCTGCTTCCGAGGCGACATTCACATCTGATTAGACGCCGCGCCTCTTATCTGCGACTTTGCGGACGATTACTCGCCCGTTTGCGAGCCGAGGATCTCAGTCTTCCAATCTGATGTGATTCCTGCGGCGTTCGCGGCTTTGGCAAGGCTGTTGGCGGCCTGACAGGAAGCGCCCGAGGGGCGATGGCGCGGTCAACGCGCAGTCGAGCCGGACAATTCCGAGCCCGGTGTCACATCTGATGCGAATCCGGCGCGGGCGGGCGGCGCGGGGGCGGCGGGCTAGGGGCGGACGAGGTCCTGGTAGGCGTCCGGTCGGCGGTCGCGGTAGAACTGCCAGGTCTGGC
>CAYZEJ010000133.1:0-6908 GCA_964477545.1 uncultured Anaerolineaceae bacterium | reverse complement strand
CGACCGTCGCGGACGGTAGCGGCATCACGGCCGCCCCGATCATCAGCCGGGCCACCTTCGCGGCCGGGGCCAGCATCGCCGGCGCCGACGAGCGCGACGTGGTCGTCCAACAGGTCACGATTGCGCCAGGCGGGCACACCGGCTGGCACTCGCACCCGGGAGCGACCGTGATCCTCGTCCAGTCCGGCACATTCACCTTCTACTCCGCGGCGGATTGCCGGGCGCAGAGCTTCGTCGCCGGGCAGGGCGCGGTCGAGGCCGGCGGCGGTGTGCAGCTGGCGCGGAATGAAGGAACGGTCCCGCAGGTGCTCTACGTCGTGTACTTTGACGTGCCGGTCGGCGGCGCATTCCGGATCGATCAACCGGAGCCCAGCAACTGCACGGGCCTGGCGGCGGTTCCCGCGGCCACGCCGACCCCCACTCCGGTTCCCGCGGCTACTCCGACCGCCCCAACGCTTCCCGACACGGCGGTGCTGACCGGGCAGGTCTCGACGTCGCCCACCCCGCTGGCGTTATTCCTCCTGGTTGCTTTCGTCGCTGGTCTAGTCGCGTTCGAACTCTCTCGCGCGCGGAACCGAAGCTAGAACCCAGTCAACCGCAGATAGCCTCAAGACCGGCCGTGGGCGCGCGTCCGCCCGCGGCCGTGGGCTGCCCCTTCCCCCGTGTCCTTCTTCGCGGCGGCGTGCGCGTCCCGTGGCGCCTAGGAGGACTGTGCTCAGGATCAGCGACAGCCGATGAACGCGCGGGATCGCGGCGATCATGGCGTGAATGTCCTCGTCGTCGCAGAGGCCTCGCGCCCCGACGTCGAATAGCCGCTCGAGGCGGCGTTCCGCGTTGCCCCCGATCCCCGCATAACTGCGTGGGCGGGCCCGTTGCGAGGTCGGGACGTTACAGGTCGAGGACAGCGGCTTGCCAGGCGCAGATCAGGTGCTCTCGATCGACATCGTTAGCCAACCGTCGGCTCCCTCGACCGGGATCCGCCGGGTCCGATTCACTCACGCCTCGGGGCGAGTCGGGAGTCGGCCTTTGCGCGCCATGAGACAACCCTTTCGCGCCAAGAGAGCCCGCGCTCGACCGAGGCGTGACCGGCAACAAGACGTGCATGCCGCCGCGATCCGGCCAACCAGGGTTGACGCTGGGGCCAAGCCGCGTTATGCTTCGCATGTGAAATATTGCAGTGCGAATGGATGTGGTCCGTGCCCATCAACATCGTGGCGTTCGCCGGTAGCCTCCGCGTCAACTCGCTGAACCGGCGGTTGGTGGTGGCGGCGCAGAGGGTCGCCCCGCCAGAGCTCCACCTGACTGTCTTCGAAGACCTGACCGATGTCCCGCTCTTCAACGAGGATGTTGAGGCAGCGTGGTCGGTCGGGCCCGGCGCCGTCAACGGCCTGCGGGCTCTCATTGCCGATGCAAACGGGCTCCTGATCGCAACACCGGAGTACAACCAGTCGATCCCTGGCGTTATGAAGAACGCGATCGACTGGCTGTCACGTCCCGACGATGCGGCGGTGCTCGACGGCAAACCGGTCGCGATCATGGGGGCAACGACCGGCTCATGGGGTACGCGCCTGGCCCAGAAGGAGCTGCGCCACACGTTGACGGCCGCCGGAGCGATCGTCATGCCCCAGCCCATGCTGTTCGTTGCGAACGGTCAACGCGCCTTCGACGCCGCAGGTCGGCTTACCGACCGCGCCGTCGAGCGGCGACTCGCGCAGCTGCTGGTGGCGTTCGAGCAGTGGATCGCGCTGGTCACAGCCGAACCGCGGCTGGCCGCCGCCGGGGCCTGAACCCATGGACAGCCTGCTCCCCTTCGCCGGTGTTTCTGCCCTCATCGTGTTGACCCCCGGGCCGGACCTCATGCTCGTGACCCGCAACGTGCTTGCGGCCGGCCGCCGCTCCGGGGTATTGACGGCGCTCGGCATCACCACGGGATCGGCCGTGTGGGCCGTGGCCGCGGCGGGCGGCCTCGCGGCGCTGTTCAAGGCATCGCCGGACCTGTTGGTCGCCATCCGATGGCTCGGCGCCGGTTACCTTGCCTGGATCGGGATCCGGGCCCTCGTCACGCTCGGAGGGACGACCACGCCTCGGGCCGGTGGCGGCCCGCTGCGGGCTCGATCGGGGACAGAGCCCTTCCGGATGGGGCTGATCAACAACCTGCTCCATCCTGGCCAGGTCGTCTTCTACGCGGGCCTGCTGCCACAGTTCATCGACAAAGGTGCAAATCCGACGGGTCAGGCTCTGGGGCTCGGCGTCGTCTTCGTCGCGATCGTGCTGTCGTGGTTTGTCACCTATGCGGTCCTGGCATCGAATCTGAGGTCCCGACGTCTGGATACCTTCGCGCCGGCGATGACCCGGATCACGGGCCTGATCCTCATCGGCTTTGCCGTTAGATTGGCGGCATGACTGGCGCCCGGCTGAGCGACCTCGAGCTCGGTGCGTGGCAGGCGCTGCTCCATGCCCACGATAAGGTCACCAAACAGCTTGACGCCGAGTTGCGTGACGCGCACGCCATCAGCCTGGGCGAATACGACGTGCTCGTCCGACTCGCGCGCGCTCCGAACGGCCAGCTGAAGATGACCGAGCTTGCCCAGCGGGTGATGCTCTCGCCGAGCAGCCTGACCAGGATCATGGATCGGCTGGCCGAACGCCAGCTGGTTGCCCGCAACCGGAGCGCGGACGATAACCGGGTCGTGCACGGGTCGCTGACCGTGGCGGGCCGGGTTCGCGTCCGGGCGGCTGCGCGGACCCACCTCCATGGGATCCGCGAGCACTACACTCGCCTGCTTACCGACGAGCAGCTTCGTAGCGTGGCCGCCGCCCTTGGCGTCATCAGCGGCCCGCACGAACCGCACTGAGATCCCAGCCTGCCGTTCGAATCCTGTCGGGTTCGCCAGTGCATCTGTTCTATTTGATCATCTGCGCTTCAATGACAGACCGGGCTGATCGACGGAGATCACCGTCCCAATCGATCGTTCCGTCGTCCTCATGATTTGTCATCGACTCCGCGGGACGTGCAAGCGCAGTGGCGCCCGACCTAAGGGTTGTTCCAGGCCACGACCTCCCAGCCTTCGGCTCCCTCGACAGGAATCTGCCCGAATCCCAAGTGGGTACCCGCACGTTCGAGTCCTGTCGGGCGCGCTCTTACTCCCTGGTCAGGCGTGCAACCTTTGCCGGCAACAAGTCACCTGGCCCGGGCGTGATCCGGACGAGCGGGACCGGCGCGACGGGGGCATGCAGGTCCCCGTCGCAGGCAGGTCCGGAATCCGTCGGGCGCGAGTAGGGAGGCGATGGCCTGGGAGTACCTTCTCAAGCGGATCCGGCGACGGATCGGGTCGGGCGAGTCGTTCGGTCAGCCCGTCCGCTCGCGGCTTCCCGGCCAATTACCCGGGTGAGCTGTCTCGGGGTTACCCACACCCGGGCGGGTCGCTTCCCAGCCGGCCCCCGCCGCCATGAAGCCGTCGACGATTGCCGCGACCACGGATCTGGTGTCGGCACTCGGGACACCGAACGCCAGCCGGTCAAACACGATGCCCGTGATCGCCGACGCGAGGGCATCGACGCGATCAAGCGAGATCGACACCCCGGCCCGTGCGATGAGATCGTCCGCCAGGCGCACGCTGTCCTTGCGCTCGCTACGAAGCAGGACCGCCAGTGCCGGCCGTCGTACCGACTCCAGCGCAAGCTCGAAACGCGCGAGGTAGCGCTCGCGCCCGACGCCGACCGCAGCGTCCACGAGCAACGTGAGGCCCTGGATCACTGCGTCGCGGCCACCCTCGGAGACACGCAGCACGACCTGTTCGACATGCTGGCGGTGCTGCTCGCCCACCCGACGAGCAGCACCCTCGACGAGCGCTCCCCGGGTCCGGAAGTAGTTCGAGGTCGTGCCCTTCGGCACATCCGCCTCGGCGTCGACAGCGCGATGGGTCAGGCCGTGCACGCCGTCGCGGGCAAGGATCGCGACCGCGGCGTCAGCGAGCTGGAGTCGCCGACTGGGGTTCGGAGCCATCGCGTTTCCTCTACCTCCATCAGAACCGGCTTACCAACTACAATCCACTACGATCGTAGTAGTATGGCGGACGCGGCGCAATCGTACGGGGACAGGAGAACACGTCATGGATGAGTCAGAGGCCATCCTCAAGCGCCAGGCCACGCGGATCCGGTTCAAGAACGAGGACATGGACTTTGTTCTCAACTGGGTCCTCGGCGTTGGCGAGATCGTCGGCATGGCGCACGGCGAGATCTTCCATGTCGCTGGCCAGATCACCGACGGCGATCCCGACAGCTGGTCGGCTGCATTTGCCCGCCAAGCCGCATTCCTGCACCAGCGAGCCGAGGCCTTCGAGGCATCTTCGGCGCCAACTGCGGCCGGCCAGTCCCACCTGGGCGCCGCGTATGCGCACCGCGCGGCGCTCCAGTTCGAGTCGCCTGAGGCAGAGGCCTTCTCCCAGACCATCGCGGACATGGAGGATGCGTTCGCGCGCGGCACGCGTTTGCTCGGTGTGCCGATTCGCGCGATCGAGGTGCCGTTCGAATCAGCCTCGCTCCCTGGGTACTACCTCGAACACGACGCGAAACCGCGGCCCGTCCTGTTGATGGTCGGCGGCGGCGACACCTTCCGCGAGGACCTCTTCTACTTCGCCGGGTACCCCGGGTGGAAGCGCGGCTTCAACGTGCTGATGGTAGACCTGCCGGGCCAGGGCAAGACGCCTGCCGAGGGCCTCCATTTCCGCGTGGGTGCAGCGGAGCCCATCGGGGCGTGTATCGACTGGCTGGCATCGCACGCAGCGACACCGGACGATCGGCTCGCCATCTACGGCGTCAGCGGAGGAGGCTACTTCACCGCCCAGGCCGTGGCGGCCGATCGGCGCATCAGGGCATGGATCGCGAGCACTCCCATCACCGACATGGCGATCCTCTTCCGACGCGAGTTCGCTGCTGCGATGCGAGCTCCCGGCTGGATCCTCCGCCTAGCCATGAAGATCGCAGGCTCCCTCAACCAGGCGGCCGGGGTCAATCTGCAGAAGTACGCGTGGCAGTTCGGCACCGAGGACTTCAAGGCGGCGGTGCAGGGGGTCTTGGAGCAGGCGGTCGTGGTGGACGACTCTGATATCCGGTGCCCGGCGCTCTTCCTGATGGGGGCAGGCGAGGCAGGCGAACTCAAGCGACAGACGCGCGCGCTGTATGAGGCGCTCCGGGATCGCGGCCAGGACGTGACGCTCCGCGAGTTCACAGGCTCCGATGGAGCGGACGCCCACTGCCAGGTCAACAACCTTCGGCTCGCGCACCTCGTCGTGTTCGACTGGCTGGAGCGCGTGCTCGGCAAGCCCGAGGCACCAGCTTCTGTTGACCCGCGACTCCTCTGCTAAGCCGGGCAATCCAACCCGGAGGCCGTTCTGGACGCGATCGCCCGATCGCTCGACGTGCAGGCGTCCTGACCGCCCGAATTCGAAGTCCCGACTCCGCGGGAAACGAACTCAGTCATCGGTTCAGCCTCGGTCGACGACTTCTGATCGCGTCGGTCACCACTTCCGGTTTGGTCAATTTAGGGAAAGCGACCGCTCTTCGTCAGCAGAACGCCGCCGGGGTGTCTCGCCGGTGTCCTACGCGCTCTCCTGCGCGGCCGAGCGCCATTCGTCAGCACCCTCGATCAGAATCTGCCTGAATCCCGAGTGGGTACGCGCACGTCCAACTCCTGTTGGGCGCCAGAACACTTGTTCTATTTTGTTTCATGCGCGCGAGACCACCGCCCGAGCGGCGTTCAACCGCCGGGCCTTCCTGAGCAAGGGCCCCGCCCGGATGCTTCGCGCCTTGGATGATGGCGACGCTCCGCTACTACGTTCCACTCGGTCCCCTGAGGCTGTCCACGAGTTGAACGACCCATCGGTCGAACGCGCTCGAGAACTGGTCGCCGAACGTGGCGAGATTCGGCTCGGGAAGCCCCTCGCTTGTGATCCGGGCCAGCAAACCCTCGACGACTCGCCGTGCCTCGATCGCGCGCACGGACGGGGACATCCCGTCCTGCTCATCGAAACGAAGTACTTCGAGCGCCACGCCGAACCGGGCCACCCAGTCGGGCTGGACGATGGGTGGTCGGAGCCCCGGGAGGATCTCGCCTGGCTTGGTCAGGACGAGACGCCGCTCATTGCCCACCGTCCGCGCCTCCAGCAGCCCCGCCAACACGAGCGCGTCCACCGCGAACGCCGTACTTGGCTTTGTGAAGCGCGTCTTGCGGGCAAGGTCAGCCACGCTCAGCCCGTTCTGAGGAGCGAGCAACAAGGCCGCGAGCACGTCAGCCCGGGCGTTCACCCCGAATGCGGCGCGCAGGCGGATGCGCAGCCGCGGCCGCGCGAGAGCCGAGCCGAGCCGAGCCTTGCCACGCGTTGCGTGTTCGGGGCGCGGCTCAGTCGCCATCGGCCAAGCCGGGCCCCCGGAAGCCGCGACGGTAGCGACGTACTCCCCGATGGCCTCTGGCGGCGTCCTGAGCTCGCGCACCACCTGCTTGAGTCGCGCCCCGTTGACGTAGCGTCCGTAGGCAACGCACCAGTCGGTACTCACATCACGCAGTCGCGCGTCGGCGTCACCGAGCTCTGCGGTCAGCGCGATGAGCGCTTCGGGGTCGACCACGGCGTCGTCGGACTCGCCCACGGCGTCGACACCGAGCGCGATCCATTGGATCCACGCCCGGTTGAGCAGGGCACTCTGGAGCGAGCTAGCCGAGCGAGGCATCGGTGTCCTCCACCCCGAGTTGGCGCAGGGTATCGAGGAGCATCGACCGGTACCCAGGCGATGGATCGTGCGTGACGGTCCAGCGAGCAGCGGCGAGGAGCTCGTCTCGGCTCGGACGGAGTTCGCTCAGATCCTGCAGGTGCCGGCTCCGAGGTCCCTGGTCGACGGCCGCGTACAACTTG
>CAYZEJ010000132.1:3849-6970 GCA_964477545.1 uncultured Anaerolineaceae bacterium | reverse complement strand
GACGTCGAGGACCTCGCTGATCATCTCCGGGTCCAGGGCCGAGGTCGGCTCGTCGAAGAGCATGATCTTGGGCTGCATCGCCAGCGCGCGCGCGATCGCCACCCGCTGCTGCTGGCCGCCCGATAGCTGCGCCGGGTGCTTGTGCGCCTGCTCTGGGATGCCCACCCGCTCGAGCAGCTCCATCGCTTTCTGCTCCGCCTTCTGTCGCGACCACTTCCGTACGCGGATCGGGCCGAGAGTCACGTTCTGCAGTGCCGTCAGATGCGGGAAGAGGTTGAAAGACTGGAAAACCATGCCGATCTCGCTGCGGATGGCGGCGATGTTCCGGATGTCATTGGTCAGCTCGATGCCGTCGACGAAGATGTCCCCGCGCTGGTGCTCCTCGAGCCGGTTGATCGTCCTGATGAAGGTCGACTTGCCCGAGCCGGAAGGCCCGAAGATAACGATCACCTCGCCGGGCTTGACGTTCATGTTGATACCGCGCAGCACGTGGAGCTGCCCAAACCACTTGTGCACGTCGCGACAGACGATGATGTCCTCTGGGGCGGCCGGTTTCTTCTCTGGATGGACTGACGTGACGGCCGCGCGGGAGGCGGCCGTCGTCTGCTCCTCGGCGCTCATCGCGTCCCTACTCCCATAGCGGCTTCCAGTCGATAGCTTGCCTGCGACATCGTGTAGCACAAGACGAAGAACACGGCGGATACGAACAGGTACACCTCGATGTAAGCGCCGAGCCACTCCCCCTGGGCGAGCACGGCTTGGCCGATGCCCAGCAGCTCGAGGAGCCCGGTGCCCGCGATGGCGACCAGGGTTGTGTCCTTGAGCAGGCTTATGAAGAGGCCGACGTTCGCCGGGATGACCGCGCGAAGCGCCTGCGGCAGGACAACATAGAGATTTGTCTGGTAGCTGCGCAGGCCAATCGCATGGGCGGCCTCGATCTGCCCCGACGGGATCGCTTGCAGCCCGCCCCTCACGTTCTCGGCCACGTAGGCGGCGCTGAACAGCGTCAATCCGGCGATGGCGCGGTAAAGATGGTCGGGCCTGATGGCGCCGGGCAGGAAGAATGGAAGCAGCACGGCCGCCATGAACAGGATCGTGACCAGCGGTACTCCCCGGATGAGCTCGATGTACGCCGTGCTCAGCCAGCGCACGACAGGCAAGTCGCTGCGCCGTCCAAGCGCGAGCAGGACGCCGAACGGAAATGACAGCACGATGCTGGCGATGGCCAGTAGGAACGTGAGCAGCAGGCCACCCCACAGGTTGGTCGGTACGAACTCAAGCAGTGGCTCGAAGCCGCCGTGCAGAAGCAAGAGCGTCAGCGGCAGCCAGAGCAGCCAGACGGCGCCGACGATCCAGCGGCGAACAGCTACGCGAGCGCCGACCGCGATGCCGGCGAAGACGATGGCCGCGTTGACGAACAGGCCGATCGCAATCAGCACCAGTTCATTGCCACCGCCGCCCTCGCCGCCGGCCAGCGCCTCGATGGCCGAGATCAAGGCGAGGACCGCCAGCAGGATCTGGCCCGCAGCCATCCACGAGGCCAGTGTCCGCATCGGGCTGCTGCGTGAGCGCGCAGCCGAAATACCGGCGATGAGCGACAGGACCGCCAAGGCGAGCCACACACGCCAAGCCTCTTCGAAGGGATAGACCCACATCAGGAAGATCCTGAAGTTGGTCGTGACGACGCCCCATCTCGCCCGCGTGAGCGCCCACTCGAGGAACAGCACGGCGAGCACGAAGAGGCCGCCGCTCAGCACGATCGTGAGCAGCGAGTTCGCCCAGCTGCTGAACAGGTTCTGCCGGAGCCAGGCAGCCTTGCCGACTGTGCCGGGCGGCGGCGGCATTTCGGCGGCTACCACGTCACCTCTCCGCGACCTGCACGCGCCGGTTGTAGATGTTCATGAACAGGGACGTGAGCAGGCTGATCGATAGGTACGTCCCCATCAGCAGCGCGATCACTGACAACGGTTGGCCTGTCTGGTTGGCCATCGCTCGGCCGACCGCGAACAGATCGGCATAGCCGACGGCCAGCGCGAGGCTCGAGTTCTTGATGAGGTTCAGGTATTGACTGGTCAGCGGCGGAACGATTATCCGAAGGGCCTGGGGGAAGACCACCAGTCGCAGCGTCTGGCCTGGCGTGAGGCCGATTGCATAGGCCGCCTCGACCTGGCCGCGTCGGACCGCCTGGATTCCGCCGCGCACAACCTCGCCGATGAACGCCGCCGTGTAGATCACGAGGCCGACGAGCAGGGCGGTGAAGCCTGGCGAGAGAGCGACACCACCGGTGAAGTTGAACCGCTGTCGTTCGGGCAAGTCGAAGGTGACCGGCGATAGCGCGATCCACGCACCGGCAACCAACGCTACTGCCGCGATTAGCGCGAGCCGACCAACCCCGTATGTCGGCCTCCCGGCAGTGGTGCGGGCGCTGGCAATTCGTCTCAACACGACGGCTCCGATGACCGTGGCGATGAGGATTACGATCCAGACGACGAATGTCGCCTCGGCCCCAGGGCGCGGCACGTACAGGCCGCGCGAGTTGAGATAGACCGAGCCGGGCAGTGCGATCGACTCTTCGATCCCCGGCAGCTGGCGGATGATGGCGGCGATCAGCACGAGCTGGACGAGCAACGGCGTGTTGCGCATCACCTCGACGTAGCCCGCCGAGATCCTGTTGGCAAGCCAGTTGCGCGACAGGCGAGCCACGCCGACGACGATGCCGAGTGCGGTCGCAAGGATGACGCCGGCTACGCTCACCAACAGCGTGTTGATGATCCCGATCGCGAAGGCACGCGCGAACGTGTCGTTCGCGTTGAACGAGATCGGCTTATCGCTGATCTCGAAGCCGGCGCGCTGGTCCAGGAAGCCGAGGTCGAAGCCGAGCCGCGTGCCAGTGATGTTGGCGCTCAGGGTTGCGGCCAGGAGAACGCCGATGCCAATGACGCCCGCGAGGACGGCGACCTGCACTGCGATGCGCAGGACGCGGATGTCGCGCCACGGTGGTGGCGCGCCCGTGGGATCACGCGAGGGCGCAGGCGCGCCCGTGGGATCACGCGAGGGCGCAGGCGTGCCCGTGGGATCACGCGAGGGCGCAGGCGTGCCCGTGGGATCACGCGAGGGCGCA
>CAYZEJ010000132.1:3682-3749 GCA_964477545.1 uncultured Anaerolineaceae bacterium | reverse complement strand
GGCGTGCCCGTCACGTCAGCCGTCGACAGCCAGATGCGAAGCGGGACCGGAGTCGGCTCCGATCCCG
>CAYZEJ010000132.1:0-3582 GCA_964477545.1 uncultured Anaerolineaceae bacterium | reverse complement strand
ACGTCAGCCGTCGACAGCCAGATGCGAAGCGGGACCGGAGTCGGCTCCGATCCCGCCCCAGATCGGTTCTAGCGGATCGGCGGCGAGTAGAGCAACCCGCCGTTGGTCCACAGGTTATTCACCCCGCGCGGCACGTCGAATGGCGTGCCTGGGCCCAGGTTGCGGTCGTAGATCTCACCGTAGTTGCCGACCGCCGAGATGACCTTGAACGCCCAGTCGTCGGTGAGGCCGAGCTTCGTCGAGCCCAGGTTGCCCTCGACGCCGAGCAGGCGGCGAATCGAGACGTCCGCGCTCGTGTCGCGCATCTGCGTGACGTTCGCCTGGGTAACGCCGAGCTCCTCGGCGGCGATGGTCGCGAAGACGACCCACTTGATTACGTTGAACCAGCGCTCGTCGCCGAACGGCACGACCGGGCCCAGCGGCTCCTTGGACATGACGGTGTCGAGGATCACGTGGTCATCGGGATTGGTCAGCTGCGTCCGCTGCGCTATCAGCTGCGAGATGTCACTCGAGACGCCATCGCAGTCGTCCGCTTCATAGGTGGCGTAGGTGAACGCGGCGTCGCCGGTGGACGCGGTGTACTGCACGCCAGCGGCGGCCATCGCATCGGACAGGTTCTGTTCGGTCGTGGTTCCGGTTTGGACGCAGATCGTCGCGCCGCCGAGATCCGACAGCTCCGTCACGTCCGCGTCGGCGCGGACCATCATGCCCTGGCCGTCGTAGTACGTCGTGGGGGCGAACAGTCCCCAGTCCGCGTCGCGCGTCAGGGTCCATGTGGTGTTACGGATCAGCACGTCGACGCTACGCGACTGGAGTGCCGTGCTCCGGTCGTCGGCGCTGAGCGGTCGATACTCCACCGAGTCCGCGTTGCCCAGCACGGCGGCCGCGACTGCTCGACAGAAGTCAACGTCGAAGCCGAGGAAGCGGCCGGTTCCTTCCTCGGGGAAGCCGAACCCGGGCAGGCCCGAGTTCATGCCGCAGATCAATTGATTGCGCGCCCGAACGGCGGCGAGCACCTGGCCGGCTGGCGCGCTGGTCGCAGCCGCGGTACCGGCGGGCGAAGCCGTCGGCGGCGGCGCCGACGTGCAGGCGCTCAAAACGACTATTCCAAGGGTCAGCGCTAGCAACGCCGATCTGGACATCTTTCCTCCTCGGTCCGTGATCGTCCTGGTCACCCGCCGGGCACTGCGACCGCGGGCATTTGTGAATCCTACTCGGCCGTTGGAGCCATGGGTTGGCTTAGTGGGTCAGCGACAGCGTTGGACCTGCCAGTTCATGAGCTGCGGGTTATTGGTCGGCGTTGTGCTCGACGGCCTCGATTGCGACGGCGAGATCCGCGGCGGCGAGACCGCGAGGCTCCTTGCCTTTGGGCCAGTAGAGCTCCTTATGGACTTGCTCTTCCGCGTAGCCGCGCGCGAGCAGCTTCTCCTCGGCCGTGGCGATCATGTCCGGGTTGCCGCAGATGTAGGCGACCGATTTGGCCGGCGTCAGGCCGAGTTCGTCGAGAACCGGCTCGAGGATCACCTCGACGCGGCCAGTGCGGCCGGCCCACTCGGCATTGTCGGGCGCGTTGGGCCGCGAAACGGTCGGCACGTAGGTCACTGGATAGCCGCCGCCGCGCTCCCATCTCTCGAGCAGACTGCGGTAGCCGATTTCGTGCGCGTAGGACACACCATTGAGGAAGACGGCAGGCCGAGGAGAGCCCTCGGCGAGCATCTGCTTCATCATCGACACGAAGGGCGCGTTGCCGGTCCCTGACGAGATGAAGATGTGCGTCCGCTCGTCATCGGGCTGGAGGAGGAACTTGCCCTTGGGCCCGATCATTCGCATCCGCTGGCCGATGGGCATGCGCCACAGCAGCGGCGTGAACGTGCCGCCCTCAACCAGGCGGACGTAGAACTCGTAGCCCTCGCTCCCTGCCGAGACCGGCGGTGAGGCGACCGAGTACGGGCGCTGGACGATCTTGCCATCGACCACGACACCGATGGTCATGTACTGCCCGGGCTCGAAGTGAGTGGGCTCACCGTCGAAACGCACCCAGAAATACGCCAGGGATTCCGATTCATCTTCCCTGCGGAGGAGGCTTGCGTTGTATTGCTCCGCCTCGGCCACCATGACCCGCGCATCGAGCAGAAGTTCAGTCATCGCCGCGGATGGTACCCGCCACGGCGCGTCCACCGGTCCTGGGCTGGCTAGATTCAGCAGTGTGGAAACTGGCCAGCCGCCCATTCATCACCGCGTAGTCGTCGTGGGCGGCGGATTCGGCGGGCTGTATGCCGCTCGGGAGCTGTCGCGGGACAAGCGCATCGAGCTGACGCTGGTCGATCAGCGGAACTTCCACCTGTTCCAGCCGCTGCTCTACCAGGTTGCCACTGGCTCGCTCGGACCGAGCGAGATCGCCACACCGCTCCGGGCCATCTTTCGCAAGCGCCGCAACACACGCGTCGTCCTGGGCAGGGCCGTCAACCTGGACGCCGGAGCCCGCGAGGTCGAGCTCTCCGACGGCGGCCTCGTGCCCTACGACACGCTGGTCGTTTCGACCGGAGCGCGCTTCTCGTATTTCGGCCACGACAAATGGGCGACCTTCGCGCCGGGTCTGAAGACGATCGACGATGCGACCGAGATCAGGCGCCGGATCTTCATCGCCTTCGAGGCGGCCGAGCGCGAGGCGAACCCCGAACGCCGCGTGGAGTGGATGACATTCGTGATCGTCGGCGGTGGTCCAACCGGTGTCGAACGGGCGCGTTGGCCGAGATCGCGCGGGATACCCTGCGGCGCGACTTTCGCTCCATCCATCCCGAGAACGCGCGGATCCTGCTGATCGAGGCGATGCCAAGGATCCTGCCGGCCTACCCGGAGGGCAGCTCTACCTCGGCCGTGCGACAGCTCGAACGCCTCGGCGTGGAGGTGCAGACCGAGAGGAAGGTCGTCGACATCGACGAGCACGCGGTCGTGGTCGAGACGGACGGGGCGCGAGCGCACTCCGGCGCGAACCGTCCTGTGGGCCGCCGGCGTAGCCGCGTCGAGCTTTGCGCGCACCGTGGCTCGGGCAGCGGGTGCCGAGACCGACAAAGCTGGACGCGTGTTGGTTGGACCGAACCTGACGCTGCCCGGCCATTCCGAGATCTTCGTGGTCGGCGATGCGGCCGTGATGGCCTGGAACGACGACAGGCCGGTGCCCGGCGTCGCCCAGGGCGCCATCCAGAGCGGAAAGTACGTTGGCAAGCTGCTGCGACGGCGCCTGTCGGGGAAGCATACGACGCCCTTCGCCTACCGGGATCGTGGCGACGTGGCCATCATCGGACGTCTCAAGGGAGTCACCAACATCCCCTGGCTCGGCCGTTTCGGGCGCGCCAGTGGCTTCGCCGCCTGGATGCTGTGGCTGGGCATCCACATCGTTTATCTGATCGGGTTCGCCAATCGCATCGTGGTCGTCACGCGCTGGGCGTGGAGCTTCGTCACGCACGGCCGTGGCGCCCGCCTCATCACCGGCCAGCCGCTGCTGCCGGAGATCGAGGATCCCGAGCCGATCACCGACCCCTCAGTACAATCTTCCGACTAGCACAGGCTGCCGCCGAACGA
>CAYZEJ010000131.1:0-7063 GCA_964477545.1 uncultured Anaerolineaceae bacterium | reverse complement strand
CTCTCGGCGTGGGCGCGGCACTACTCGGTGGCGCGGCGGGTGGCTCAGGCAGCTCAGGCGGCGCGGGCGGCTCAGCCGGCGCGGGTGGCGGGGGTAGCGGTGGACCCGGCAGCGGAAGCGCACCGGCGGGCGGCCAGCAGCCCGCCAAGCCGCCGGCCAAGGCCAAGGATCCTTACGAGGAAGCGTCCGACACTATCGAGAGGAGCTCCACGAGCTCCAGGACGACGCCGAATCGGACCTTCCACCCTCGATGCGCTAGGCACGCACGCCCTGGCGAGGGTCGCGAGACTGGCTGAAACGGACTCAGTGATCCATGGCCAGAACGAATGAGTTTGTCAGTGAGGCCCCGGGCCGGGTGTCGTTCGGCCCGGCCCCCAGACCTCCGGGCCGCAGATGAACGCCCTCGGGGCGTGAGCGTGCTGGGCTCGCCAATCGGGCAGTCGATCCGGATCGGTCGGTAATCGGCCGTCAGAAAACGCCCGTTCCACCTCCGCCGTCACGTCCGCGAATGAATCCCAGCCGACGAAGGGCCAGCCTTCCTCTTCGCAGATGCGCGCGAGCGACCTTTTGGCGAAGACCATGTCGGCGTGCGCCGCGGCATAGCGATCGCTGGTGCCGTCGCCGATGAACACAACTACGCGCCCGCTGGCCTGGTGAAGGCGAACGCGCTCGCGCTTGCACGTGCCGCACACGAAGCACGATGGATGGCCGTACGGGAACGACATGCCTTCCCTGCCCTCCCCGACGCGGTTCTCGTTCGTCGCGATGGGCAAGTCGGGCACGCCGAGCGCGGCGAGGTTTGAGGCGACGTAAAAGCCGAAGCCGTCGCTCACGACCTCGACATGCGCGCCGCGCCTGCGGACGGACGAAACGAACCCCGGGAATGACTCGTCCTGGGGCACCTGCGCGGCCTCGCGCCGCAACAGCTCGGCGTCGCGCGGCAGGACGTCCATGTCCCACAGCATCAGCTCGCGCGAGCCAAGCGCGCCGGCGTCGTAAAGCGCGTCGATTCGGTCAAGTTCTGCCGTGTCGGGGAAGTGACGCTGCATCAGAGCATCGCCAACATCGACGAGCGAGATGGTCCCGTCGTAATCGACGAGAAAGCTGACCGGCGCGTCGTCCGCTTCAGGGACCGCGGGCGCGCCGGCGCGGTTGTTGCTCAGACGGAGCCCGTGTCCTCGACCGCGTCCATCTCCGGCTCGAGATCGAGCGCCTCGTCATCCGGCTCCTCGGTCAGCTTCAACCAGACAAAGAGACCGGCCAGGACGACGAGCGGAACGATCACGACGGCGGCGACTAGGACCACGAACATGACCGCCACGAGCTTGATCAGCCGCTTCATGCGGACCTCCAGTTATCTCCCGGGTCGCGGCGCGCGAGCCCGAGGTGCATCGGCGGGCTACTTACGGTCATCACGGTAGCGCAACTCGATTGAAGCGACCACGGGCGCCCCCGCTCAGGTTCGGCCATGCTGCGCGCTGTTGATCATCGCGTCGATCTCTTCGCGCGTGAACTCCACCAGAACATGGCGTAACCCGGCGCGAGTCGGCATCAGCAGTCGCACGACGAATTGATGGTCCTGCTCGAAGAAGAAGACGTCGCGCGGCTGCTGTTGGTCGATGTAGCCACCGACGACGCGGAAAGCCGTCTCGTAGAACCCGGCCGGCCGGCGCGGCATCCCCTGCGCCTGCGGTCCGCGGCCCTGGCGCCGCGCCACCGCCTCGTCCATGAAGCGCGCGACATCGTCCTCGCGCAGGTGGAAGGTCTCCTTTACGAGGCGCGCAGCGGGATCATTCCACGGTCGATCCTCGCCCGCTGAAAGCGCGAGGCCCTGGACGAGGAAGCCGTCGTCAGTCTCGGCGAGGGTCACCTCGCGCATGCCGCGCTGGTCGAGCACCGCGCCGATGGAGCGCAGGACGTCTTCGTAGTTCTGGCGCGGCGCGCCCTCATAGATGCGCATGCCCGATTAGGTTACGGGTTCGACCCGGTGCCGTCGCTGCTGGAAATCGGCGGCTCGCCTAGCTGGTTGGGGCTGGCGGGATCGGCCGCCCATTCCACAGGCTGTCTTCGCCGAAAAGCTCGATCGACAGGGCGGCGATCTTGTCCATGCGCAGGAAGATCACCGATCGACCTCCGGTGTGGATGCGTTTCAAATGTGTTGCCCATTGAGGGTACTTGAAAATCCAGCTACCACTCGGCTCGGCTTCAACCTGGTCGGCGAGCTGCAGTAGCTGGTCGATCCTGTCGGGCGGGAAGTCGGTGCTGATGACCTGCGAAAGCGCTTCGACGAGATCGGGCAGCCGGGCGATGTTCTCGGGCTTCACGAACTCCTTGCGCAGGGCCGACAGCACCTGCTGCTGGCGCTCGGCACGGCCGAAGTCACCGCCGCTACCGTGCCGGCTGCGGACGTACCGAAGCGCATCGGCCGGATTGAGGCGATGCTCGCCCGGCGTCAGGTAGAACTGCAGCGTGTCATCGTGGATGTTGCGGGTGTTGTTGACGGTCACGCCGCCGACCTGCTCCACGACCGAGACGAAGCCGGGCATGTTCACGCTGGCGAAGTAGTCGATCGGGATGCCGAGCAGGTAGCCGATCTCGTACGCGAGTGAACGCATGCCGCCTTCCGGATAGATCTCCGGGTTGCGGTTGGCGTAACCGGCAAAGGTGTTGAGCTTGCCGTGGTATGTGCCGCCGTTGTACAGCTCGAATCGGGCCGAGTCGCGCGGGAAGCTGAACATCATCACCGTGCCCGTTTCGCTGTTGGCGCTGACCACGAGGATCGTGTCGGTCCGCTTGCTGGTACGGCCGGGCATCCAGTCGAGCCCGGCGAGCAGCACGTTGAGCATGCCATCGTCGTGTGCGTCGATCTTGGTGATATCAAACTCGGGCGTCGGCCCGGGCTCGATTGTGGGCTCCGGTTCGTTTGATGGTTCGTCACGCGGGTCGACGTAGTCCGGCGGCCGCTGCGTCGGCGTGGCGTTCGGGTCGGGCGTCGCGCCGGCTGGCAGGGGCGTTGGGCTCGGCGTCGCCGGCGGCGGCGTCGCATCGAATGGGTTGCCGGTGAAGATCACCTCGCCTGCGTTTCGTACGCGCCAAAGCTGGACTGCGCCCCACAGGTCTGCCGTGCCCACTGCCAGGACGAGGCCGAGCACGATCACGGCCGAGGCCAGGCCCGTGTGCCAGCCTCCGCGCCAGGCGTGCAGGATCGCCGCGATCCACCAGATCCCGAACAAGAGGGCAACCACGAGCAGGGCGAACGAAACCGTCGGGTCGATGATCCGGAGCGCCAGACCGCGATTGGCAAGCACGAGGACGATGAAGGCGACCAGGCCGAAAACCGGCACGGCAAAGATCACTGCCGTTCGGCGATCGCCCAGATACGCCTGCCCGAGCCCCGGGAAAATGAAGCTCAGGAACGCCGCGACGACACCCGATCGCGGTTGGGCGACGGGTGAGCGCGACGGCGTAGTTTCGGTCGTCTCTGAGTTCAAAGGACGCGGCTCTCCTGATAGCCCACTCTAGTCGACCTGCCTGTGACGCGTGGCGAGGGCGTCCCGTTCCGCGGGCGCTCAGTCACGCGTTCACTCCCCGCGCGAGTGGTGACCGCGCGCAGCACCGAAAGTACGCGGTGTATGGATCGCATAACGCATTGCGGCTTGGATCGCTGGAGGTGACCATCTGGCCATGCCCCGCTCCCTGGTCGGCCGCGTCCTTGCCGGCCTGCTCGCCTGTCTGTTTGCGGCCGCGCCGGTGTACGGCGCTGTCCCGCCGCGGACGCTGCCACAGGCTCCCAACTGCCCGGTCTTCCCGAATACGAACGTGTGGAACAAAACGGTCAACACGCTGCCGGTGCGCGCCGACTCCAACACCCTGATGCGGAGCATCGGCCTCGACTCCTCCCTGCACCCAGACTTCAGCTCGGTCGCCGGCGGCAATTACGGCATCCCTTACAACGTCGTGGGGTCGAGCGTCTCCAAGAAGCGCGTCAGGTTCACCTGGCCTGACGAATCCGACCGGGGCCCGTACCCGATTCCACGACGGCCGAAGATCGAGGGCGGCAGCGACCGCCACATCCTTATAGTCGATCGCGACGCCTGCTACCTGTACGAGCTGTACGCGGCGCGCAAGACGTCGACGGGCTGGCGGGCCGGCTCCGGTGCGATCTGGAACATGCGCTCAAACGCCCTGCGGCCTGCCGGATGGACGAGCGCAGACGCAGCCGGCCTGCCGATCCTGCCCGGCCTCGCCCGATATGACGAGGTGGCCGCCGGCGCGATCCGCCACGCTTTGCGATTCACCACCGACGAGACGCGTCGCGCGTACATATATCCGGCGCGCCACTACGCCAGCGACGACACCGATCCGACGCTGCCGCCGATGGGTCTGCGGATCAGGCTCAAGGCCTCGGTCGACATCAGCAGATTCGGACCACAGGCACGAGTGATCCTGCGGGCGCTCCAGCTCTACGGAATGATCTTGGCCGACAACGGCTCGCCGCTCTACGTCACCGGCGCCCCGAGCACGGGCTGGGACGACGACGATCTGCACGACCTGCACCAGATCAACGGAGACGACTTCGAGGTCGTCGACACCTCAGCGCTCCGGAACGGCTGACCTCCCCTTCGTCACGCCAAGAACCGGCGTGGGCGGCCCACGCCTCGGAGCCCCGACGGCGCGGCCCACGCCCCGGAGCCCCGACGGCCGTTCCACCCGTTTGCACGATTTTTCGCACCGCTGCTCCGAACCTGCGGCCCCGTTCCACCCCTTTGTACGATTTTTCGCACCGCCGGCTCAGCCCAGGCGGTTGACAGGACTCATCAGTACGAGAAGACGTGCATCCGGGTGGAAACCTCGCCGGAATCGCTCCCCGTCAGCGGTCGGGACCGTCCGGCTGATCGATTTTTCGTACATCCGTGAGGAACCACAGGCCGCGCAACTGGCCCGCGGGTCGACGTAGCCAGCGCCGGATCTCGCGATTGCGTGCCGGAAACGCCACTGACAGCGTGGCCGCATGACGTCGCGCTACTCGGCGACAGCTCTCGTCCTCCGGGAAAATGAGCAGTGCGGCCACGGTTGTCGGAACCCAGCCGAGGCGTTTCTCGACAATGGCGGGAGCAAGCCGGACCTTCACGTCCAGGCTCCGCAACGTTTCCTCGATCGAGCCCCACGCGCTCTTCGCCTCTCCGACAACCACGGCTTTCAGATCTTCGCGCGCCGCCAGCAAGTCGATCGACCCGCGGTCGCCCCATTCATTGAAGGTCACTTCGGTTAGAACCGGCCAGGAGTAGCGCTGGAATTCGCGCACGCCGGCGTCGACTACCGCGGCGTGATCTGCGTCGATGAGTCGATCGAGCGCAGCCCCGTTCCACTACGCCGTGATCCGCACCGTTGCGCCGAGCTTGCCGAAATGGGCGCGAATGTCGTCCACCTGCAGCCGTCCAGCACGGCCTGCTTCGAGCACGTGCTCGATGTGTCGTGAGCGGCCCGGACCCACCAGCGCTGCCTGCGTCAGTCCCTTGTGCCGCCGCAGCGCTCGGCTCGCGGCAGCAAGTCTGTCGTCGTCGCGAGCCATCCGTTGATGGTCGCGAGCGTCGCTTATCCGCGCCTTATCCGCGATGCCTACGCGGCGCCGACGCGGCGGCTACGCGGCGGCTACGCCGCGCCTACGCGGAGTTAATCGGAGATATGAGCGAGGGCCGAGGCGATGTCCGCGGCCACGCGCGCGTTGTTCTCGATCAGTGCGAGGTTCGCGGTCACGGACCTGCCCCCTGTGAGCTCGGCCACGCGTGCCAGGACCCATGGCGTGGCCGCAGCACCGTGGATGCCGGCGGCCTCAGAGTCCGCGATCGCCTGGTTGATCGCCTGATCCGCCTCGTCCCGCTCGAGCGCCGCGTTCGCCGGTAGCGGCACCGCAACAACCAGTCCTGAGTTCAGCCCCAGCGCCCAGTGCGTGGCAGCCAGGCGCGCCGCGTCGTGCGCATCACGCACGGCGCCGGCCAGGGTATGGCCGCTCTCGGCCGAGTAGAAGCCGGCCAGTTCGCGCGTTCCCCAGCCCACGATCGGCACGCCGCGCGTCTCGAGGTATTCGAGCGTCAGGTCGACGTCGAGCACGGATTTCGGGCCGGCGCAGACCACGAGCACGGGCGTGCGGGCAAGTTCGTCGAGATCCGCCGACACATCGAACGTTCGCTCACCGCCGCGATGGACGCCGCCGATGCCGCCCGTGGCGAACACCCGGATGCCCGCCAGGTGCGCGGCAATCATCGTCGCCGAGACCGTCGTGCCGGCCCAGCCACCCTCGTTGAGTGCGAGCGCGAGCGTGGCGCGCGAGGCCTTGCGGGCGCCCGACTGCGCGGCGAGCGACTCGAGCTCGGAATCGGACAGCCCGACTTGCAGTCGTCCCTCGAGCACTGCGACCGTGGCCGGCTCGGCGCCCCCGGCGCGAACCGCCGCTTCGGCGCGACGCGCCGCATCGAGGTTCATCGGCGCGGCAAGGCCGTGGGTGACGAGCGTGGATTCGAGCGCCACCACCGGCCTTCGCTCGGCCAGCGCCGCCCGGATCTGGGGCGCGACCTCGAGCAACTCCACCATCGCATGTTGGCTCATCAGACGAGCAGCTCCGTTCGTTTGGCGCTGAGCAGCCTGGCAGCGCCCCGGTGGCCGGCGAGCGCGGCGCGCCGCAGGACAGCCACACTCCCGCGCGAGGTACTTCCTGTCTCCGCTGAGGCACCATAGCCGCTGGCAATCAACGAATAGAGGAAACCGGCGTCAAAGGCGTCTCCGGCACCCGTCGTGTCCGCCGCAGCGATCCGCTTCGTCGCCACGCTTGACTGCACGACCTCACCTCCGTCGCCTCGCGCGAGCACCCGACAGCCGCGGCCGCCCTGCTTGATCACCACCACCCAGGCCAGCTCGAGCAATCGCTCGGGCTGCCCTCGGCCCACGAGTGCCGCGGCCTCGCCCTCGTTGGCGAAGAGGATGTCGGGTGCCGCTCGGCTGATCACCTCGCGCGCCCGGCGCCGGCCATCGGCGAGCAGCGGCCGCCGCGAAGCGAGGTCGACCG
>CAYZEJ010000130.1:0-7302 GCA_964477545.1 uncultured Anaerolineaceae bacterium | reverse complement strand
CTACGTGCAGTGCGAGGTCTGCCGCGGCGCCCGCTACAACCGCGAGGCGCTGGAGATCCACTACAAGGGCCGGTCCATCGCCGACGTGCTGGACATGACGATCGAGGAAGCGAACGAGTTCTTCTCGGCCGTGCCCAACATCCGCAACAAGCTGTCGACGTTGGTCGAGGTTGGGCTCGGATACATGCGCCTCGGCCAGCCCGCCACGACGCTGTCAGGCGGCGAGGCACAGAGGGTCAAGCTTGCGACCGAGCTCTCGAAACGAGCCACGGGTAAGACCCTCTACCTACTTGACGAGCCGACGACCGGCCTCCACTTCGCTGACGTCGAGAAGCTCCTCCAGGTGCTCCATCGACTCGTCGAAGCGGGGAACACGGTAATCGTCATTGAGCACAACCTTGATGTCATCAAGACCGCCGACTGGATCATCGACCTCGGGCCTGAAGGCGGCGCGAAGGGCGGCGAGATCGTGGTCGCAGGCACACCGGAGATTGTGGCCGCCACAGAGCGGTCGGCGACCGGCCAGTACCTCTCGCGCATTCTGCGCGGCGAGCCGCTCATCCCATTGAGCGATGTGACGTTTGCCGAGGCCGCGGGCCGCGGCAACGGTTCTCGGCCGCGGCGCGAGACGGCTCCCGTCAAGGTAGAACGGGCCGCGACCGCCGCGCACTAGGCGCGAAATAGCTCGTCGACGGCGTCCTCGACCCTAGACTAGCCACGTGCCTGACATCGAATACGCCTTCCTGGCCGACGCCGCGGACGCACGCCCAGGCCAGAAGTTTGCCGTGATCGGCGGCGGCGTCTCCCGCCTGGGCGGCCCTCAGTTCCCGCTCCGCCATCCCCATCTCGCGTTGGTGTGCGGGCTGATGGTCACGACACCAGAGCTGGGCGCAGAGCACGAGCTCCAGTTCGTGCTCCTCACGCCCGAGGGCAAGCAGCTCTCCAATGCCACCGCCAAGATCCTGGCCAACGGGCCGCCGGACGGGCGCGACAGCATCCTCACCTTCAGCCTCGACATGTGGAACCTGTCGTTCCCCGCTCCGGGCGACTACTCGATCCGCATCATGGTCGACGGTTCCGAGCGGAAACGCCTGCCACTCGTCGTCGAGCAACGCGAGCAGCCGCAGGGGCAACAGCCCGGGCAAAAGGGATCTACGCCGCCGTTCCCGCCGCAAACAGGACAGGCCTGAGCGATGATCCCGGGTTTCAATCTCGAAGAGATCCTCGCCAACGGCGGGGCACTCGTGGCCCTGATCGCACTGCTCGCGATCATCTTTGCCGAGTCAGGGCTGTTCTTCGGATTCTTTCTCCCTGGCGACAGTTTGCTGCTGACCGCGGGAGTCATCTCGGCGGCTCATCCTGACGCGTTCCCCATCTGGGCTATCTGCGTCGTCTGCTTCGTGGCGGCTATCGCTGGCGACGCGGTTGGTTATTGGTTCGGGCACCGCTACGGCCGTCGCCTGTACCAACGGCCCGACTCGCGCTTCTTCAAGAAGAGCCACCTCGCGGCAGCCGAGGCGTTCTATCAGAAGCATGGCGGCAAGACCATCGTTATTGCCCGCTTCATGCCCTTCGTTCGTACGTTCGCGCCCATTGTTGCGGGGGCGGCGAGCATGTCCTATCGGCGCTTCGCGGTCTTCAACTTCACCGGCGCCGCCTTGTGGGCCATCGGGTTGCCGGTCGCCGGGTACGCGCTGGGGCGCATCATCCCGCCTGAGATCCTCGACCGCTGGTTGCTGGTGATCCTTGCCGTTGTGGTGGCGGTTTCATTGCTGCCAACGTTCATCCACATCTATCGGAGCAACCGCGAGGAGATCCACGCGCGCGTCCGATCTCGCGGACGACAGGGGGCGATTCGAGCAACTCCTGAGGAACCACCGGCGTGACCGACGGCGGCGGCCCTTCACGGGACGACTCGTGGGCCCTGTTGTGCGAGTGGACGCAGTCGGATGCGCTGCGCAAGCACGGGCGAGCCGTCGAGGGGGCCGTGGGCTGGTATGCCGAGAACAAATTCGAAGTGGGCGGCGACGCGCTCGATACCTGGCGCTCCGCCGGTCTGCTGCATGACTTCGACTACGAGCGTTATCCGGACACGCACCCGATGCAGGGAGCCGACGAGCTGCGCGCCCGCGGCTACCCCGAGGAACTGGTGCAGGCCGTCCTAGGTCATGGCGACCACACCGGCGTGCCGCGCACGAGCGATCTGGCGCGAACCGTCTACGCGTGTGACGAAATGAGTGGGTTCGTCATCGCGGTGGCGCTGGTCCGGCCGAATAGGAGCCTGGACGAGGTGGACGTCCGGTCCGTGGCCAAGAAGATGAAGGACAAGGGGTTTGCGCGCCAGGTGCCGCGCGACCAGCTCACCAAGGGCGCCGACGAGCTCGGCGTCCCCTTCGATGAACACGTGGCCAACGTCATCCAAGGTCTGAAGACAGTCCGAGCCGACCTCGGCCTCTAGGCAGCGGCCTGTCTGCCGCTTCCCGTCGCAGGGCTGAAGCCGAGCTCCTCGTCGGTGAACGCCTCGCGCATGAACACCGAAGGCGCAGCGGGGTCGTAGACGAGGGTGAGCGACTTCTTCGCCCGAGTCCAGGCTACGTAGGCGAGGCGACGCTCCTCCTCCAGTGCGCGCACGGGATCGTCGGCCTCTTCGAGCGTCCGCCGGCTCGGGAAGACGCCGTCGTCGAGCCCGATGCAGGCCACGTGGTCGAACTCGAGACCCTTCGTCCCGTGCGCCGTGGCAAGGACGAGGTCCGCGTCCTCGCGCCGTAGATCGCCGCGCCGCTGGCGCGCTTCGGCGATCGCCTGCCTTAGCTCGGCGACAGTACGAGCGCCCAGAGACCACGCGAGCAGCGCAGTCATCGCGCGTCCGGTTCGTCTCGTTCTGGCCAGGGCGACGGCCGGTGGCGTGTCGGGAGGGCTCGCGGTCATGTCCTCGAGTGCTTCGTCGATCGATGGGTCGTCGAGCAGGAGGCCATCCTCCGCCGCGCGATATGCCAGGCCACGCTCGAGGGCGACGGCCGCGAACGGCGCCAGCTCCGCGTTCGTCCGAGCGAGTACCGCGTGCTGTCCGGGTGCGGCTGGCAGCCATTGCGTCAGCAGTCTGCGCGCACGTGCGACGTCGTCGCCGGGGTCCGGCGCCAGGGTCAGGTCGCCTGTGGCGCCGGGTGCGGAACGGATTTGTTTGGCGAAACGCTCATGGTTGCGCTCCACGAGTCGCACGGCACGCTGGACCACGGCACGCGGGCAGCGATAGTTGGTCACGAGATCGATGCGGCGCAGGCCGGGCAGGGACGCCGCAAGATCGAGCACCCGCCGGACATCTGCCAGCCGCCAGGCGTAGATCGTCTGGTCGTCGTCTCCCACCAGGAAGATGTCCTGCCGCTCGCCGGTCAGCGTCAGTGCAAGCTCCAACTGGCTCCGATCGACGTCCTGCACCTCGTCCACGAGCAGAATGCGGCACCGGCTCTGCCACGCGTCCCGAATCTGGGAGTCGCCACGGAGGACGGCCAATGCGCGGCGCACGAGGTCGTCGAAGTCGACCGACTCACTGTGCTCCAGCCAGTCCTCATAGGCGACGAACGCAGAGGCAAGTTCGGTCTCGATTGGCAAGGCAACGCCTTCTTCGATGAGCTTGCGGAGTTCCGCCGCCGTAAGCATCAGATCCAGCTTCAGGCGCGAGAAGGCGTCGTCCATGCGACGAAAAACGGCCGGGGGCACTGGTTTTCTGTTGAGACGTCGCAGGACATCAGCGCGATCGACGAGGTTGGCCACATTGACGCCCGCGTCGACAAGGATCTCGCGTCCGAGAGCGTGGAAGGTCCGAACGCGCGGCTGCCGCCCTTCGCCGACGATCGGAGCCAACGCCGACTCAAGTCGTTTGCCGAGGTCGTCCGCCGCTCGCTTGTTGAAGGTCACCGCCGTGATCTGTTCAGCATCCGCGCCGTTCGAGACCAGCCAGCAGATGCGGGCAACGAGCGTCGTCGTCTTACCGGAACCGGCAGGAGCGACACACAGCACGGGTCCCGGGGGTGCAGTCGCGGCAGCCCTCTGGTCCGGGGCGAGGCGGGCCAGGCGTTCCTCGAGTGCCGGGTGAAGAGCCATCGGAAGCCATCGTGCGCACCTGCGCTGCACAGAGGCTTATCTCGCGCTCACCTGTCCGTTATCGCGAAGGTCGCGTCCCGGCGTACCCGCCCGTGGCTATGCTTCCTCGATAAGAATGGCTTGGCGCGTGCGGTTCGTGGCCGCTCTCCTGCTCGCTCTGGTTCTCGGCCCAGGTAGCGCATCGGCCCATTTGGGTGGCACCGCCTACGTCCTGGTGCTGTCTGATTTCATCCTGCCCGGCGAGTCCTTCGAGGTAATAGCCGCCGACATGGGTCCAAGCACGTCAGTGGAGCTCGCGATCGTGCACGAGCCCACCATCGCCGCGCTGGGGACCACCATCGCGGCACCGGACGGCCACCTCACCGAAACGCTTGTCCTACCGGGTGACTTTCCAGGAGGGTATGCGCAGCTCTTTGCCACGGCGACGGTGGACAACGGAGTGGTGGTGTCAACCTGGGTGCTGGTGGGCGAACCGACATCGGAAACGGCGCCGCCGCCCAACGCCGTAGCCTGGTGGGCGGACCCATCCGTGCTCGTGCTGGCAGCGTTTGTGATGGGCGCGCTCGCGGTATTCGGTTACCTGCTGCTCCGCCCAAGGCCCGGGAAACCGGTTCCGGCCCGCGCATCGCGCGCAGTGGCACGCAAACGACGGACTGGGGGTCCCAGGGCCGGCGCCTGACACTCCTTGCCAGAGCGGCGACAATAGGTCGCGTACGCGCAGTGCCGGCCACGCCCCAGCGCCCTGTTCCCCAGCAGCTCGGCCGGTGATCTCGCACATTGGAAGGAGAGTCGAGCCACATGGCCTCAGATTTCCGCGCCCGCCCTCGTCCTGCAAGGATCCTGATTGGGCTGGCTGCCCTGGTAATAGTCGCCGTTGGCGCGGCCCCGACTGCCGCCGCGCCCGGTTTCAAAACGAGCAGGCCGTCGATGCTCACGCCTATGGCGCCGGGCAGCACCGTCACGCCGATCATCACGGTCGGCGACACGATCGGTGGCTACATGTTCGAAGCCATACCTGACGGCATTTCGATTGCACCGAACGGCAATGGGACAGTCGACGTTTACATCAACCACGAGACATCGACGGTTCCGTTCCCCTACCCGGTCGCGCCGACTCCGCCCACGACGTCCAACGCGATGAACGACATGACCGACTCCCTTGTCAGCAAGCTCAAGCTGCACCAGGGCTCGGCCGGCGTGCTGAGCGCCAAGTACACGATCACCGACTCTGACAACTTCCATCGTCTGTGCTCGAACTACATCGCAGATGCCGCCGCCGGCTTCAAGAAGGCGATGCTGCTGACCAACGAGGAAGGCACCGACTGGGTCAACCGCTCTGGCATGCAATGGCCGGCGGTGGTGGGTGATGACAATGCCCGCGAGATCGGAGTTGTTGTGGCTCAGCAGGTCAACACGGGCAAGACTCGCGCGATCTGGGGCATGGGCCGGCACAACCACGAGAACTCCCTGGCGCTGACCGGCTATGGCCACCCAGTCGTGCTGTCGGGAGACGACACGTTCACCAGCAACCCCGCCCAGTCGCAGGTCTACAACTACATCGCCGCGGACAGCGACGCCGTGTGGAACGACACAGGCGAGCTCTGGGCGTTCGCACCCGATCCGGCGTTTGCCGCGATCAACGACTACTACGACTTCCCGATCGGCTCTCCGATGACCATTACCGGGCAGTTCATCAAGGTCCCGAAGGAGATCGCGCAGGGCCTCAACCCTGACGGCACGGACATGATGTCCGGAGACGTCCCGCTTTTGCTCGGTGGACCGTATCCGCCACCGACACCCGGTGCGTGGGCGAACTCCGCCGGTACGACCACTCCAATTGACGGCCCGCAGTGGGTGCTCGAGCACTGGAGCGATCTCAACAACGTCTTCCAGTTCGTGCGCATCGAGGACATGGCGTGGGACAAGCGCGCCGACATGGCGAACGTCGTGTACATGGCCGATTCGGGCCGCGGCACGGCGGGCTCCGGGCCGAGTGGCGGCAACGCCTTCACCTCGTCCAACGGGCGCATCTGGAAGCTGGTCATGGATCCGGCCGATCCGACCAACGTGCTTTCGCTCTCGATCTTCCTCGAGGGTGACGATGCTCCGGTCAAGACGCCGACCGAGATTCACCAGCCCGACAACGTCGAGACGACGGCCGCAGGCGTGTACGTGACGGAGGATCCCGGTAGCAGCCAGCAGTTCACCAGCGTCCAGCAAGCCGATTTCGGCGCGACGACCGCTCGTGTGTGGCAGGTCGACTTCGCGACCACCACTCCGGACGTAGTGGCCAGGGTCGATCAGTCTGAGGACGAGCAAGGGACGGATGTCGACCCGGCGCCCGCCGGCAACTGGGGGGCATGGGAAGCGAGCGGCATTATCGACGTGTCGTCGATCTTCGGTCCGGGAACATTCCTGGTCGATGTTCAGGCGCACACCCTGTTCACCCACGTCTCGAACGGTCCCGATCTCCAAGCCCCTTCGGGTCCGGATTGGCTGAACAAGCGTGAGGGCGGGCAGCTTCTGCTGCTGACCATCCCCGGCGGCTGAGGCCTCTCAGCGGCACATCCAGCCTCAGCAGCTGCGGCCCCGTCGAAAGGCGGGGCCGCTTCTAATTTGGCCGGCGATGGCGCGACATCAAGCCGCGCTAGCATCGGATTCCCATGACCCCTCAACTCCAGGCGACACTCTCGAAGCTGCCCACGAAGCCGGGCATCTACCTGCTCAAGGACGCGCGCGGCGTAGTTCTCTATGTCGGCAAAGCGCAGAACCTGCGCAGCCGCGTGCGGCAGTACTGGCAGCAGAGCCGCGCGGCGCAGCCGTTGCGCATCGAGTCCGCAATGGACCGTGTCGCCGATGTCGAATACACGATCGTGGACTCGGTCAGCGAGGCACTCCTCCTCGAGGCGACGCTGGTCAAGCGCCACCAGCCGCGCTTCAACGTCCGCCTCAAGGACGACAAGAGCTATCCCTATATCAAGGTCACGCTGGGCGACGATTTCCCGCGCATCGAGCGCACGCGGAAGCTGCCCAACGACGGATCACGCTATTTCGGCCCGTACGCGTCCGCCTCGAGCGTGGACGAGGCGATGAACCTGATCAGGCGCCTCTTCCCGTTCCGTACCTGCACGATCGACATCAAGGATGGCAAGCGCGCCCTGCCCCGGCCATGTCTGCTGTACCACATCACGCGCTGCCAGG
>CAYZEJ010000129.1:0-7351 GCA_964477545.1 uncultured Anaerolineaceae bacterium | reverse complement strand
CTCCGCCGCCTCCGCCGCCTCCGCCGCCTCCGCCGCCGCCGGATGAGCAGCGCGGGTATGTGCCTCCGCCTCCCCCGCCGCCCAGGCAGGACCCGCCTCCGCCTCCGCCGCCTCCCCCAGCGCCGACGAAGCAGGAGCCGGGCTAAGCCGCGGCGCGCCTAGCCTGTCGTTTCAGGACCGTCCGGAGGCGCGCCGTGAACGGCGAGCGCGTACTCGGTCCCGTTCGAACAGGTCCCTGCATTCGCCAGCAAGGATCGTCAGCGCAGCGACATCAACGACGGATTCGATATCCCGATGGACGTACAAGAAGGCGCTCGTCGCGAGCGCGAGGGCCGGGGCGGTCGCATGACCGGCGAGCGACAGCCCGATGTTCGTTGGCCCGGATGGCGCCCGCGGCCATTCGGGGGGACGGCCCGCGTCCCAGTAGGAGGCTGAAGCGCCAGCGTGAGTCGGGAAATGGGCGAGCGTCACGTACTGACAAACCCCCTCACCCTCAACGGCCTTCGCGAGATCGGCAAATGTGACCGCGTTTCGGCTGGTGCGGTCCTCAGGCGGAATCGCGGCGGCAGCCCAGCCGTACTGAGTCCTGTACTCGCGACCATGCTGCGCCAATAAGCGCATCGCGCTTGAGGCGGCTGTGAGCAATGATGCGGTTCGAAGATGTATACCACGACCAGCCGGCGCCATAACCGGCGCCCGTCGGCGCGCAAGTGCGAGGGTGACGCCGGGGCCTCGAGGGGATCGAATGGCCGACAGGCGCGTCGGTTCGAGGCCCATCGCTCAGTCCGCCCGCCCGTTCGCGTGGGCACGCGATATGCTCGGCGACCGGAGGGAGCCTTGATGTCCCCTATTGCATGGGCGTCCGTCATCAGCGGCAACAAGCCGCCAAATAGCGAAGTTGAGCAGGCGTTTAGGGCCGTGATGAACCGGCTGGCCGACTACGTTGAGGCCGGGCTTGCTGAGCGCAGCATACGAAAACACGCTTCGCCGCTCTTTCGCCCGTTCAGCTTCGTAACCGCGATCAAGCCTGCTGCATTCGTTGTCGTCCTAGCTCCATCGCCAGGCGGAATCGGGAACTATCGTTGGGTCAACGACGACGCGGAGGCTCTTACTCCGTCGTCGCTTGCTCATTCGGCGGAAGTTGAACTCGGATGGGAGGTCGCCCTTGCTGTCGAGCTGCCCCGAAACGGGACTGACGGGCGCGACCAGGTCGTAGCGCAGATCGCGTCGGCCCATGTAGTGGAAGTCGAACGAACCGTTGCCATCAGTCGCGTCAAGGGCGCGGACACCATTCCGCACCTCAGCGACTACCTGCGGGAGTTCCTGAACGACAACCCCGATCCCGATCGGAATGTATTCCTGATGATGCGGTTCCAAGACACAGAGCAAATGCGATCGGTAAACGATTCGCTTCGCAACTCGCTGGCAGCCAATGGGATGAACCCGCTGCGAGCAGACGACAAGGACTACACGGGGGAACTGTGGACCAATCTGCAGGTCTATATGGCAGGCTGCCACCTCGGCGTAGCGGTGTTCGAAGACATCGACAACCGCGACTTCAATCCGAACGTGTCCCTTGAACTCGGGTACATGCTGGGGACCGGGCGCCGCTGTCTGCTGCTTAAGGAGAAACGGCTGCCTACGCTCCCCGCCGACGTAGTGAATCGGCTTTACAAGCCGTTCGACGCCTTCAAGATCGAGTCGACTATTCGCGCCCAGGTGGATCGCTGGGTGCAAGTCGACCTCGGCCACGGGCGAGCGTGAATACCGATCGAACCGGACCCCGCCGCTTCGTGCGGAAGACTCCCCGGAGGTCGTGGGCATCCGCGTTCGCTGACTCATGCCACCCCACCCCCTCCCCCAGGTCGGAGGGCGCAGCGCCGAGCCTGCGACGCGCGTCAGCGGGGTCGTTGCTGCGATCTACGTTCACGGCGGCAGTGAGGCGGTCATACAGCCCCGCGACGGACGCGGGCCGGGTTCTACTACGAAGCCGATCCGAGTCGGCGCCCCTGAGACGCCTACAACAGCCTCACGTTCGCATGCACCGGCAATCCATCCGAGGACGACGCTGCCTGGCGAGTCATCTTCGAGAACGGCGACGTCTCGATCGCCGAATCGCGTCGCGTCAACGACAGCCGGACTGGCGTCGACGACTATGCCCGACGCGTCAACTACGGTGACCGTGTAGTCATCAGCCGTCTGCACCCGGAACGTGCGAGTCGTGCATCCGAGGATCAGGGCGACCGCCACGGTCCATGAAACGACCCTGCTCAGGATCACTGACTAGGCTGCCATTCCATTCGGCCTCAGGGGGAGTGGTCGGGGCGAAAGGATTCGAACCTTCGACCTCTTGAACCCCATTTGGTCCAACGCGACGCTCGTCCGTCGCTTCTGAGCGTCCAAACAGTTCGGTACTGTCCAACCGGTGACGGCGTTTTACATCGTCTTGGGGGTACGGACAGGGGTACACGAGCCCCACGGTCAGGCGGCCCGCATTGCCTCGCCCGTTGGCGTCAAGCATCCGCGGAAATGCGGCTTGCCCTCGTTGCCTTGCGCTTGCGGGCCGCGATCTCGACGGAGCTTGGGACGATTTCCGTCATCCAGTAGCAGAGGCTCCACTGTCAAGCGTACGGAGTTAGTAGACCAACGTCGCGAGGGCTATCTCGCTAGCTCCGTCTCAATGCCAAAGGTCCAACTGGAGGGCCTAGCAAGTCCCCCTATGGGTGATCTCGTTCACGAAGAACCACGGCACAGTGATTTGACCGCCAATCGTTGTGTCGTATGTGTACGACCCAAAGACAGATACGTTCATCTGCACGACGTCATCCGTAACAAAATCTGCGAGGTCACTCTCATTCCCACTGAAGTACGCGTTGTCCCCGTCTAAGAACCAGTAGCGCTGCTTCTTGTTGGAGGCATTCCCGCGGAATGAGTCACTTCCGGTGGCAGCGTCGAATTGCGTAACGCAAGCCCACACCTGAATGAACTCGAAGAAGTGGTCGTCAGGCGCCTTGATGAGCTGCGCCCACTCTCTGGAACTTAGCTTCTCATACGTCAACGGCGCCGCCGTCGGAGTGGCGGCCGCAGTCGGGCTGGGGGTCGGGCTGGGGGTCGGCGTTGGGGTCGGCGTTGGGGTCGGCGTCGGCGTCGGCGAAGCACTTGGGGGCGGAGTCACATAGATGATCAGGGGTGTCGGCTGTGGAGCCGCCGTCAACTGCGGGGCAGGAGTCACATAGATGATCAAGGGCGTCGGCTGTGCCGCGGTTGCCTCAACTGTGTCGGAACTCGACCCGGGGGTCGCTGCAGGAACCGCACTGCCACCGCAGGCGGCAATAGCCAACGCAATCAAGACGTAGGCGGATCTCATCTTTCCTCTTTCCGTCGACGAACGGTCACAGACTGAAATACATCTCACTCGACGTTATGTCCTTGATGTCCACCAAGGAGTTGACTTCAAAGGCGACTTTGGTGCCTGGATCGACGAAGTCTAGGAAGGTGACATCGCCGCCGACGATGACCCCGGCCGCGTTCAAGTGGACGGCTGTGAGACGCACGTTCTCCTGACGGGTCTGGAACTCGGAGAGAGCGGTGCCGGTAGTGTTCCAACCCCCGAACCGCTCGGACTTGGTCTGAACGTTGTCGAATACCAGCCGCCCCGGCGTGAAGTCGATGGTCTCCCAGTCGATCGTTCCCTTCCGCACCTCCATCCGGGTTGGCCGACCAGAGATCTCGTCGAATCCAGACGTCGCAGTAGTTTGACCCGGCAAGACAAAGCTGAAGTACTCCTCCTCCGTCTTCAGGATCACATCTCCCTCATAGAACGTAATCTGCAACGGCACGTAATAAGCCACGTGAGTGGCTTCATTTGGGTTACGGCCTACCACCGCATAGCTGATGTATCCATCCGCCACCGAGAAGCCCGAGTCAAGAAGGTCGATGTCCTGACGGACAACTGGCTTCGGCGTCAGTGACCGAGTCGTCGGTGTTGGCCTAGACGTTTGAACGGCAGAGGACGGGGTTACCTCCGCGGCTGCAGGTGTTTGGGTAGAACCGCGAGACGTAGGCGCGGGCGTCACATAGATGATGATGGGTGTCGCGGCCGGCCCGGCGCTGCACGCTGTTGTCAGCACGACCACCATCACGGCGAGAACAGCGACTCTCATTCCCAATCCCTTGTTCGGTTGAAGGTGCGCTCTGCTCATCGGATCGTAGCGACGAGCTCTTGCTTTGCCTAGATCCCATAGGCCCTTGTCAAGCGCCTGATCCCCAGCCGGGGTCGAAGTCCTGACCGTTGCGCCAGACACCCCAGACGAGACTGAGCGCCTTGCGCATGCAGTGGCCAAGGGCGTTCATCTTGCTCTTGCCAGCGGCCCGCTTCCGAGCGTAGTGGGCAGCGATGACTGGGTTGTGCTGGACGCCCACGACAGCCATCCGATAGGCAGCCGCGCGGAGGTGGCTGTTGCCGGCCTTGCTCATGTGCCAGGACGTTTCGGGGTTCGAGCCCTTGCGCCCCGAGCTGCGCTCGGCCGGGTGGACGCCGGCATAGGCCAGCAGTTGGTCGAAGTCGCTGAACCTGCCGATGTCGCCGATCTCGGCGATGAGCGTGGCCGTGATCGCCGGACCGACGCCCGGGATCGTCAGCAGACGACGGGCAGTCTGGCCGTCGAGGAGCCCGGCCACCCGGCGGTCGGCCACCTCCATCTGGCGCTCGAGCAGGTCGAACTGATCGAGCAAGAGGCCGACCTCGAAGGCGACCTCGGCGTCAAGCTCGGGCACGGCGATCGAGTTGGCCGCGGCGGCCTGGAGGCGTTCGGCCTTCGCTGCCCCCAGCCGCCGGTGGCCCGCACCGGCATTGGCGTTGGCCAGGCTGGTCGTCCGCCGGCGGGTGGCGGCCTGCGCCGTTGGCGCGATGCGCAGGATCTCGCGGGCGGTCCGGCAGGTCGGGTCGTCGAACAGCTCGCCGAGCTCCGGGAAGCCCAGCTCGACGAGACGGATGAGGCGCTGACAGACCCTGGCCTGCTCGGTCACCAGGGTCATCGCGAAACGGGCAGCCTGACGCAGCTCGACCCCGGCGAGCGGCTCGCGGGCAGGTGGTGTTTCGCGCATGGCCATCTCGGCGAGACTCCGAGCGTCGGCCGGATCGGACTTCGTGCGAGCGAGCCGGCTCTTGGCAAAGTACTTCGCCGCGAGCGGGTTGACCAGCGCGACCGGGATGTCGCGCCGGCGCAGGTGCGCGGCGAGCGGCATCCAGTAGTGGCCGGACGATTCCATGGTCACGAGCGTGATTGGCTCAGCCTGCCGCTCGAGCCAGGCGTCGAGGGCGGTGAAGCCCGCGCGGCTCTGGCTCACCCGCAGGATCAGCCGGTCGGCGCGCGTCTGCCCCTCCCGGCAGCGCGCGATCGCATGATTCCGTCCCCCGATGTCGATGCCGATGGTCACCATCCGGGCAGCCTCCTTCTGCGGACCCCAGGGGTGCCCGCTCGCCCCGGTCGACGTCAGCTGATGGTCCGATCACCGGTCACAAGCCGCAGGATCCCGATCACCGTTCACGGCCGGAGGTCGGGGGCCGGACACTAGGCGCAACGGTCATCTGCCGGATAGCGGCGTGCCGGTCTCCCCGTGGAGGTCGATGCCATCATCGAGCGCTCCACAAGGAGCTATATCAGCGGTTAGTCCTGGCGTGGCACCCGACCGTCACCACTCTCCTGCAGGCACCGCGCCATCTCCGGGATCACCCGCTCCTGAGCCGCAATCGCCGTCCACTCTTGCTGCCGGTCTGACCGATATTCACCCCTCGATGGGATCCAAAGTTACAGACATCACCAACTCCTCTCTACAGCGGCCCGTCCTCGTGGAGATGACCCAAGTCCAGATCGCCGAACGTCTCCTCAAGCCAGTCCGCAATATCGTCTGGGACACCCTCGTCGCGCAGCTCCTGACGTCCGACTTGGTGATCCCTACGAAGCTGATCCGCCCATTGGTCCCATGGTGAAGGCGAGATTAGATACTCCTGAGACTCCGTGAACAGCTCGTCCAGATCTCGATCTCGAATGATCCACTCCGGCTGCGTGTAGACCAACCGTGCATGTTCGTTGGGAAAATACTCGTTCAAGGATTCAAACCCAAGAAAACTGTTGTAGGTGGTCTCGGTGTCACATGCGAAGACGTGAAGATCCTTGGATTGCCCGCGTCGAAAGACGAACGGAGCATTGGAGGAGCCATCCCCCGGGATGCCCAAGAGGGCCATTGTTTCGGCCCGGAGCCATGTGGCGACACGATGGCGCGCGAGCCGTGTCGCAAGATCGGCCCGCGCGAGGGCGTATGTCGAGCCTTGTCCTTCGACTCGTTCAGCGGCCTGCGTGTGCTCGCTATAAGCGGCGAGCGACACGATGCCCCCGATTGCTCGCCGCATCTGATGAACCACCCGGGCGGAAGTAACGCGGGAACCGCGTCTGGTTTTACTTCCGGCGGCACTTCTACCCAGGCGTCCAGCCACTCGTCGCCGTCAACGGCCGCTAGGTCGACAGACAGCTCGCGTTCTTCTGGCACGAGCGCATTGTGCGATGCGATGCCGTGGTTTGGCCCAATGATCTGTACGTCGGTCACTTTGGCACGCGGCCGTCGCCGATCTCCCGCAGACAGCGCGCCATCTCGCGGACGCACTCGACCTCGGATTGGCCGACAGCCGTCTACTCGCGGCTCCTACGGCCAATCTGGGCCTTCTCGGTCGTATCGAAGCCGTAGATGGCCCAGGAACCATCGTGGCGCTGTCCTGGACGTCCTGCGAACCAGCCGGGCGGAGTGGCTGCGTGCAGGAAACGCGATGAAGGAATTCGTGCTCAGGAGAGTGGTCGGGGCGAAAGGATTCGAACCTTCGACCTCTTGAACCCCATTCAAGTGCGCTACCAGACTGCGCTACGCCCCGACTCGGGCGATTCTAGCAGTGGGTACCTTCCGCTCAGGGGCAGCCTCTCGTTGCTCAGTGAATCTGTCAGGGCTAACTGCTCAGTGAATTTGTCAGTCTCCGCAGATGGAGACGACGATCACGATGACCACGACGGAACAGCGACGAGCATGGATCCTGACCAAGCTGCTGAAGGGCCAAAGGTCGATGGCCGAGGCGGCCCAATCGCTCGGCCTGTCCGAACGCCAACTGTGGCGCCTGCGGACGGCCTTTGAGCGTGACGGGCCGGCTGGTCTGGTCCACGGCAACCGCGGCCGCGCCTCACCGCGCCGGCTGGCGGACACCCTCCGCGAGCAGGTCGTCGAGCTTGCTCGGACCAGGTATCGCGACGTCAACGACTGCCACCTGGCCGAGCTGCTCGCGGAGCGCGAGGGCCTGACCGTCAGC
>CAYZEJ010000128.1:0-7357 GCA_964477545.1 uncultured Anaerolineaceae bacterium | reverse complement strand
GCTTGCCTCCGCGGGCCCCGATCTCGGCCAGCGCCTGCTCCCAGCTCTCCTTGAAGCCGATGCCGAACCCCGCCTTGACGAGACGCACGTCTGCACCGGCGAGCCGGCTCAGCAGGATGTTGCCGACGCGGTCGTAGACGCTGTCCGGCCAATCCACCCAGCTTTCCTGGACCAGGACGCATTTCAGGCCGACATGAGCTGCCACAGCCGCGACCTGCCGCGTGTGGTTGGACTGCACGCCGCCAATCGAGACCAGGGTGTCGCAACCCTTCGCCAGTGCCTCGGCGACGAGGTACTCCAGCTTTCGAGTCTTGTTGCCGCCGAACGCGATGCCCGAGTTGCAGTCCTCGCGCTTCGCCCACATGCGCGCCCCGCCAAGATGGGCCGTCAGGCGCTCGAGGGGATGAATCGGCGACGGCCCGAAGAGCAGCGGATGACGCGCGAATTCCGACAGGGCACCCATCGCAGCGCCACTCTAATGCAGGTTCTAACCTGAGCCGATGGTCGAGTGGATCTAGCCGAGGAGTGACCCAACCCGATCCCGCAGGCCGCGCGGCCGAGCTGCGCGAGGCGATAGAGCGTGCGAACAGCCTGTACCACGAAGAGGATGCGCCCGACATCGGCGACGCGGAATACGACGCCCTTTTCCGCGAGCTCGTCCAGATCGAGGAAGAGCACCCGGAGCTGCGAGCCACCGATTCGCCTACGCAGCGCGTGGGCGGCGCGCCGTCGGGTCAGCTGGCGGAGGTCCGCCACTCCACGCCCATGCTTTCGCTCAACAACGCCTTCTCACACGACGAAGTGCGGGCCTTTGACGCTCGCGTACGACGTCTCCTGGGCATGGCGGACGACGAGGCAGCCCGGGAGCTCCGATACGGCACGGAGCTGAAGATCGACGGCCTGGCAGTCAGCATCCGCTACGACCGCGGCCGACTCGCCCAGGCGGCCACGCGCGGCGACGGCTCGACCGGCGAGGACGTCACGGCCAACGTTCGGACGCTCGAATCCGTGCCCAAGCGCCTGACCCAGCCGGTCAGCGTCGTGGCCCGCGGCGAGGTGTTCATGCCGAAAGCCGAGTTCGCGCGCATCAACGCCGAGCGCGAGGAGGCAGGACTGCCGCTGTATGCCAACCCGCGCAACAGCGGCGCAGGATCGATGCGCCAGATCGATCCACAGGTCACCGCCAGCCGCCGGCTCGCGGCATGGTTCTACGTGCTGATCGAGGGCGATGGCGGGGAGACGGCGTCGGCCGAGACCGTCGGCAGCCAGTCGGCAGCCCTGGATCGGCTGTCCAAACTCGGCTTCCCAGTCGAGCCAAACCATGAGTCCGGCCTGGATATCGACGGCGTGATCGCCTACATCGAGCGATGGCAGGAGCCGCGCCACGGGTTGCCGTACGAAACGGATGGCGTCGTGATCAAGGTCGACCACTTCGACTTCCAGGAGCGGCTGGGCATGGTTTCGCGGGCGCCGCGCTGGGCAATTGCGTACAAGTACCCGCCGGAGCAGGTCGAGACCGTCGTTGAGGACATCGTTCCTTATGTGGGTCGGACCGGGACGCTGACCCCTGTCGCGCATATGAAGGCGGTGAGGGTCGCCGGTTCAACTGTGACGCGGGCGACGCTCCACAACCTCGACGAGGTCCGCCGCAAGGACATTCGCATCGGTGACCACGTGGTGTTGCACAAGGCGGGTGACGTGATCCCGGAGATCGTGCGGGTGATCACCGAGAAACGCACCGGCAAAGAGCTGATCTGGGAGATGCCCGAGCGTTGCCCCGTGTGTGGAACGCCGATCGTGCGCGATCCGGACACCGTTCGACACTACTGCCCTAACGTCGGGTGCCCGGCCCGAGTGGGCCAGGAATTCGGGCACTTCGTTGGCCGCGGAGCGATGGATATCGAAGGTGCGGGTTGGAAGGTGCTCGTTCAGCTCCTCGAGCGTGGGCTGGTCAGGCAGCGCGGCGACTTCTTCAGACTGACTGTCGAGGACCTCGAGTCGCTTGAGCGCTTCGCGCGCAAGAGCGCCGAGAACCTCAAGGCTTCGATCGATCGCGCGCGGATTCGGCCCCTGTTCAGGATCCTCAACGGGCTGGGCATCCCACAGGTCGGCGGGCAGACTGCGATCGACCTCTCCACGTGGATGACGCAACGCTGGCCGCCAACCGACCACGAGCCAATGGGCGGCAAAGATGGCTGGTTCGCGCGGGTTGCACGTGAGCTCGGCAAAGTGACGGCCGAGGAGTTCGAGGAGGTCCCAGGGGTGGGCCCCACGGTCGCTGCAAGCCTCGAGAGCTGGCTGCGCGATCCTGCCACGGCGTCGATCCTCGATGACCTGGTTGACGCCGGCGTGGAGCCCGAACGTCCTCCGCTTGCCGCGCCCTCTGCTACTACCGGCGGCCCCCTCTCCGGCAAGATACTCGTCGTGACGGGCACGCTGGAGGGCTTCGACCGACAGTCGGCCGAGGAAGCCATTCGGTCCGCAGGCGGCAAGGCGGCAGGCTCGGTCAGCAAGAAGACCGACTACCTGGTCGCTGGCGAGAATGCCGGATCCAAGCTAGCCAGGGCACAGGAGCTCGGGGTCGAGGTACTGGACGAGGACGCGTTCCGTCGGCTGCTGGCGGGCGGGGAGCCCAAGTCGTAGGGCGAAGACGATTTCGGCCGGCAACATTCAGGTGAAGGGCAGCTAGCCAGGCAACAGCCGCGCAACACCGCGCGATGATCGAAAGGGACCGTCCGAAAGGCGGTCCCTCTATCTTTGGCCGATATCCTCTGGCCATGGCCACCCTGTCGCGCAAGGACGTCGAGCACGTCGCACACCTGGCTCGGCTTGGGTTGAGCGAGGACGAGCTTGCCCGGCTCGAGGGGCAGCTCAACCACATCCTGGACCAGTACGCGGTACTCGCCCAACTGGACACGGAGGGGATCGCCCCTACGGCCCAGACGATCGAGCTTGAGAACATCCTCCGGGATGATGTGGTGACGCCGAGCCTCCCCTCAGAGGAGATCCTGGCCGGCGCCCCTGAACGGGCAGGGGAGTACTTCATCGTGCCGCCGATCCTGGGCGAGCACGGCAACTGACCCGACCTATCTCCAAGCCGCGATGACCACCTCGAGTCAGCTAACACGCCTGCACGCCCACGAGATGGCCCGCGGCCTGCGTTCTGGCGATTTCTCGGCGCGCGAGCTGACGGACGCTCACCTGGAAACCATTCGGACCACGGATGGGCCGCTCCACGCCTGGGTCTTCCTCGACGAAGCGGAAGCCCGACGCCAGGCTGACAGCGCAGACCTGAGGCTGGCGGAAGCGCGGCGCGAAGGAGAGGCGGCCCTGGCGGCGGTCCCCGGGTTGCTCGGAATTCCGGTAGCGCTCAAGGATCTCGTTCTCACCCGCGGCCAACCGTCGACCGCGGGCAGCCGCATCCTCGAGGGCTGGAAGAGCCCATACGACGCGCACATCAGCGAACGGCTGAAGGACGCCGGCGCCGTCCTGCCGGGCAAGACCAACATGGACGAATTCGCAATGGGCTCCTCCACCGAGTTCTCGGCTTGGGGCCCAACAGCCAATCCGTGGGACCTCGAACGAGTGCCGGGTGGCAGCAGCGGCGGATCTGCTGTGGCCGTTGCCGCATACCACGTGCCACTGGGCATCGGCACCGACACCGGCGGGTCCATCCGTCAGCCAGCGGCTCTTACCGGCACGGTCGGCATGAAGCCGACCTACGGACGAGTCAGCCGCTACGGGATCGTCGCCTTCGCCAGCTCGCTTGACCAGATCGGGCCGTTCGGGCGCGACGTCCGCGACACAGCCCTGCTGATGGCGACGCTTGCCGGCCGCGACGAGCGCGACTCGACCTCGGCGCCCATCCCCGTTCCTGATTACCCGGCGGAGCTCGCCCAAGGCGACGATGAGGCCGCAGCCGCGCTCCATGGTGTACGCCTCGGCCTGCCGAAGCAGTACTTCGTGAAGGGCATGGAGCCAGGAGTCGAGGCTCGCGTTCGGGAGGCCGTCGCCGCGCTTGCGGATGCAGGCGCGGAGATCGTCGATGTCGACCTGCCCCATACCGATTACGGCCTCGCGACCTACTACATCATCGCCCCCGCGGAGGCGTCGGCGAACCTGGCCCGCTATGACGGCGTCCGCTATGGCCACTCCGCCAGGCTCGATGGCGCGGACTACATCGCCGACTACCTGGCCACCCGTGGTTCGGGCTTCGGTGCCGAGGTCAAGCGCCGCATCATGCTCGGCACGTACGCGCTGTCGGCTGGCTATTACGACGCCTACTACCTCAAGGCGCAGAAGGTGCGCACGCTGATCAAGTCGGACTTCGACAAGGCTTTCGAGACGGTCGACGCCATCGTTGCCCCAACCAGCCCCACCGTCGCGTTCCGGTTCGGGGCGCGCCTTGCAGACCCTGTGTCGATGTATCTCTCCGACGCGTGCACGCTGCCGGTCAACGTCGCCGGCTTACCGGGGCTGTCGGTGCCATGCGGGCTGTCGGAGGGCCTGCCGGTCGGGCTTCAGCTCATTGGTCGGCCGTGGGATGAACTCCGGCTGTTCCAGCTGGGACGCGCATATGAGGCAATTACTGCCGATGCCGATTGGCGAAGGCTGGAGCCGCGTGACGTCGCTCTCCTGGAAGACCCAAACACGCCCTCGGCGCTGGACCGAGCCGCCACGGTGGCTGCGACAGCGGCATAACTCGCCTCCACGAAAGTCGGGTTCGCATTATTTGATTGCTATTGCCTCCGCATCAGGCGACACTCTGTTCCTGGCGCGGTCGATAGGTCCGCAGCCTGGGGGGACCCGAATGACGTCACGCTTTTTAGGTGCGATCGCTACTGCGACGCTGCTCGTGAGCACGATTGCGCCCATTACGGCGGCCGCCACGCTGGATTCTGGCGCGCTGTGGGTGTCGAAGTCTGCGATCGACGGCGTCGACTACCCCGGAACGATCGCCGGCGGGTTTGCATGCGCGGACGAAGCTAACGGCACGTTAACGCTGAATGTCTCGGGATCCGCGTCTGCAGGTTTGAACGGCACGTTCGATGGCACCATCTCCGCCGAAATGTCTGACGGAGCGGTCACGGCGTTCGACGCTACGTTCGCGATCAACCTCGCAGGTGGCGCCGGCGGCGAATTGGTGACCGGGACCGCTCACTACCACGACACGGGCGCATTCATTTTCTGCAACTCGTTCGTGGCGGAGAATGGCGCGACGCTGTACCAATTCGGCGCGGGCCTCAGTCCGATCGTCGGCGGCGACTTCCTTTTCCTTGACTATTCGGCTACGACGACCGGGAGCGATGGCACCGAGACCGTCTCGGAGGGCCTCATGGCCGCGTCCATCTTCCTCATGTGCCCGGATCCCGCGGATGTCGGTACCGACCAGTGCTACGAGGCGACATCTACGCTCGACTTCGGGGCGCAGTTGCCACCTCCGCCCCCTCAGAGCCTCTTTGTTTCGAACAGCAGCGCGGGAGAGAATGACATAACCGGCACGATCACCGGCTCCTTCGCGTGCGGAACACCGTCGCACCTCGACGCCGAGATCGTCGGCAATGCATACGGCCCTTATCCCGGAACCTTCACGCAGACGGTCGACGCCGACATCGCCGACGGCCTGGTGACGGGGTTCGACGTGACGTTCGAAGTCATCTCGGGCGACACGACCATCAACGGCGTGGCGCACTACCCAGGTGGTGTCTCCGACGGCTCCTGCTCGTCGTTCTTCGACGCTGACGACAACGCGACTATCTACACGTTCAGCGCCGGGTTCGGGGGCGGCGGCCATGCCACGTTGCCGCTGCGCTACTCGGCCACCTACGTGACCGACGGTGTCTCCCACATTGAAGAAGGCTGGCTTTCCGCTGGCATCAACCTGTATTGCTCGGGCTCCGCAACATTCACGGACAACTGCGAGGTGGCCACCGGCGGCCTCGTGTTCCTCGAGCCGGTCGCGTCCGGAGATGCAGGAGAAGCATCAACAGATCCGGCGACCGCCGAGGCACCGATCGCCGTGAGCATCGACAACCCAAGTGGCGGCGCAGTCGATATCACCCGCCTCAGCGGCGCACAGCCACCCGTATCGTCATATGCATTTCTCGGCGACTCATACGCCATACATGTGGATCTGCCGGCCACGGTCGAAGATCCGATTCTGCTGAACTTTGTCATCCATTCATCGGCGCTCTTCAATCCGGAGACCGGTGAGCCGCTCGATCCGGAAACGATCACGGTCGTTCGAGACGGCGTGATCGCTGCGGACTGCGACGGGACGGCAATGATTGCGCAACCGGATCCGTGCGTGCGCTCACGCTCGGTTGACGGTGCCGGAGATCTTTCTCTGCTCGTACTGACGAGCCACGCAAGCGTCTGGACCGCAGCCTATCGGACCACGATCTCACCACGGCTCGCCACGGAATCAACCGCGACTGCGCTCCTTCAGATCGCGCAGGACGCAGATGCCAAGACAGGCAAGACCCTGCGGAAGGCCATCGATGCGTTGAATGCCAGCCTGGAGCCAGGCTTGTGGCTCGGCGACGAACGATTGACGGCGAAGTCCGGAAGCAAGGTCTTCGACCTCTACCACAACGCCATCAAGGAGCTGACGAAGAAGGAGCTCTCCGGCAGCGCTGAGATCGGGCCACTGACCGAGGCGATCGTCGATGCGGCGCGGATGCTGGCACAGACGGCGGTCGATGATGCAGTCGCTGCCGGGGGCAATGCGAAGGATGTCGGAGCGGCGCAGGCCGCGCTGACCAAGGGCGACGCAGCGATGGCCGGTGGCAAGTTCGAGCAGGCACTCGACAGCTACAAGACCGCTTGGGAGAAGGCCCAAAAAGCGCTGAGGTAGGAATCCGAGCCTGGGCGGGGTCCCAGGCCCACACTGAACCTATACTCGGACGGCGCGCTATCCGAGGAGCCTTGATGACCGATTCCGTGCTGACACGCCAGCGCCTGTCCGAGCGCGTGCGTGCCGTGCCGCCGTCGGGCATCCGCAAGTTCTTCGACGTGATCGCGACAATGCCCGACGTCATCAGCCTCGGCGTCGGCGAGCCTGACTTCGCGACGCCGCCGCAGGTGGTCGAAGAGGGCGTCCGGTCGCTGCGCAGTGGTCGGACCCACTACACCAGCAACTACGGCACGCTGGAACTGCGCCGCGCGCTGTCGTCGCACCTGCAGCGGCTGTATGGGGTCAGCTACAACCCGGAGAAGGAGATCGTCGTCACCGTCGGCGCGTCGGAGGCGGTTGCGGCGGCGATGGCCGCGATCGTCGACCCGGGCGACGAGGTCGTCCTGCACGAGCCCTCGTACGTGGCCTACCTGCCGTCGATCCTGTTCAACGGCGGCGTCC
>CAYZEJ010000127.1:0-7564 GCA_964477545.1 uncultured Anaerolineaceae bacterium | reverse complement strand
TCCGCCTCGCGCTGGCCCTCGGCGATGATCGCCGCCGACCGGATCTCGGCCGCCTTGGTCAGCTCGCGCTCCTCGATCAGGAACGCCGCCTGCTCCTGTGCCCGAGCCAGGATGCGCTCGGCCTCTTCCTGCGCACGCTCCACGATCCGCTCGGTCTCATCGTTGATGCGCTTGGCAGCGCGCACCTCTTCGGGCACGGCCACGCGCAATTGGTCGAGCAGGTCCAGGGCGCGCGCCTGGTCGATGATCACGTTGCTCGTCAGGGGCATGTTGCGGCCCTGCGTGATCAGCCGTTCGAGCTGTTCGATGAGGAAGATGATGTCGATGGGAGTCGCCTCCATGCCCGAGCGCCACCGGGGCCTGTGCGCCGTCGGGTCCGCCGTCGACTCCAGATTGTACGGGCTGAGGGACTAGCGGCGCAGTCTCCGGCTGGCGGCCGGTGGCACCATCTGGCTCACGTCGCCGCCGAACGAGGCGATCTCCTTGACCAGGCTCGAGCTCAGGTATGCGTGCTCGAGGGCAGTCATGAAGAAGACGGTGTCGACATCCGGGTACAGCTTGCGATTGGTATGGGCCATCTGCAGCTCGGACTCGAAATCGCTGATCGCGCGCAGGCCGCGCACGATGAACTGGGCGCCCAGACGCTTGGCGTAGTCGACCGTCAGGCCATCAAAGCCGGCCACTTCCACCCGAGTCGCGACGTCCGGCAGTCCTTCGTCCACCGCTTCGCGGATGGTGGCAATGCGCTCGTGGAGATCGAGCAGTGGCGACTTCTTGGGGTTGACCAGCACTCCCACCACGAGCCGCTCGAAGATGCCCGCGGCCCGGCCGATCACGTCGATATGACCGAGAGTGATCGGATCGAACGAGCCTGGGTAGATCGCGGTCTTCATCGTCACTGATCAGTTTGGCGGTAGAAGGTCAGCATCGTCTCGCCGAATCGACGCTGCCGTTCGAGTGCAAGGCTGCCGATTCGCTCGACGGGCGTGTCGCGCCAGAAATGCTTCGCAACCACAACGGCTGCGTCTGCCATCCAGCCATGTTGCCTGTCGCCCAGCAATTCGAGCGTGGGCACGACGAGAGGCGTGTCGTACGGCGGGTCCGCAATGGCGGCTCGAAACGGCATTTGCTGGTCCGGCCGGCCGGTGGAAAGGAAACGCAGGACGTCGTTGCGGACTACCCGTCCCCCCGACAGGTGCGCGCGCTCCAGGTTCGCCTCGATGACCGCGCTTACTTTGGAGTCGTGCTCGACGAAAGTGGCGCGACTGGCTCCCCGGCTAAGCGCCTCGATACCTGCCGCCCCGGTGCCCGCGAAGAGATCCAGGAATCCGTCCGACAGCGCACCCTCGGCCTCGAGCGCAGCGAACAGCGACTCTTTGACGCGGTCCGACAGCGGCCGCGTCCCCCCCGGCGCTCCCTCGAGCCGGATACCGCGGGCCGTACCCGCGATGACTCGACCCGCCTCAGGCATCCAGATCGGCCGTCAGCACGTCACCAGCGCCTACCCTGGCCAGCCAGCCCGAGGTCATCTCGGCCTGGAGTGAGGCGAGGTTGGTCGGTAGGTGACCGGAATCGTCGACCAGCCGCTCTGCTATCTCGCGGGCCTTGAGTGATAGCTCGCGGTGCGCGGGGCGCTGGAGCGAGGCCACCCGCAGTGGCGGCAGCCCGCTCTGGTTGAGCCCGAGCAGCTCGCCCTCGCGGCGTTGCTCGAGGTCGAGCTCGGCCAGCTCGAAACCGTCCTCGGTATTGACCAGGGCATCCAGCCGCGCCTTGACGGCGGCCTGCTCTTCGTCCGGCCGCTGCTTCTCCTTTGGGTATCGCTCACTCACGAGCACACAGTAGGACTGGGCCTCACCTCGGCCCACCCGGCCGCGCAGCTGATGGAGCTGGGCGAGCCCGAAACGGTCGGCGTCGAGCACCATCATCACAGTGGCCTCGGGCACGTCGACGCCGACCTCGATGACCGTCGTGCCGACCAGGACGTGAACCTCGCCGCGGCGGAACCTGTCCATACGTTCGTCGCGGTCGGCCGCCTTCATCTGCCCGTGAACGATCTCGAGCTGTAGCGGCGGTGGCTCGACGCCACCCACCAGGGCGGCCTCGGCCCAGTTGTCGCGGATCAGCTTCGCCCCGTCCTCGACGGACCGGGCCCCCGCCTCAGGGTCATCCTCGACCAGCGGTACGACGACGAATGCCCGGTGACCTGCCGCGACCTGCTGCGCGATGAGTGGCAACGCACCCTGCCGGCCATCTTCACGACGAATCAGCTCGTCCAGGTGTCTCACCGCGGTCCGAATGGTTTGACGGCCAAGGGGCGGCGTGCGCAGATCTGACACGTCCAGGTCGGCGTGGACGATCTGTCCCAGCGTTCTCGGTATGGGCGTGGCGGTCATCAACAACACGTGCGGCGCTTTGCCCTTCGCGGTCAGAGCCTCACGTTCCGCTACCCCAAAGCGGTGCTGCTCGTCGACAACCACGAGCCGAAGGTCGGCGAAGGCGACCGCATCCTGCACCAGCGCATGAGTGCCCACGACTACGCGACCGCGAGAATGGCCGGTGAGCGCGTTGCCCGTCGGCGCGCCGATCAGATCGAGTGCCTCGCGCCGGTGCGCGGTGCCGAGTGACCCGGTCAGCAGGGTGACATCGTGACCGCGCGGCTCGAGCAACTGGGCAAGCGTCTGGGCGTGTTGGTGAGCGAGCAGGTCAGTCGGGGCCAGCATTGCGGCCTGATGACCGGCATCCGCCGCCCATCCGAGCGCCAGCGCCGCAACGGCTGTCTTGCCTGAGCCGACATCCCCCTGCAGAAGCCGCATCATTGGCCGCTCGCTGGCCAGGTCCTGTCGAATGTCGTCCAATGCCACTCGCTGGTCGGTGGTCAGTGTCACCTCCGGGTATGCCTCGCTGTCACCGGCGCGGGCGCGACGCGCGGCGATCTGTGTGGCGATCACATCCTCGATCTGCGTCACCGCATCGGCGAAGCGTTCATCTGGGATCTCGATCGGCAACGAGCTTTCCGTCTGGCGCTGGCGGCGGCGAGCAACCATGCCGATCTGGAGCGCCAGTAGCTCGTCAAACGCGAGCCTGCCCAACGCCGCGTCGAGATCATCGAAATCGGGCGGGTAGTGAGTCCATTCGACCGCCTGGCGGATGTCCGGCACTTCTCGACCGATCTCCCCGCGCACGGCTGCGGGGAGGTACTCCTCGTAAGCCGGCAGCGCCACGTCGAGGATCGAACGGATCCGCTGGCGCAGGTATGGAGCAGTCAGCCCGGCCGTTAGCCGATAGACAGGGACAATCCGGCCAGCGTGAAGGGCATCCTCATCGGCGGGGCCGAACTCCGGGTTCTGAAAGCGTGGTACCCACCCGCGGACGTCGACCTTGCCCGAAAGCGCGGCCGTTTGGCCGGCCGCGAGCCGCCGCTCGATGTAACGGCGTCCGAACCAGATCGCTTCCCCTTCTCCCGTCTCGTCGCGGATCCGGGCGACCGTCCGCTGGATGCGCCTCCGGAACCCCTGCTCCACGCGCAGGTCCACGACCTCGACTGTGGCGCTCACGGGTCCCTCGGGTGGGTGCTCGCGCAGTTGGCGCAGGGTCATCGGCCGGCTGAAGTCGTCGTACCTGCGTGGAAAGTGGAAGAGCAGGTCACGGACCGACTTCAGGCCGAGCTTCGCCAGCTTGTTGGCAGCGCTCGGCGGCAGCCCTGCGCTGCGCAGTCCCTGATCGAGGATGGCCGCGCTGGCTGAGCCAGCCTCAGTCTGCGTGCCGACCGCGGGAGACGTCACTCCGCCGAGATCAGGAAGTCGTAGTGAGGCTGTCCGCCATCGACAAGCTCGATCTCGACGTCGTCGAGCTCGGCCTTCAGGGCATCACGCAGGCGATCGGCTGCTGCGCGACTGACGCCTTCGCCGCGGTACACGGTCATCAGCTCGTAGCCTGGCTTGAAGCGGCGCAGCGCGCTCAACACGGCAGCGGTGCGGTCGCGGTCGGACGCAAGCAGGCCCTCGGTGGGGCCGAGAGATATGTACTCCCCCTTGCGGACACGGTGCCTGCCCATGCGCGCGTCGCGCACCGCCGCGGTGACCTGCATCGTCTGGATCTGTTGGGCTGCTTCGGCCATTCCCTTGGCGTTGGCCTTGATGCTCGCGTCCGGGTCGAGGGCTAGCATCGCCGCGATCCCCTCAGCCGCATTGCGGGTCGGGATCACCACCACCTTGACGTTCTTGGACAGTCCGCCCGCCTGCTTGGCCGCCAGGCGAACGTTGGGGTTGTTGGGCAACACTATTACTTCGCTCGCTCGCAAGTCACGGATAGCGTCGGCCAGTTCGCCCGCGGAGGGATTGGCTCCCTGCCCACCGCGCACGACTGTTGCGCCGAGCGTCGTGAACACCCGTGCCAGACCGTCCCCGGCAGCCACCGCCACGATGCGTGGGCCTGTCGTTTCGGTCGCCTCGTCCCCGGCGATCACCGCGGCCCCCGCGCCGCTGGTCAGAGCGGCGTCGGCCGCGGCGACGCGGTCGCGTACCTGGGTGGCCTGGCGGTCCAGGTTCTCGACGTTGATCCGGCTCAGCGTCCCAAGGGACAAGCCATAGGCGATAACGCGGTCAGGCCGCTCGTTGTGGATGTGAATCTTGGCGGCGTGATAGTCGCCCGCGACGAGGACCGACTGACCGATCTGGTCGAGCCTCCGTCGTATCTGCGCGACATCCAGCTTCGCTCCCTCCACGGGCGTGACCACGAAGACCGTCTCGTACCCGAAGCCTTCCTCCTCCAGCGCGTCGAGGAGGGGCAGCGCGATGTCCTGCGGCACGAGGCTCGCTTCGGGCAATGGCTCGCCGCGGACGCTCGCCAGCGCCCCTATCAACAGCAGCTCGAGGCCCTTCCCGCCAGCGTCGACCACTCCAGCCTGGCGCAGGATTGCTAGCAGCTGCGGCGTGCGCTCCACCGATGCTGACGCGGCGCTGGCGGCAGCCTCCAGCACTCCCTCAAGCCGAGCGTGGTTGTCTGCTGCCCGGCCGGCGGCCTCGGCGACGTCGCGCGCAACGGTCAGGATCGTGCCCTCCACTGGCTTGACCACGGCGGCGAAGGCTGCCTTGCAACCCTGGCGCAACGCCTCGGCCATCTCCGCGCCGCCAATCGAGGTCGTCGCGTCAACGGCCTCACCCAGACCGCGAAAAAGCTGCGACAGGATCACCCCGCTGTTGCCCCGGGCGCCCATAAGGGCACCCAGGCTGAGCGCGGCCGCGACACGGGACACGGAGCGTTCCGCGACAGGGACGCCGTCGGCCTCGTCGATGGCGGCCTGCACGGTCGCGAGCATGTTCGAGCCCGTGTCGCCGTCGGGGACCGGGAACACATTGAGGGCGTTGACCTCGTCGACGTGAGCGTGCAGCACAGCCCGTGCGTGGCGCAGCGCGGCCAGCAGCTCGTGGCCGTCCCACGCGCCCTCGATCAAGGGTTCGACGGCTTCGGCGGAGCGTCCTGATCGGTGGCCATTGGTCGCCCGTCGATACGAACGGTCAATGCGCCGATCGTCTGGGCAAGGTCGCGTTGGACCACGTAGCGCACCTTCTCGGCGACATTGGCCGCCACCTGACTGTGTGGCACGGTCTCTGCAACACGCAGGTCGACCGTCACGGCAAGTGGCGGGCCGACGGTCACCGACACGCCGCTCGAGCCGAGGTTCAGGCTCGCGGCGACGCGGTCACGCCAGGTCGAGCCGACCACGGCGACCACGCCGTAGACCGACTCAGCGGCGCCGCGCACGACGCGGCGAACCTCGCGTTCGTCCATCTCCTCCCGACTGCCGCGCGGCCCTTCTGACAGCCTTCCACGCTCGGCGTCGTGCTATAGTAGCCAGCCGGCGCGCCCGTTCGGAGCGTCGTCTCCAACCCCGACTCGGAGTCCTTTCGAACCATGTCCCGCGCCTGTGCAATCTGCGGCAAGACCTCGATGGGCGGCTTCAACCCGCAATCCGTCGGTATGAACCGCGTCCGCGCTCACCGTCGCATGGAGCCGAACCTGCAGCCCATGAAGCTCGAGCGCGATGGCGTCGCCACCCGCGTGCTCGTCTGCACCCGCTGCCGCCGCACCCTCCAGAAAACGGCCTAGCTCGTCTCCCGTCGCAGCCACTAACGGATCGTTGTCAACCGTCGTGAAGCGGTTGCGGCTCTTTCCAGCCGAACAGTGAATCCTCGGCCGCACCTTCCGCCATTTCCGCCAAATAGGCGGACCGTCCACAGCCGGAGTCGCCAGGTGCAGTCATTTGTGGCGGTTTCCGCCGAAATTACGTGAGATAGCCACTACTGACGTGCACCGTCCGCGTATTAGGCAGATTTGACTGAAAACGTCCCTAGCGATCCTCGCTGTCGAGCCAGATCGTCATCGGGCCATCGTTGACCAGCTCGACCTCCATCTCCGCTCCGAACACGCCGCGAGCGACCTTCACGCCGCGCGCCTCGACGGCCGCCACGAAACTCAAATAGAGCCGCTCTCCGACCTCGGGTGAGGCCGCGTCCACGAACGACGGCCGCCTTCCCCTGCGCGTGTCCGCGTACAGCGTGAACTGGCTGACGGCGAGCACATCCCCGCCAACATCGATGAGCGACCGGTTCGTTTTCCCCTCTTCGTCGCGGAAGATGCGCAGATCGACGACCTTGCCGGCCAATGCCGCGGCGTCGGTCTCCGTGTCGGCGTGGCCCACACCGACCAGAGCGACCAATCCATCCCCGATGGCACCGACAACGCGGCCATCCACCCTCACCTCGGCGCGCGTGACCCGCTGAACGAGGATGCGCAACCGCTAGCGGGTGGAAACCGTGACCGGCGCGGCAGCCTGTGCTCGTGATCTGACCGCCTCCACCTCGCGCGCCGCGTCGTGACCCCGCTGGAACAGTGCGGATCCGACCACACACACGTCGACACCAAGCCCGCCGACAACATCTGCCGTCTCGGAGCTGACGCCTCCATCCACGTGTACGGCTGTGCCCGACCGTCCGCCGAGGAGCTTCTTTGCCTGGGCGATCTTGGGCGCCTGGTCGGCCATGAAGCGCTGGCCCCCGAATCCGGGCTGTACGGTCATGACCATGATGATCCCGAGCGCGTCCACGAACGGCTCGACCGCGGCCAGGGTCGTATCCGGACTGACGGCCAACCCCGGTTGGCGCCGCGCGGCTGAGATTCGCTCCAGGGTCTCCCGCTTGACGTCGTCCGGCTCATCGACCTCGACGTGGAAGGTGATCGAGTCAGAGCCTGCGTCCAGGAACCGTGTCACGTAGCGCGCCGGCTCGGAGATCATCAGGTGGACGTCGAGCGGCAGCGACGTGAGGCGACGGAACGCTGCGACAACATCGGGACCGAACGTGATGTTGGGGACGAAGTGGCCGTCCATGACGTCGAGGTGCAGCCGGTCGACTCCGGCGCGCTCCAGCTTCCGCACGACGCGGTAGAGGTTGCCGAAGTCGGCAGTCAGGATGCTGGCCGCGACCGCGACGGCCACGCTCAGCTCCGGGTGCGGGCGAGCGCGGCGTCGCGCTCGACGACGAGGAGCTGACGTCGACGCGCGACG
>CAYZEJ010000126.1:0-7708 GCA_964477545.1 uncultured Anaerolineaceae bacterium | reverse complement strand
AGCGCACGACCGAGCGCAAGCGCCGCGCGCGCCGCGTCCGGACGGAACCCGAGCCGGTCGAAGCTCGCCCTCGCGCGTTCGAGGTGCGATATCGCCGCGTCCGCGTCCCCCCGCGCCGCAAGGACGATTCCCCGGCACCGCTCGACGACGGCGTCCAGCAGTGGGTTCGCGACGGCACTCGCCTGCTTCTCGAGGCGTTCGAGCAGGACGGCGGCCGATTCGACGTCCCCGGCACCGGCAAACGCCTCGATCGCGTCCGGCCGGGCCGGGAGCAGGATGGAGTTCAGGAGCCCCATCTCCTCGACGAGCCGCGTCGCTTCTCGCAGCTCCCGGACCGCAGTATCCGCCGCGCCTTCGGAGAGCGCCAGCAGCCCGAGTAGAGCCCGCGCCCGTGCGAGGGTCGGGCGCGATCCGCGCCGGTTGGCCCACTCGAGCATCTGATCCGTGGCCGCACGAGCCTGCTCGGCCCGACCGCGCCAGGCGGCGATCAGTGCGGACGGAAACAGAGCCCAGACGCCTACATGAGTATCCTCCGTGTCGCGCGCTGCCTCGGTCGCCTCCCGTGCCAGCTCCTCGGCTGCTTCCAGGTTGCCCGCATAGCACTCCAGGCAAGCGAGGTCGTACAGGGCGAAGGGGCGCGAGCGCTCATCCCCCGAGCGGATGACCTCCTCGTAGACCGCGTTGTACAGCGCGCGCGACCCGCCGAGGTCGCCCGCCTGGCGAAGCTGCTTGGCGAGATGCACCCGCGGGCTTCCCCACAGGAACGGCTGGCCGCCGATCTCCTCCTCGATGGCGACCGCCCGCTCGGTGAGGTCGCGGCGGGGCGTGCCGGCGAGACCATGGAGATCGGCGACGGCGATCGCGGCGGACATCTCCAGGCTCCGGTCACCGTGCCGTACCGCTATCGCGAGCGCCTCACGGGCACTCTCGAGGCCACCGTGAACATCGCCGAGGAGGGAGCCGCGCAGGAAGCCGAGCTCGTCGAGCACGCGACCCCGCGCCAGCTCGTCCTCGCCGGCCTCCTCGACTGCCTGAGCGAGGAGCGCCTCGACCCGCTCGAAGTCCTCGCCCTGGAGCTCGGCGCGCCGGACGAGCGCCTCCACCCGCCCCGGGCCCACAGGCAGCGCCCCGACCAGCCGGTCGGCGAGCTCGAGTGCACGTCCCACCTCGCCGGCGGCGGCGAGATGCCCGATCTCCGCGAGTGCGCGCCGCTGCGCGGCGTCGCCGTCGTCGGGCGGTGTCAGCCTGAGGCTGTGCCGAGCGAACTCGGCGGCCAGGTCGCGGGCGCCACGGGCGCTCGCTCGTCCCGCCGCCTCCTCGAGCAACTGCGCTACCCGCGCGTCAGCCTGGTCGGTGGACAGCGCGAGGTGCCGCGCCCGGACGTCCGGGTCGCCCGTGCGCCCGGCAAGGTCGGCGTGCAGCGATCGGCGCGCGAGCGGACGCATCCGGCTGTAGACGGCGGAGCCGAGCAGCGGATGCGCGAATCGCACGGTCAGGTCGTTCTCGACCACGAGGAGCGCCTCACGCTCGGCTGTCGCCACGAGCGCGTCGACGTTCTCGTCAGGCAGCGTCGCGCGCAGCTCCCTGACCGGCGTCGGACCGACCGCAGCCACCGCCTCGAGGAGCGGGTCCAGCTCGGCGGGCGCGCGCTTCAACCGCTCCGCGATCGCCGCTTGGAGGGAGTCCGGGAGCGGGAGCCCGTCCCACAGACGGAAGCCGCGCTCGTCGCGTGCGAGTCCGTGAGCGAGCTCGATCGCGTAGAGCGGATTCCCGCCCGACACCGCGTGAACGTGGCGCAGCGTCGGCCGTGAGATCGCGGTGACGACCTGGTCGACGACGCGCCGCAGCGCGCCGAGGCTGAGGGGGCCGGGCTCTAGCGTCTCATGCTGGCCCGGCACCTGCGTCTCGGCCAAGCCAAGAGGATCGGCCCCATCCGGCTGGAGGCGCACAGCCGCCAGCAAGCCGACGGGCTCCGCTTCCAGGCGGCGAAACGCGTAGCGGAGCGCTCGAGCCGAGGCCGAGTCGAGCCACTGCAGATCGTCGATCGCGATCACCGTCGGCGCCTGCGTCGCCGCGCGCCGAACCGCCTCGAGGACCGCCCGGCCGCGCTGGAGGGGGTGACCGTCCGGGACCGACGCGGCGACGGTTTCGTCGATGTCCTCGAAGAGATCGACGAGGCCCACGAGCGCCAGCGGCATCTCCTCCTGCGACGGCCGCGTGACCAGAACCTTGTAACCAGCCTCGCGGCACTGCTCGACGGCGTGCCTCCAGAGCGTCGTCTTCCCGATGCCGGCCTCGCCCTTGATCACGAGCGTGCGCGTCCGTTCGGCGACCGCCAGCACGAAAGCATCAATCCGACGTCGCTCGGCCTCGCGTCCGACGAGGCCGGGGAAGCTTCGTGCGACTAGTCCTCCGCCAGCGACCATCGATGAAGTATGCGAAGGCGGCGGCTAAGCGACAATCCGCATCTTCGGGCCTACCAGCCGCCGCGTCGGCGTGGCCGGGTCGGCGAGCACGAGGTCGCGCAGGCCGAGCGCACCGACGAGCCGGCGCCCGTCGTCCGTCACCGGCAGCGCGTAGATTGTCTCGGCCGCTCCGCCGACCTGGCGCAGCCGTGCGAGCGCCTCGGCAGCGTCTGGTTGGCCCTGAGGTTGACCACTTCGGGCGACATGACGCGCCCGGCCGAGTTCTCCGGGTAGCCGAGCAGGGTGGCGGTCAGCGCCCGCTCGCGCTGCGACAGCCCGGCGAGCATCTGCTTCGCGACCTTGGCCGGCATCTCGTCGACGAGCCGCGCGCGGTCCTTGGGGAGCAGGCGGAAAGGAATTGCGCGGTCGGCTACCGGCAGTCGGCCGAGCTCCTCGGCGATCTCAAGAGGGTCGGCCTGGGCCAGCCACTCGTTCAGGGCGTTGACGTCGCGAGTCGCGACGAGGTCGGGCATGGTCATCGGCTTCCCAATGCCCCCTCGATCGCCCTGATCAGCGCGGGGAGGTCGTTGTCCACCACATCGGCCAGAACCTCGATATCGACTTCGTCGTAGTCGTGGGCGAGCACCTCACGCATCCCTTTTGCCTCTTTCCAGGCGATGCCTGGCATTGCTGCCTGCTGCCGAGGGCTGACCCGTTTCAGTTGCTCTGCGACTTCCTCGACCCGTTTGGCCGCGGCATCGATTGTCTTTTGGTCGTCGCGCCAGTCGGCCCCGCCTGACGCAACGTGTCCGATCGCGATCCGCGCGCTCTTCAAGGCACGTTCGAGCCGGTCGTGGTCACGCGGATCCAAAGAGAACCACCTGCTCGTTCCGCGCCCGATCGAGGATGGGCCTGCGGACCACGGTCGATTTGAGCACGTCGACATCGCGGTCGAACATAGCTTCGAGTTGCTCGCGGATTTCGATGAGTTCGCCGACGCCGAGGCGGACGCCCGGCATGGGCTCGATCAGGATGTCAACGTCCGAATCCGGCCTGAAGTCAGCTCGAACGGCGGACCCGAACGCGGACACACGGGCGAGTCCATGGGCGCGGGCCAGTCTCTCGACTGCGCGCCGCGACACGTTGGGGAGCGATGGGTGGAGTTCGCCGAGTCTACGCCCGCCGCTTCGGCGACGCGGGAACGGATCGCGGAAGGCGCGGGACGCCGAGCCTTTGATGGTCACCAGCCGGAGGCCGCGCTCGCGCAACTCAGGACGGTCGAGAAGGCGGCGCCTGAGATCGCTTCGTTCGAAGATGTCGACTGGTTTCGAGTCGGCGCGATCGCCGTTGATTGTCTGGATTGTCTCGTGTAGCAGGGCCACTGAGGCCGGATCGGCAAAGGGCGAGAGCACCACCACGTAGCCTTCGTCGTCCTTTCCCGTGAACTCGACCGCGGGGTTTGCGCGTAGCGTGTGGTCGAGCGCTTCGGCGACGGGCAGGCTGCGCAGGGCAAATTCGACGAGCGCCGAACTGGCCGGATGCGCTGCGTTGATGGCGTGTCGACGGTCGCGGCCGTCGACAGATGAACGGACCAGCTTGTCGTCTGCAAGGGACGAAAGGGCACGCTGCGTCGTGCTCAGCGAGACGCGCAGCGCCTCGGCGATCTCACTCAGCCGGCTACCGTCCGGCCGCTGGCTCAGCGCCACGACCGTTTCGATCGTTCTCGCGCCGTAGGGGGCCGTCATGGCACCAGTTTGCTACGCAAATCGCGTATTGTCCATCAACCCTGCCGGCCATCCCGCCCGGTCGCGCCGCTTCGGGCGCTCAGGCAACAACCGCGAGCCTGGCTCGGGTTATTGGCGGTGCTGCCTTCCGTAGGCGACGGCACGGTGGCGGATCGCCCGGACGATGACCCGGGACGGCGGGTCCGCCCCCTCTATCGTGTACAGGATTCGGTAGCTGCCGACGCGGCACGACCACAGCCCTTGGAGCCTGCCTCGAAGCTCGCTGCCAAGCTCCTCCGGATCCATTTCCAGGCGGGAAAGCGTATCCAGGACAGCCTCCTGAACGAGGCGAGGCAGCGTTGCGAGGTCCTGCTTTGCACGTGTCGTGAGAAGCAGCTTAGCCAAGGCCGAGTTCTCGCCTCACCTCCAGCAGGGAGATCAGACGCCCGCTCCGCACATCCTCTTCGCTTTCACGAAGAGCGCCCAAGAGTTCCTCGTCCTGGAGGATTTCGAGGCTCTCCTCCAGGACTTGCTGCTCATCGGCCGAAACGAGCACGGCGACCGGTCGGCCGTTGCGGGTGATTACGACGTGCTCGTGTCTTGACTCCAGTTCATCGAGCAGCTCGCTGAGCCGCGCTCGCGCCTCCGTGAACGGAACCGTTTTTGCCACGGCCGAATTGTACAGGATTCTGGTCGGCCGAACTGAGCCACCCTCTGTCGCGATCGGGCCGCGTCATCTCTTATGTCCGTCCTTCGGTGCCGCCGCCGTACCGCACGCGCGCGCACAGTTCGCGTCCGACGGGCCTCCCGCGAGGATGTCAAGCCCCAGGCGGCGGTGGCGGCCCTACGGGGGGTGGCGTCGGCGTCGGGATTGGCGTAGGCGCGGGTGGGGGCGGGGCAGTTCCAAACGCGACCGGGACGTTCCCAGTCAGGTCCCACCTGTGCGTAAAGTTATCCTGGAGGTCGTTGTAGTGCTCGCCCGTCGCGGCGCCGAAGTCGAGCGCGATCGGGCGCCCGTCCGCGTCACGCACCACCAAAAACGGGACCTGCGAGAGCCAGGTCGCGTTCGGATCACTCCAGGCGTTGTCACACGAATTGCCAGCCGTGGAACCTATTACGTGGAGTCCGCGAGAAGTCATGAAGAGATAGTGCCAGCCAGTGAATTGGGACCAGTCGACAACGTATGCGGACTCCGCATTCCCCTGAAATGTGTGGAATGCGTGCCCTTGGCTGCCCACCGGCCCACAGACGCCAGAGTCCAGATCCACACGGTCATCCACCGTGCCGCTGACCGCGACCGTGACGAATCCATCGCTGTCGGCGAACGCGATGAGGTCGAGCTCGAACCGCGCTGATCTTAGCTGCCCGTACTGGGTGTATCCGCTCAGGGTCGCGGTGACATGGGTGGTGGTCAGCAGCCCGACTGTCACCGTCGCCTCGCCGAACGCCGACGGCACGCTCGTGCTCGTCGCGCGCACGGTGAACATGCCTGGGGTCTGACCAGCGGTGAACACACCTGTCTGGGCATCGATCGCGCCGCCGCCGCTGACCGACCAGCTCACGCCAGACGCCGCCAGCCCGATCGTCGTCGCGGAGAACGTCACGGAATTGCCGAAGTCCACGATCGCGCTGGCCGGCGTGATGACGACCTCACCAACGAGCACGGTCGCGGTGTCGGATCGCTGCGGGTCCTCATTGCTGGTGGCCGTGACCGTATAGGTACCGGCAGTCGCGGGCGCGGTGAATTCGCCGCCGCTGGTGATGAAGCCGCTCGACGTCCAGGTGACCGAAGTGTCGGTCGCGTGTGTCACCGTGGCCGTGAACTGCTGCGTGCCCAGCGGCTGGAGGCTGACGAAGCCGGGCGCGACGCTGACCCCGACGCATTCCACGTCGACGGTCACGACGTTGCTGTCGAGCACGTCGTCGCCCCACTTGAAGACCTCGGTGCGGGCGAAGATGCGCCCCTCGCCGCATTCGGTCTGGCTCGCCTGCCAGTCGACGGCGGTTGTGAGGCCGTCGATGACCGTCGGCGTGAAGCTCAGGCGCTCGGCGAGGGTGATGCTGGTGACCGTCGCCTCCCAGCGCAGCGCCGGCATCGAGGTCACGGTGACGTCGAGGTTGAGCTCGGGGTGCAGCCCGGCATACGTCGCGAGCGCTCCCTGGAGCGCACCCATGAGGTCGTTATAGCGGGCGAGCAACTGCTGGCCAACGGCGGGTTGAGCGGCGGCGCTAAGGCCCATCGCCGTCAGGAGTTGGCTGATAACGTCATGTACGCCGATGCCGGGTGGGTCATTCACGGCGGCGATCTTGAGCACCGCGCTCGTCGTCTCGCCGCGCTCCAGTTGGGTGCTGCCCAGAGTCAGGTTGAACGACGGGATGTTGTTGAGTGTCTCGATGTTCGCGGGCAGCAGGCCGACGAGGATCTTGTTCACGCCGAAGTCGAGTACCGACAGGACGAGGCCGATCGCGGATACCAGCGGATGCGACAAGCCGACCAGCGTGAGGAGCGCGCTGAACTGGCTCCACGTGGTCGCCGTCGCATTGATGAACTGCTCGCCGAACAGCTTCACGGTCTCGTACAACTGCATCTTCTGGGAGAGCGCGACGTCGGCGAGATACGAGGTCGTCAGCGCCGACGTCGTCGAGCTGGGGGCCACGTCCCATGTGCCGACGCTGGCGACCGGTCCGTGCGCCAGTGCGAGTGCGTGAGCCAGCCGCGCGCTGGCCAATGCCCGGTTGCCGGCCGCGAGCGCGTCGGCCGCGCCGGTGATGCTGGCCGCGTACTCCTCGAGCAGGCCCAACAGGCCGCTCTGCGCGAACCAGGCATCGAGCAGCGCCAGAGTCTCCGGATCGGCCGCAGCGAGCAGCTGTGCGAGCGAGTCGGGATCGTCGCCGTTGACCAGCCCTTCGAGCGCCTCGGAGAGCGCGCTGAACCACTGCTCCTGTGCTCCCGGCTGATCGACGAGGTCAGTGCCGAACTCCGCGCCGACGAGCTGCCAGGCGTCGACGATCTCAGCCAGCGCGGCCCGCGCCTCCGAGGCTGAGCCAGGCGCGGGTACGAGCGGTGTGATCTGCAGCGCACCCAATCCCGCGGCGACCGGCTCGCCGTCGGCGAGCAGGATGACGTCGACCGGGCCCGCCGGCGGTGCCGGCCAGGTGGTCTCCGGATCGAGGAACAGCGGCACGCCGGCGCTCAAGCCGCCGCCGGCGATGCGGACGACGGAGGCGGGCTCGCCGCCAATTAGCAGGGACAGCTCGCCCGCCGGCGCGAACCCCTCAGGCAGGATGAGCGTGACCAGGCTGCCCGGCGACGCGCTGGCAGGTGTAGCGCTCAGGGCGGGCAATCCGTCGACGGGCGGATCGACCGGAGGCGGAGGCGGCGGCGGCGGAGGAGGCGGTGGCGGCGGAGGGGCAGGCACGTCGGCAGCGCCGAACTTGAACAGTGCGCTGTGCTGCGTGCCGTCCCGTAGTCGGACGATCAATAGCCGGCAGGTGCCGGCCCAGGCCGGCTTCGTGCGCCATGTGAAGTAGTACTGGAGCGAGGCCCGGTAACCGACCCGTGACAGTCGGCCAGCGACC
>CAYZEJ010000125.1:0-7800 GCA_964477545.1 uncultured Anaerolineaceae bacterium | reverse complement strand
CCGAGCGGATCGCGCGGTTTGCGTTCGAGTACGCGGTCGCCAACCGCCGGCGCAAGGTGACCGCCGTGCACAAGGCGAACATCATGAAGCTTACGGACGGCCTGTTCCTGGAGTCGTGCCGAAAGATTGCGGCCGAGTACCAGGGCCGCATCGAATTCGAGGACCGCATAGTCGACAATATGTGCATGCAGCTCGTCCAGAAGCCGGAGCTGTACGACGTGCTGGTCCTACCCAACCTCTACGGCGACATCGTCAGTGACCTTGCTGCCGGGCTGGTCGGAGGACTGGGCGTGGCGCCTGGGGCCAACATCGGCGACACGGCTGCCGTGTTCGAACCGGTCCACGGCTCGGCGCCCAAGTACGCCGGCAAGGACGTGGCCAACCCGACGGCCCTGATCCTGTCCGCCGCCCTGATGCTGCGCCACCTGGGCGAGACAGATGCAGCCGAGCGTGTCGAGAGGTCGGTGCGCGAGGTCATCGCGGAGGGCCGCACGCTGCCCCCGGATCTCGGTGGCACCGCCGGCACGAAGGCGTTTGCGGCCGCGGTCGCCGATCGCGTCGCGGCCGTCCTCGTCGCGCCTTAGCCGAAGCCCAAAGAGATGAGGCGCGCGCTTTGAGCCGGATACCGATGCTCTTCCGTTACCGCGGCCGCGAAGGCATGATCGCCTGGGCGTTCCATCGCCTGTCCGGCGTCGGCATCTTCGCCTTCGTCGTCCTGCACGTCATCGACATCTACCTCGTCGGCGGCAACCCTAAGCTCTATGACGAGATCCTGACGTTCTATGCCAGCATCCCGGGCCGGCTGCTGGAGGTCGTGCTCGGGGCCGCGCTGCTGTACCACGCGCTGAACGGGCTGCGCATCATCATCATCGACCTCTGGCCGCGCATGACCGTCCACCATCGATTCCTATGGTGGGCGTGCTGGGTGATATTCATCGTTCTCGGCGTGCCCGGAGCGCTGATCATCCTGCGCCCGGTCTGGGTGCCGTTGCTTCAGCAACTCGGGTTGATCTCATGAGCGACGAGTTGAAGCCGACGCAATCCCCGGCCGTCGAGATTTCGCGGATCAGCCGCGCCCGGGTGCGACCCACCGGCTCGCGCCGCGAGCTCTTCGCCTGGTACCTGATGCGCGTCACGGGCGTGGCCCTCTTCGTCCTGGCACTGGCCCACTTCAGCATCCTGCACTTCATCTGGGACCCGGCCGAGCAGACCGCGGACTTCATCGCCGCCGAGCGCTGGAACCAGATCTTCTGGCGCGGCTTCGACTGGTTGTTGCTGATGACTGTGCTTTTCCATGGCTTCGTCGGCATGCGGACGGTTGTCGGGGATTACATCCACCGCCCGCGGTTGCGCGAGTTCACGCTGATCCTGCTCTACACGCTCGCGCTGCTGTTGTTCGTCATCGGGACGCAGGTCATCCTCACGCTGCCCATGCGCGGGGCGTAGTGGCGTCGCTCAGGTGACGCCCAAGCCGACCGTTCACGACTACCCGGCCGTCATCGTCGGTGCCGGCGGCGCGGGCCTCTGGGCGGCACTTGAGCTGGCGCGCAACAACGTCAAGACCGCCGTCCTGACGAAGCTGTATCCGACCCGTTCCCACACGGGCGCTGCCCAGGGGGGCATCTGCGCGGCCTTGGGGAACCTCGAGGAAGACAACCCCGAGTGGCACATGTACGACACCGTCAAGGGTGGCGACTACCTGGTCGACCAGGACGCGGCCGACATCCTGACCCGCGAGGCGATCGAGACAGTCATCGAGCTCGAGCACATGGGCCTGCCCTTCAACCGAACCGCAGACGGCAAGATCGACCAGCGCCGCTTCGGCGGGCACACGCGCAACTTCGGCGAGGCCCCCGTCCGAAGGGCGTGCTTCGCGGCCGACCGCACCGGCCACATGATCCTCCAGACCCTCTACCAGCAGTGCATCAAGCACGGCGTCGAGTTCTTCGACGAGTACCACGTCGTCGACCTGCTGCGCGACGCCGGTGTGGGCGGCGAGACCCGTGGCGTGGTTGCCTACCGCATCGCCGACGGCGAGCTGCACGTCTTTCGCTCCAACGCGGTCATGTTCGCGACGGGCGGCTTCGGACGGATGTTCAAGATCACGTCCAATGCTTTCGCGTTGACTGGTGACGGAGTCGCCCTGACCTACCGACGTGGCGTGCCCGCGCAGGACATGGAGTTCTTCCAATTCCACCCGACCGGGATCGTCGGCATCGGCATCCTCCTGTCGGAGGCCGCGCGCGGCGAGGGCGGCTACCTGCGCAATGGCGACGGCGAGCGCTTCATGGAGCGCTACGCGCCGACGCTGATGGAGCTCGCTCCGCGCGACGTGATCAGCCGCGCCATGTACCGCGAGATCCGCGAGGGTCGAGGCATCGATGGCAAGGACTTCCTGCACCTCGACCTGACCCACCTTGGGCGCGAGGTGATCGATTCGAAGCTGCCAGACATCACCGAGTTCGCCAGGGTCTACCAGGGCGTCGAGCCCATCACCCAGCCCGTGCCGGTGACGCCGACCGCGCATTACGCAATGGGCGGCATCCCGACCAACACCGACGCGCGGGTCGTGGGTGATGAGAAGAACACGGTCGTGCCCGGTCTATACGCGGCAGGGGAGTGCGCGTGCGTGAGCGTCCACGGCGCCAACAGGCTGGGGACGAACTCGCTCGTCGACATCCTCGTGTTCGGACGCCGCGCCGGCCTTTCGATCGCCGCAGACCTAACTGGCGGCGGAGAGCTACCCGCTTTGCCGGCCGATGCCCACGAGCCGGTCCAGTCCGAGCTCGAACGCATGCGCACCCGCCCGCGGGGCGAGAACGCGCACAAGATCCGCGTCGAGCTGGCCGAGAAGATGATGGATCGCGCTGGAGTGTTCAGGACGCAGCAGGGCCTCGCCCAGCTGACGCTGGAGCTGCGCGATCTCCAGGGTCGTTTCGCGAACGTCCGCGTCAACGACCGCGGCAGGGTGTTCAACACGGACCTGCTCGAGGCGCGCGAGGTGGGCTACCTGCTCGACTGTGCTGAGGCGACCGTGGCCGCGGCGCTGGCCCGCCAGGAAAGCCGCGGCGCGCACTTCCGTGAGGATTTCCCAGAGCGCAACGACACCGACTGGCTGGTTCATTCGCTGGCCTACCGCGCCGAGGGCGGACCCGACATCCGCTACAAACCGGTGACGATCACGCGCTTCGAACCGAAGCCGCGGACATACTGATGGCGATGCAAGTCGACCTGCGCGTCCTGCGCTACGACCCAGAGCGCGACAAGAAGCCGCACTGGGATCGCTACTCGGTCGAGTCCGAGCCGATGGACCGCGTGCTCGACCTGCTCCACCGCGTCAAGTGGGAGGTTGACGGCAGCCTGACGTTCCGCCGGTCGTGCGCTCACGGCGTGTGTGGCTCTGACGCCATGATGATCAACGGCCGAAACCGCCTGGCGTGCAAGATCCGCGTCGATCAGCTCGGCCGCAAGATCTCCGTCGCGCCGCTGCCGGGCATGCCGGTCATCAAGGATCTGGTCGTCGACATGGACGACTTCTTCGCGAAGTACCGCAGCGTGATGCCGTTCCTGGTCACCAACGACGCGCCGCCGCAGCGCGAACGACTCCAGTCCGCCGAGGACCGCGAGCGCTACGACGACACGACCAAGTGCATCCTGTGCGCGGCCTGCACGTCCTCGTGCCCGTCGTTCTGGGCACAGCCGTCATACGTCGGGCCGGCCGCGATCGTCAATGCGCATCGCTTCATCTTCGACTCGCGCGACGACGCGGCCCACGAACGGTTGGAGATCCTTGCCGATGAGGACGGTGTCTGGCGTTGCCGCACGATCTTCAACTGCGTCGACGCATGCCCGCGCGGCATCAACATCACCCAGGCGATCCTCGAGGTATCGAGCGCGATCGTGGATAGGCCGGCCTGATCGAGCGCGTCGTCATACGCGCCGATGGCGCGGCGCGTGGCAATCCCGGCCCGGCGTCGGCGGGCGCTGTGATCATCGATGCCTCGATCCCCGACGCGTATCGGCCCGATGCCCCGCCGCTGGCGGTCGTCTCCCGGCCACTGGGCATCCAGACCAACAACTACGCCGAGTACACCGCCGTGATCCTTGCGCTCGAGAAGGCCCGCGCGCTCGGCGCCGTCGAGGTCGAACTGATCCTCGATTCGCTGCTAATCGTCGAACAGCTCTCGGGCCGCTGGAAGGTGAGGCACCCCGGCATCAAGCCGCTCTTCGCTCAGGTCAAGGCCCTTCTCTCTGGTTTCGAGCGTTGGTCGGTTCGGCATGAACGCCGCGAATCAAACGTGGCCGCCGACGCCCTGGCCAATCTCGCCCTCGACGATCCGGAGGCGGCACGCGTCGCAGAGAGCCGGTCGGATTCGGACGCCGCGCCCGGCGAAACGTAGCGATGCGCGCGTTGGGGGCTGTCGGACTGATCGGCATGTTCGTCGTGTCGTGTTCCATTACCCAGGTGACTCCATCGCCCGCACCGATGCCCGATGTGCTCGAGCCGTGCGACAACGTGATCCGCCAGGACCAGCCGAGTGATCAATCGCCGGGTCCGAACGGCCGGGCATATTGCTTGGTGCTGTCCTTCACCTGGCCGTCTGGCTGGAATGCGGACCTCGCGCTGATCCTTATCTCCAACAGCGCCCCCGATCCGCTCGCCGACCGAACCGCGCTCGTCTATCTCGCCGGGCAGCCGGGTACGTCGACGTATCAGCCTGTTCTGCGGGGCGTTTGGCCACAAGTGGATCTCGGCCGGTTCAGCTTGTTGACCTGGAACGGCGCGATTTCAGGCGATGGGACCGGCCCGTGCGGGCCCAACGCCGACACCTTTCTAACCGAACGTGATTTGGACGATTTCGCAGTCCAGGCCACGGAGCTGGGCGCCTCGTGCAGCGAGGCCGGGTTCGGCGGCCCGGCGGACCTAGGTTCGTGGGCCGCGGCGGAAGAGCTGGAGGCGATCCGCGGGGCGCTCGGCATCGACCGCTTTGACATGTTGACGCAGTCCTACGGAACAGCCGTTGCCGAGGCTTACCTGTACAGCCACCCAGAGCACGTCCGGCGCGCTGTTCTCGATGGGCCCGTCGCCCTACAGGCGCCCTGGCAGTCACGGTTAGCGGCAGTCCAACCGGTTCTTCGAGATGGCGCCAACCGCCTGGCGCTCTCCTGTTCTGCCGAAGCCTGCACGGACGTGCTCCGCGACATACCCGAAGACCGAAGTTACCTCGCTTTGCGGGACGCCGTTCTCGCCGAGGAGCGGCCGGTCGGTGATAGCGGGCTGAGCCTGACAGCGGTCATGGTCGACCAGGCGACCGAGGTCGCGTTGAGAAGCCAGGAATCAGCGGCAGCATGGGTGGATGCGATTGACGATGCTTTCGCCGGCGACGGCGGTCCCCTCTGGCGACTCGGAGAACTGCTGTATACGGATCTCGATCAGGCGGCGTATTACCGATCGCTCTGCGCTGACATCCACAGGCCGGATGACGCGGGCGATTATGCCGTGGCCGACGACCCTCTGCTGTTCGCTTACAGCTCCGCGCTGGCACCGTGTGCCAGGTTTCCTCAGGGCGTGGTCAGGCCGGCCGGACTCGCGGGCGATCCAGAGGCGGAGGTCCTCATTCTTGCATCTCGTCACGACCCTCTCGCGCCGGCGAGCCTGATCGCTGCTGACGGTTTTCTGGACACACACGGATCGCTATGCGAAACGGATGTGATCGGGCACACGAGCGCAGGCGACCCAGTGATCCGCCTCCTGGTCGACGAATTTCTCGCGGAAGGCGATGCGGACGCCATCGCCGGGCGCTGCTGAGGACGTCAATCGCCGACCGAACGGATGTTCGGTAAGGCTGGTCAGGCAGGCCATTCGAGGGTAGAATTCCGGGGCCAGCGAGATGGTCGGATGGTCGCGTATCCCGTCGGGGAAACCCGTTACCGATACGAGGAAAGTCCGAGCTCCGCGACGCAGGGTAGCGGGTAACTCCCGTCCGCCGTGAGGCGAGGACCAGTGCCACAGAGACGAGCCGGCAGACCGGGCAACCGGTCGGGCTGGGTGAAACGGGCAAACTCTACCCGGAGCAAGGCCAAATAGGAGAGCAGTCGGACTTTTAGTCCGGCGGGAGTGCGTCGCTTCGCTCTCGGGTCGGCCGCTAGAGACGTCGGGCAACCGCCGTCGTAGATGGATGACCGTCCCCGCGCTGCAAGGTGCGGGACAGAACTCGGCTTATAGATCGTCTCGCTGGCAAGCCGAAGGACCAAATCCGCCGAACCTGCGGGAGGCGCCGCTCAGTCTGCGTCGGGCCGAAAGATCCCTTGATACGTGCACGAGTCGCAGATTGGCCGTGCTGATTCCACGTCACCCAACGGTATGGCCCTGCGCCTGTCCGGGAACGTGCATGCGACCTCGTACATCGGCAGCTCGCGCGGGCGGGCGATCGAGGTGACCTTGCGGAATGTGCATCGGCGGAGTGGCGTCGCCGCAGCTTCGGGCGCGCGCGGAGGCGCGGAGACAAACGGCCGCTGCATGATCGACATTGCGGGACCGTAGAGGCAGCCCAGTGTTGCTACAAGGCAACCAGCAGTACTAGGGCGGACGACCCACTCGTGGCGTTCGCATGCGTCGCTACCATCGCCGGCAATGAGCTCCGTGTTCGGCGAGCGCCCGCGTTTCGGCCTGTCAGATCTCGCCCTTTACGCCGTCGGAGTGGCCGGCCTGGCGATGTGTCTCACCGTGGTGTTCCTTGCGATGCGAGCCGTCATGGACATCGGCGGGTTCTGTGCCGAGGGCGGTCCATACGTCATCGAGACCCATTGCCCAGAAGGCGTGCCGCTGGTGCTGATTGGCGGGATTTTCGGGCTGTTCGGGTTCGGCGGGTTGATGGCCTGGAAGGGCTCGATCATCGGTGAACCGTATGGAGCGCTGGTGCTGCTTGCGTGGCCCGCACTTTTCCTGAGTCTCGGCTGGAACTTCCTCGAGTACGCGCTCAATCCACCGCCGGGTGAGGGCATCGTGTGGGGCTGGTTGATCCCGGGTGTGCTTTTCGTGCTGATGGGCGGCGTGCCGCTGCTTGCGCTGCTGCCCCTGTCGAATTCCGGACGCGTTGGCGACGCCAGGGCGCGACTGTCATCCGGTCTAGCGCCACGTCCGCGACCGTCGCCTGTTATGGATGCCGAGCGTGCGGCGATGGCGACCGTGATGTCGGGGTTGTGGGGCCAGAAGTCGGCAGAGGCGCAAGGCGAGCCCTCGGCTGACCTGGTGTCCAGGCTCGAGCGCCTAGTGGCCCTGCGGCAGTCAGGCGACCTGACCTCGTCCGAGTTTGAGCAGGCCAAGCGAGCGTTGCTGAAGGAGGCCGCGGCCTGATGAGCACGTTCGGTGCTCCAACCGATAAGCCGCCGCGCTGGGTGGCGGCGGTCGTAGCGGTGGCAGTTGCAGTGGGCGTGATCCTCGGCGTCTGGGTGTTCGCCGCGCTCACCTAGCTCGGGTGTGGGCATTGGGGCCCGGTCCTCTCACCCCGTGGTGCATGCACAGCACCACTGAGCCAGATCTGAACGTTCTCGGCCGCAACTAGATCCGATTTGTGCCCCGGCGATCACATTCAGACACAGATGCCGGCCGTTTGCATCAGGGCGTGCACATCCAGGCGAAGAACTGCGCCGAGTGGTGCGCTGTGTGCACAAGCGCCGACGCCTCCCCGGTGCCGCTGGGGATGCCCGTGCGAATTGGGGCTTGACGGCCCTGAATCTGCCTATATGATGCGCCGAAGTGGTCCAAAGTGGATCAAAGTGGGGAGAGAGGGTGGAAGG
>CAYZEJ010000124.1:0-7828 GCA_964477545.1 uncultured Anaerolineaceae bacterium | reverse complement strand
CGGCCAGCGCCTCGGCGCTGAAGCCGCCGAAGACCACCGTGTGCGGCGCGCCGATTCGGGCGCAGGCAAGCATCGCGATCGGCAGCTCGGGGATCATCGGCATGTAGATCGCGACGACGTCGCCAGTCTTCACACCAAGCTCGAGCAGTGCGTTTGCTGCCTTTGACACCTCGCGCTGCAAGTCGGCGTAGGTGATCGTGCGCGTGTCGCCCGGCTCGCCGATCCAGTGGTAGGCGACCTTGTCGCCGAGCCCGGCCTCGACATGGCGGTCGACGCAGTTGTACGCGAGGTTGAGCTTGCCGCCGGTGAACCACTTAGCGAATGGCGGCTCCCACTCGAGGGTCGTCTCGAACGGCTTGTCCCACGACAGCCGCTCGCGCCCGAGCCGCTCCCAGAACGCGACGTAATCGCGCTCGGCTTCCTCGTACAGCTCGGCCTTGGCATTGGCCTGCGCGGCAAATGCCGGGTCCACCGGGAATCGCCGGCGCTCGGCCATCAGGTTCTCGAGTTCGGGCTCGCTCAGCGAGCCGGGCAGCGCACTATCGGTCACTCGTTTCTCCCTCGCGTCACGACGATCCTATGCGACGGTGCCTAGGTGGTTGGGTCGGAGTCCGCCTGGATCAAGGCCGGGCCTTCGGGCTTTCCATCGGCCGCCCTGGTCTTCTTGACGGGTCTGCGGACCTGGACCGCGGAGTTTTTCTCAAATTCCAGCCCGGGAGGCACTATGCAGGTTCTCGACCCTGGCTGGGGCCAAATGCATGTCATCGGGCTGACTCTTGAGCGTGAGGACAGCCGGCCACGAAGCAGCGCGCCTCGATTGGCGGCCTGATCGTTAGCTAACGCCGCCCCGGCTGGAATATGAGGATTCTCCCGGCATTCTCCCGGCGTTCGAGCGACTCGGATTTCGTCAGGGGCGCGGCGTGACCCAGCCGGGCAGCTCACGGCGCAGCGTCGCCAGTGGCAGCGTTCCGTGGCCGAGCATCTCGTCGTGGAAGCTGACGATGTCGAAGCGGTCGCCGTCGCGCTTCTCGAGCTCGCGCCGCAGCGCCACGATCTCGCGCATGCCTGTCATGTACGCCAGCGCCTGTCCGGGCCACGTGATGTAGCGGTCAGTCTCCGTTTCCGCCTCGAGCTGCGATAGGCCGATCTCGCGCAGCAGCCGGATGGACCGGTCGCGCGTCCAGCGGAAGGCGTGGATACCGGTGTCGACAACGAGGCGGGCAGCTCGCCAGGCCTGGGCGTCGAGCATGCCCAGCCTCTCCCAGGGCGATTCGAACAGGCCCATCTCCTGGGCCAGTCGCTCGCTGTAGAGGCCCCATCCCTCGGCATACGCGGCACCCGTCAAGCGTGCCCCGAAGCGCCGGAAATCGGGCAGCTCGGTCAACTCGCTCTCGATCGCGATCTGGAAGTGGTGGCCCGGGGTGGCCTCGTGGAAGGTCGTGGTGGCGAGCCGGTGGAGCGGCCGATTCTCCGGCTGGTACGTGTTCACGTAGTAGATGCCGCCGCGTGAGCCATCCGGCGCGGGCGGGAAGTAGAACGCGGGTGGCGCCTCCGCCTCCTGGTACGGCTCGACGGCCCGCACCTCGCACGGTGCGATGGGCAGCCGGCCGAAGTAGCCGGGTGCGACCGCGTTAGCCGATTCAATCTGGCGCCGCGCTCGCTCGACGATCTCAGCGCTGTTCTTCGCGTAGTTGGCCTTGTCCGCATCAAGTGCGGCGCGCATCGCCGCGACGTCGGAGAAACCGAGCTCGCCGGCGATCGCGCCGGCCTCCTCGCGGATCAGATCGAGCTGCTCGAGCCCGTAGTCGTGCAGCGCCTTGGGAGTTTCCTCGAGCGTCGTCGACGCGAGGATCATCGTGGCGTACAGCGCCTCGCCATCAGGCAGTGCCCAGATCCCATCGCCCTGGCGGGCGAACTCGGCGTAACCCTCGAGCGCGGCCAGGTGATCAGCTAGGGCAGGTTGGACCTCGTGCTCCAACGCGTGGTGAAGCCGGGCGCGAGACTCATCGTCGAGCTCGGGATGGGCGATCAACAGGGGCGACTCGTCGACCGATGCCGCTACCGCCCGCCGCGTCTGTTCGATCACCCGCGCGACGACCGGCACCGCAGCCGTCCGCCCCGCGGCGATGCCGTCGAGCAGGTTCGCGCGGTGTGCCGCGAGGAACCCCGGGAACGCCTCGAGCCGACGGATCGCGCGGTCCATGCGCTCGGGCGTGTCGAGTCGCTGGAAGCGGGACATGTCGCCGGGCAGGTTCTGAGGGCCAGACATCTGGTCCATCGCCTCGAAATGATGGACATCGTGGGCATGCTGTCGGAGCCAGATGCGTGCCACGACCTCGAGCATGTCGAGGGTGATCGTGTCCTCCTGGCTGAGCCGATCGCGACCGATCTGCTCGGCATCGGACAGGAACGCCTTCAGGCCCGAGATCTCGTCGGCGCGGCCCTCGGCTGACGGATCGGAGAGGCGGTCGTCGTAGCGCTCGTCGCCGAGCACGGTGGCGTAGATCGGCTGGCGAGCCAGGAACCACTGCCAGAACCTGTCGGCGAGCTCGATGACCGGGCTGCCGACCACGCCTACCTCCACAGCAGCCCGCCGGGCTCTGTTGCGCGAGTCACCGTCACGCCCCTACCTCCGTTGATGCGGTTGTGACCGACAGCGCGTCAGCTGAAGAGCGGAAGCTGCTCTGCCTCGCGTTCGATCTCTGGGTCGAGCCCGAGCACCGGTGCCAGCTGATCGAGGTCCGCTTCTTCGCGGGCGTGCAGCCGACGCAGGTGATCGGATTTGAGGATATGCCAGTTCTGCTCGTCCAGCGCTCTGCGCAGAAGTGGTGAGCGTGCCAGTTTGAGCCGGACGAGCTCGACTCGCTCAGGCGGAATGACCAGGAAGCGCACGATCGTCTCGTTGCTCGGGATGCGCGGGCCGCGACGCAGGAGCGCATCGGTCACCATCGCCGTCCACTCGACCTCGAACAGGAACGTGGCCTTGCCGCGCAGGTACCAGATGCAGTCGATCGATTCGAGCGTTTGCGCGTCTCCCGGCGCGATCAGCGGAACGTAGGCACGCAGCTCGTCCTCGCTCAACAGGTCCTTCACGGTGGCGCCGCGGTAGTCGCGCCGCTGCTCCTTTTCCGACACGTGGCAGCGCAGGCCCAGCCGATGGCCGAACTCGACGAGCAGCCCGACGAGCTCCCCGTGCTCGACGTGGCGACCACTGAGCTCGTCCTGCGGCCGTAACGCAACCTGGGTCGAGGTCGGGTCCCTGTAGCTCTCGAGGATCGCGCGCACGAGGTCCGGATCCGGCGTGTCGTGGCCCCCGAACATTCGAGCCACGCGCTCGAAAAACAGGCCCTCATCGATGCCCTGCGAGGTCGACAGCAGGCCGAAGACCGCCCACTCCAGCCGATCTGACAGCGGCGGCCGGGCCTGGGCCAGGTCGCGATCGGCACGCAGCCACCAACGGCCGGTTTCCATCTCGATCAGCCTTGGATGATCCGGGCGGCGCAGCTCGCCCATCACGATCTCCATCAGCAGGCGGACATGGTCGGTGGCCGAAGCCGAGCTGAGTGCCCAATCCGGTGGACGGGTCGCGACAGGTGCTGCGTCGGTACCGTCGGCGGGCTGGGTGGTTGGGTCGGCACCGTCAGTGTCGGCTTCTTCGGGGTCGGCGTCGTCGTTGGCCTCAGCGTCATGGTCGGCTGACCCTGGCATCTCGGCATCGATTTCCGCGCCGTCGGATGCGGCCTCGGTCTCGTTGAACGTCTGCGTGCCGACGAGGCGACGCAGGTGACCGAGCCGGTCGAGCCCGATCAGCACCTCGCCCAGCAGGCGTTCCGCGCTGGCCGGCTCGCCACGCGCCTGAAGGACGCTGACCGCCACCTGGCTGACGGCCTCCTCGACGTCGGCCAGGGCAAAGGGCTTGTTCGGGTCTGCCGGGCGCAGGGAGCCCAGGTCGGCGTGGCCGTTCGTTTCTGGCGCGGTTGGCCCGAGGTTGAACTCGAGGATCCCGCTGAGCTGGTTGCCCGACTCAGCGAGCAAAGCCGAGTTCAGCCGAAAGCCTGCACCGACCCCGCCCAGCACGCCTGCCACCAGGCCGCTGGCCCCGCCCCGGTCGAGCACGATGACGGCGCTCGCGTCGCGGGCGAGGACCGGCCGCACGGCGAGCAGCGAGCGCCGCAGGGCCGTGGCTTCTCGGCCACGGTCATTGCGCGGCGGCGGGCCGAAGATCCAGTCGAGCGGCAGCGTGGCGGCGGCCTGTTTGCCGATGACGATGGACGTGGCCAGGTAGGCGAACGAGGCGTTCTCGACGCTCCAGCGAGCGGGCGGTTGGGTCAGGACCAGACGAACTCGCGACCTCGGATCGAGGCGTCCCGGGAGTACCGGCCGGCGCGACGAGAAAGACGGCTCGTTCCCGGCCCACGCCGCCGGCCCGGTGCGCAGCACGACATTGGCCGTGCCGTCGATGAGGGCTTCCATGTCTTCGCCCGGTCGCGGCTGGAACGTGGCCGCGCCCTGCTCGACCTTCGAGATGAAGCTGCGCACCTCGCGACAGCCCTCCTCGAATGCCAGCCACGGGTTTCTTTCGCGCCGCGCGGGCGAGTTGGGTTGCTGGACGTGACCATTACGGATGCGCACGGCGGCCACTCGGCCGGGATAACCGTTGAGGCGGCTCATCGGCAGCAGGGCGTGGGCGAGCCCGAGGCGCATGCCCGCGTCGACCGACGCCGCGCGCAGGTCGCTGTCAAGCCGATTGACGATCTGCTCGAGGGCGACCAGGGCCCGCGGCGTGTAGAGGCCCAGCAGCTCGTCGGGCAGCGGGTGGGCCGGGTCCCCAGGAGACCGTCGGGTAAACCCTTCCTCGGCTATCGGGGACGGGATCGGGAAACGGGTGCGCAGCGTCAGGAGCGCCTGGTGGCCATCGCCCATCTCGTGCGCGGCTTCGATGTCCTGTTCGTCGACCGGCTCCACTCGCAGCTCTGAGGATTGTGCGTTGGCCCGGCAGAAGGAGCAGCGGAAGGCTTTGCGCGTGGGCGCCTTCGGATCTGCCGACCCCTGTTCCCAGATGTACTCCTCAACGATCACGGGCCTGCCGCAGGTCGGGCAGCGCGAGGTGAATGGCTGCTCGATCGCGCGACGTAGCTCGACGTCGCCGTGTGGGTGCGTGGCAAGGGTTGAGATGCCTGCGTCGAAGTGGCGCAGATCCGGCGGGCGCATCACCACCTCGGCGAGCAACCTGGTCAGGGCGGTCGACTCGCACGAGTAGACGCGCCGCAGCGCGCCGATCGCGTTGCGCGCGACCCAACCGCCGCGGCCGTGGAGATCGATCACGACGTCGCCGGGCGCGGTCCGAGCGTCAAGCTCGGCGAGGATCACGTTTTCCGGCGGGGGTGGCGCGAAGCGCTCGAAGATGGGCAGTTGCGGACCCGGATTCGGCCGGATGAGAGAGGAGAGCGGATCCGCCATCGACTCGTGAGTCTAGCCGCGCGGCGTGACCGCTTCGACTGCGCGCGTCAGGGGCAGGGCAGCGATCGCCGCCGGGCTATCGCCGGCCATATGCCTCCCATGCTTAGCCAAGCGGTGGAGGTGTCGATAGCCGCCCCGCGGCGGCACTCAGCGGCCTGCTATTGCCGCGCTTATGCACCTCATGCATGAAGGGCGCGGTCACGGTCAATAGCCAGCCGGGAGCCGACGCCGGTCCGAGCGCAAACCAGGGCAATCACGCTGGCGTAAGCATGGGGAGCATACGGAGAGAGTTAGCGCCGATGCGCGGCCGAAGGATTACTCCTCGGCGTCCTCGCCGGTGGCCTCGACCGGCTCCTCCTCGACGAACGCCGCGTCTTCCGTGACTTCGGCAGGCAGGACGCGACCGATGTCCTCGATCTCGTCGTCCTCCTCGTCGAGCTCGAGCTCGTCCTCGAGGTCCATCTCCTCGCGCACGAGTGTGCCCTTGGTGTAGGGGCGCATGTCGCTCACCTTGGCCGCGGTCGGGAACGACACCTTGCCGTAGTTCGCCGGGTCTTGGTAGGTCTCGCGGATGATGATGCGCACGTCGCGCTCGCCGATGCTGGTGACGCCGGCGGCGTACTTGTTGCCCTCGGCGACCAGCTTCAGCAGCCGCGCCGCAACACGTGGCTCGACATAGCCGATGTGCTTGCCATTCGATTTCGCCTCCAGGCGCGGACCGTCGGGCGAGAGCTCGACTGCGTCACCTGGGTTGACCTGGGCCAGCAGCTTGGGATCGACGAGGTCAATGAGGTGGGCGAAGCCGCTCTTGCCGGTCTCCTCCACGAAGATCGACACGGGCGCCTTGCTGCCCTTCTGGGCGGGCACGGTCTTCTTGCCGGCCTCGGCCATCAGCATGCGCAGGCGGCCGATGTTGCGCTCGGCGATGCGGTTAGTCGGGTCGAGTGCAAGTGCGGCCTGGTAGTGCTCGCGCGCGGTGGCCAGCTCGCCCCTCTCCCAGAAGGCACGGGCCAGGCGGTTCTCCGCCTCGCTGTCCGGCCCAAGCTCGAGAATCCTTTTGTTGATGTCGGCCGCCGACTCCCAGTCGGCCTCCGTCGCGGCCGCGATTGCCTGTTCCACCAACTGGCGGCGCAGGCGTGTCGTGTTCAGGGCGGGCGTGCCGCTGCCATCGGTAATCGAAAAGCTCATGGAGTTATGAAGTCCTTCGCGTCGGGCCGTGACAGGCGCGCGGCGGCGCACAACGGCAGGTTCCAGTGGGACAGCTTCTTGTAGCACCGGGACTGATGGGTGTCAAACAACGGGTGGTAACGTCAGGGCACGATGGGGCGGACGGCGTGACTGTTGGGCGGGAGCGGGAATCCGTGGCAGTCGCTGCATTCGTCACCGGACGCGACGGCCCCGGCGCGCTCATCCTCGAGGGCGAGCCCGGCATCGGGAAGACGACGCTGTGGCGCGTCGGCGTCGACGACGCCCGGCAGCACGGCGTACGCGTCCTGACTTCGAGTCCGGCAAGCAGCGAGACGCAGCTCTCCTTCGCCGGGCTCGCCGACATCCTGGCTGGAGCGCTGGGCGAGGTCGCCGATCGACTCCCGAATCCACAGCGGCGCGCGCTGGATGTCGCGCTCCTCCTGGCTGAGTATTCGGGCGAAGTAGCCGAACAGCGGACCGTCCTGGCGGGGACGCTCTCGACACTCAGGCTGCTCGCCGATCGCGAACCTGTGCTCGTCGCGATCGACGACATGCAATGGGTCGACGAGCCTTCGGCGGAGGCACTGGCCTACGCGATACGGCGGCTGGGTGACGCGCGGGTTTCGGTACTGGCAGCTCGACGGCTGGAGCTCGTGGCCGACACGCCGTCCGCGCTCGAAAAGGCACTCGAGCATCGACATGGTGCGGCCTTAGGTCGACTGCGCCTCGGGCCGCTCTCGCCGGCGGCGATCCACGCCGCCATCCAGACCAGTCTGGGGGTCACGTTCCCGCACAGCCTGCTCGAGAGAATCCACGAGGAGTCGGGCGGTAATCCGCTCTACGCGCTCGAAATCGCGCGGATGCTCCTCGCGCGATCGGCGCCACTCGAGCCCGGCACGGCGCTGCCCGTGCCGGAGACGCTGCAAAAGATCATGCGCAGCCGCCTGGACGATCTCTCTGAGCCAGCGCACGAGCTTCTCGCCGTCGTGGCGGCGCTTGCCGACCCCACTCTCGAGACCGTGGAGGCGTCGGGAACGGCGGGCGCCATCGACGAGGCAGTGCGCGCGGGCGTCCTGGAACACCTCGATCGGAACCGACTGCGTTTCACCCATCCGCTCCTCGCGTCAGCGGCGTCAGCCCGGCTCGCCCCGACCGCGCGGCGTGCGCTGCACACTCGGCT
>CAYZEJ010000123.1:0-7830 GCA_964477545.1 uncultured Anaerolineaceae bacterium | reverse complement strand
TGGACGCCCGCATGCCATGCCGACCTGGGGCGGGTGGGTCGACGGCGCATTCTGGATGGAGGGCGGCGACCAGACACGGCGCATGCGCAACCTCGCGCTGAACCCAAACGCGGTGGTGCACGTCGAGCGGGGCGACGACGTGGTCATCGTCGAAGGCGTCGGCGAGAAGGTCGTCGGCCTCGACCCGGACCTCACGGAGCGGCTGCTCGTTGGTTTCCACAAGTACACAGCGAGCCACGGGTATACCGCCAGCGCCGAGAGCTGGGTCGAGGGGATCTGGGTGATTCGTCCGCGAGTCGCGTTCGGCTGGAGCGCGTTTCCGCGCGACGCCACCCGCTGGACCTTCGGCGACGACCAGTGAACGCCTTGTCACCCCGGGCCGCACTAGTAGCCGTCCTGGTCGTCGTGGTGTTACTGACGGGCGTGGTCATCGCGATTGCGGCTAGAGAGAGCGCGGTTTGGGTTGCCGTTACCGGACCGCAGGGCAGCGAGCCACCTGAGGAGCTAGTCCTGGAGATTGGCAACACGGCCTGGCACGGGTATGGCGGCGTCGCCAGCGTCCAGTCCTTCGTCGCCCTCCGCGTAAGGCTCATGGGCACCGCCGGGTGCAACGTCTACGCCGATTTCGTCGCACCGCCACGAACGAGCTGGGTGATCCGCTTCCTGCCGGACGGATCGACAACGGTCGAAGACTGGAGCGGTCGCGCGATGGAAGCGGGTCCTGCCCTCGGTGCGCGTCCGGCGACTGGGTGTCCGTAGCGCGCTAACGTAGACGGGTGACCGATACCGTCCGTCCGCTCGAGCCGGTGAACCCGCCGATCACCAACCAGGCGTCGTCGCTGCCGATCATGTCGGTCGGCGAGCTCACTTCTCTAGTCAAGGGCGCGCTTCGATCCGCGCCCAAGCTGCGCGACGTGTGGGTCGAAGGGGAAGTCGGCCAGGTCAGCATCAGCGCCGCCGGCCACTGCTACTTCACGCTCAAGGACGAGCGCGCTCAGCTGCGTTGCGTGATCTTCCGCGACGAGCGGCTGATGATGCCCTTCGAAGCTCGCACGGGGTTGCGGCTGGTCGCTCACGGTCATCTGGACGTCTTCGAGCCGCAGGGTTCATACCAGCTCTACGTCGAGAGCATCCAGCCGTCTGGTTTCGGCGACCTCGCGCTGCGCTTCGAGGCGCTCAAGGCGAAGCTCGCTGCCGAAGGACTGTTCGAGCAGGCTCGAAAGCGGCCGCTGCCTCAGTTCCCGATGACCATCGGCGTCGTTACGAGCCTGTCGGGCGCGGTGCTGCACGACATCCGGCGCGTTCTCGCGCGACGCTGGCCACTGGCACGCGTCGTGGTTTCCGCCTGCCAGGTACAGGGCAATGGGGCGGCCCAAACGATCGTCGCGGCGCTGCGGCGCGTGGCGCGTTGGACGGACGTGGATACGGGCCGCGCTACGGACGTCGTCATCCTGGCGCGCGGCGGAGGCTCGCTCGAGGACCTGTGGCCGTTCAACGACGAGGCAGTCGTCCGCGCGGTAGCTGCGCACCCGTGTCCGATCGTCGTTGGTGTCGGCCACGAGACGGACGTGACGTTGGTCGAGTTCGCAGCAGACCTTCGCGCGGCGACGCCTTCGGTCGCAGCTGAGCTCATCGTCCCGTCAAGCCTCGATGAGCGAACCCGGATCGACACACACGCGGCGCGGTTGCGCGGCGCACTTTCGCGCACGCTGTCCGAACGCCGGCAGGCACTGAACAATGAGACGCGTGCCCTCGACGCGCTCCGTCCTGACGCGGTGCTGGCCGCCGAACGAGAGCGGATCGGCCTCCTACTTGACCGCGCGGCTCGCGTTCTCCAACGCCGCATGGAGATCGATCGAACGATCCTCGCCCGGCAGAGCGAGATGTTGCCCGCGCTCGCCGCAGGCGGCCTGGCGCTGAAGCGTGGAGAGCTGGGCCGTCAGTCGGCCTCGTTATCGGCCCTCAGCCCGTACGCAACCCTGGAGCGCGGCTATTCGATCGTCCGCGGCCCGGACGGTTCGGTGCTGCGTGACCCGCGTCGCGTCAAGCGCGGCGAACAGATCAACGTCCGGCTCCAGCATGGCGAGCTCGACGCGCGCGTGGAGAAGACGCCCGAATGAACCCGACCGACGAGCCTGCGGCCAGCACGACCAACCTTGACGCCGAGCGCCAGCGGATTTCTGCCCTGCCATTCGACCGTGCCCTGGCCGAGTTCAAGGCCGTGGTCGAGAAGCTCGAGTCGGGCAACCTGCCGCTCGAGGAGTCAATCGCCTTGTTCGAGCAGGGCGTGCTGCTCCAGCGGCGCTGCGAGCGGATGCTCAGCGAAGCCGAGGTGCGTTTCCAACGACTGGTGGAATCGGCCGGCGGCAGAGTCCGCGCACTGGATCTGTCTCTTGGCGAGGCTGAGGAACCGACCTAAAACGGATGCGGCTTAACGGTTCACGTCGAATCCGACTCGCCGCCATCGGTGTCGGGTTGCCCTTGATAGCCTCAGCCGCAGTCGGCTGCGTTGCAGGTGGTCTTGATTTCACTCTCGTGATTCGAAATGACACCCAGCAGACCTGGCTCCTTCGGTACACACCTGATCAACGGGATCCTGGGCTACAACACGTTGAGCAGGTTGACCCTGGAGCCAACACCTACGCCGCCTCGTGGGTCGGAGCTAAGGACAGGCAAGTCGAGTTACTCGATCTCAACTGCACCGTCATGGGGATCTTCCAGTCGCCCGACGGAACCAACTACTCCGTGCCTGGCGTGGAGGGAATGTCCGCCACGGTTCGCCCTTACAGCGTCCTGTCAGACGCTGGTAACCCATTGGGTGTCGCATCGAGTCGCGATTGCGGCGGCTGGGTCAACTAGCTTCGACCTCGCCCAGCGCCTCCGCTGTGCGGCAGCACTATCGGGACGCTGCGCACCAGGTGCCACGTCGCCGTCAGGGTCACCCCTTCGGGGAACTCGAACTCCCAGGTCTCATCAATCTCTTCACGGCACCCTTCAGATGACTTGGGTGGAATCGTGGCGGCGGAGCCAACGCGCCGCAATAAGGCATTCCACCTGAGCTTGACCGCCACCCAGCGTAGAATCGCGCCGCCTAGCGCAGGCTCCGGCCCGCAACACCAGGAATGCGGCGTTCGTCAACTTCCCGACCGCCCAACGGAAGGTAGATCCTTGTCCCTCCTCGCCAGCATCGAGAGCCCGCGCGACGTTAAGCAGCTCGACGACCAGCAACTGCGCGCGCTGTGCGCCGAGATCCGCGGCACGATCATCCGCACCGTCTCGAAGACTGGCGGCCACCTCGGTAGCTCGCTCGGCGTCGTCGAGCTCACCGTGGCGCTCCATCGGCTGCTGGACAGCCCGACCGACAAGCTCGTCTGGGACACCGGCCACCAGGCTTACGCGCACAAGCTGCTGACCGGGCGCCTCGACAACTTCGGGACGCTGCGCCAGCTCGGTGGCGTGGGCGGTTTCCCGCGCCGCAGCGAGAGCGAGCACGACGTGTTCGATGGCGGGCACGCGGGCACCGGCCTGTCGATCGCGGAGGGCCTCGCGCTCACGCGCGACCTCAGGGGCACCGATGAGCGGGTCGTCGTCGTGGTCGGCGACGCGGCGCTGATCACGGGCATGGCCCTCGAGGCCCTGAACGACATCGGCCAGCGCAAGACGCGCATGCTGATCGTGCTCAACGACAACGAGATGAGCATCTCGCCGACCGTGGGCGCTATGAGCCAATACCTGAGCCGGATCAAGCTGTCACGGACGTGGCGCGGTTCGAAGCGCGTCTACGACGACCTCGTCGCGAAGCTCCCGATCATCGGCCCGACGGCGCTCGAGCTGTCTCGCCGGCTGCGCAAGTCAGTAGTCAACTTCGCGCAGCCGGGGCAGCTCTTCGAAGACCTTGGCATCACCTACGTGGGCCCCGTCCCGGGCCACAGCCTCAAGGCGCTCGCCAACGTGTTCACACGCGCGCTACGCGACATGGACGGCCCGGTAATCGTCCACGTCCGAACGCAGAAGGGCCGTGGCTATCAGCCGGCCGTAGCCGACCAGGTCAGCTTCCACGGAGCAGCGTTGCCGCCGATGACCGTCGTGCCGGGCGGTGTCATGGGCGCGCCATCGGCAAATGCGGTCAGCGGCGGGGACGGCGACGCAACTCCATCCATGGCGCAGGCGGTTGCCGCGCGATCGAAGCCGCCCAACTACACCTCGGTCATGGCCGCCGAGCTGATCGAGCTGGCCAGGGACGACGATCGGATCGTCGCCATCACGGCAGGGATGCCCACGGGGACAGGCCTGGCCAAGTTCGCGGCCACGTTCCCCGACCGGATGTATGACGTGGGCATCTCCGAGCAGCACGCGATGACGCTGGCAACGGGTTTAGCCCTAGGCGGCATGCGGCCGCTTGTTGCGCTCTATTCGACTTTCCTGCAGCGGGCCTTCGACCAGACCGTTCACGACGTTTGCCAGAACGATGCACCGGTCGTGATCGGTGTCGACCGGGCAGGCCTCGTTGGCGAGGACGGGACCAGCCACCAGGGCATGTTCACGATCCCTGCTCAGCGCCAACTGCCGAACATCGTCATTGCCTCGCCCAAGGACGAGCAGGAGCTGCGCAGGCTGATGCACACCGCTTTCAGCCAGGACCACCCGTTTGCGCTGCACTACCCGCGCGATGCCGGATTCGATCTCCCCGCCGTAGACCCCAGCCCCATTCCAGTCGGTCAAGGCGAGCTGCTGCGGCCGGGTGACGACATCCTGATCGTCGCTTTTGGGCCGATAGTCATGCGGGCAGTCGAGGTGGCCGAGCAACTGTCTGCAGACGGTTGGTCGGTGGCCGTCATCAATGCCCGCTTCGCGAAGCCGCTCGATCGCGACCTGATGGTGGAACACGCGCGCGGCAAGAAGCTGATCGTGACGGTGGAGGAGAGCATCAGTGCTGGTGGGTTCGGCTCGGCCGTGCTCGAGACGATCACGGATGCGGCGCTGTCTGACGAGTCACTTCGAGGGTTGCCTGTACGGATCATCGGCCTGCCCGGTGACAAATTCGTCGACCATGGCGCGGTTGGAGACCTGCGGCGGACGCTGCGTCTCGACGCCGAGGGCATCACCGAGCAGGTCCGTGAAGCGGCCGCGGCGGTGGGCTTTACCGCCGAAATGAGCGGCCGTCGCACTGCCAAGAAGCGCACCGCCTGAGCAAACCCCGCACGACCCGTACAAGGCTGGACGAGCTCGTCGCATCGCGCGGCCTCGCTGAAGACGCCGACGAAGCGGCGCGGTTGTTGCTCGCCGGGCGCGTCAGGGTCGGAGCGGGCGACGGCGCTCGGAGAGACCACAAACCCGGCGAGCTGGTCGATACCACGACGCCCCTCGCGCTGGCGCCACGGGACCGCTTCGTGTCTCGGGGCGGTGAGAAGCTGGATGCAGCCCTTGAGGCGTTTGGCATCGATGTCGCGGGCCTGGTCTGCCTCGATGTCGGTGCTTCGACCGGCGGCTTTACCGATTGCCTCCTGCAGCACGGTGCGGCGCGCGTCTATGCTCTCGACGTGGGGCACGGACAACTCGCCGAAGTCCTGCGCGGCGACCCGCGAGTGGTTTCCATGGAGCGGACGCACGCCGCGCGTCTCGATCCAGACTCCACCGACCCCCTGACGCTGCCCGAACCGGTCAGCCTCGCGGTCATCGACGTGTCGTTCATCTCACTGAAGCGAATCCTGCGCGGGGTGGCGGCCACGGTGACCGACGGTGGAGAAATCGTGGCGCTCGTCAAGCCGCAGTTCGAGGTTGGGCCGGCCGATGCACCGCGCGGAGTCGTGCGCGACCCAGATACCCGAGAGGCTGCAGTCGTAGCCGTCATCGAACACGCTCGATCCATCGGCCTGCGCCTGGTCGGCCGCATGGAATCCCCCCTTACCGGTCCCGCCGGGAACCACGAGTTCCTCATCCACCTGGCCCGTGGCTGATCGATGAAACGGATTGGCTTCGCCTTCAACCCGACCAAACCGGCCGCGCTGGAGCTGCGCGACCGAGCGCTGGCGTGGTGTGCCGCCAATGACATCGAGAGCTGGGCGTGCGAATCGGGTGCGACAGATCAGCTTGTTGCTCAGCTTGCCGAGGCCGAGTGCCTGATCGTGCTCGGCGGGGACGGAACGTTCCTGCGCGCTGCTCGGGCGCTCGCCATCGTGGATGTACCGGTTCTGGGCATCAACTCCGGCCGAATCGGGTTCCTTTCCAAGGTGGAGCCGGATGGCCTGGAAAAGACCCTGGCCGAGCTGGCCGCCGACCGCTTCGAGATCGAGGCGCGGATGATGCTCGAGGCGACCCTACTGAGCGCGGGCCAGGGGAGTGACACCACGAAACGCGGCCCGTTCGCGGCGCTCAACGATGCCGCGATCGTGCGCGGGGGAGAGGCGCGCGTGCTCCATCTGGATGTCGCCATCGATGGCTCGCACCTCGCCAGCTACATCGCGGACGGCGTCGTGGTCGCGACACCGACCGGTTCCACGGCGTACTCCTTCAGCGCCGGCGGCCCCATCCTGGATCCAACCGCGCGCAATCTTGTGGTCACGCCAATCGCCGCGTACCTGTCGGCTATTCGCTCGATCGTGGTCGGCCCGGCGCACATGGTCCGAGTTCGGCTGGTGGATGGCCCTGCGGGGATCGTGAGCATCGACGGTCGTGACAGTTACCCGCTCGAGGTGGGTGATGCGGTCGAGATTCGCGCCCTTCCTCGGCCGATGCGCTTCGTCGAACCGCAGGACGCGCTGCCGTTCTGGGACCTGCTCCGTCAGAAAGCCGCGCTGCTGCCGGCCTGATAAGGATGCTGCGCGAGCTGACCGTCCGAGACCTGGCGCTGATCGATCGCGCCCGCGTTGCCTTCGGCCCCGGCCTGACGGTGATCACCGGGGAGACGGGCGCAGGCAAATCCCTGCTGATCGACGCGCTGGGCCTGGTGATGGGCGAGCGCGCAGACTCGGGCCTCGTCCGCCATGGAGCTCCGGGGGCGCGCGTCGAGGCGTTGTTCGACCGCGACCCCGAGCCGCTCATCTGCGTGCGCGAACTATCGGCGGAGGGCAGGAGCGTCGCTCGTCTCGACGACGAGACGGTGACGGCGGCTCGGCTCGCGGCGGTGGTTGGGCCGCTCATCGAGATCCACGGCCAGCACGAACAGCAGCGCCTGCTCCAGGCCGCGTGGCAGCGCGACGTGCTTGATGCCTTCGGTGGCCACGATGAGCTGCGCTCGCGTGTCGCTGACCTGGTCCAGGCACTTCGATCCAACGAGGCGGCTCTGCGCGAGCTCGTCGTCGATCCGGCCGAGCTCCAGCGCCGCCTTGAGCTGGCCGAGCATGCCGCCAGTGAGATCGAGGCCGCGGCGCCGAGGGAAGGCGAGGCCCAGGAGCTCAAGGACAGGCTCGCCGTTGCCGGCAACGCGCAGCGCATCGCAACGCTGTTGACCGAGGCGCACGACCTGCTTGCCGGCGATGGGCGCGCGGCGCGCGATGGTCTGGCACGGGCATCGCGAACCGTGACGGAGCTGGCGCGCCTTGACCCTTCGACGGCGCCCCTGGCAGAGCGACTGGCGGGCCTCGAAGCGGAGCTCGACGATGCCGCGCTCGAGCTGCGGCGACGCCAGGACTCCATCGCGGAGGCTGTCGGCGACAGCGAGGAGATCGAGGCGCGTCTCGGCCTGCTGTACGGCCTGATGCGCAAGTACGGCGAGACGGAGGAGGAGCTCCTCGCGTACGGCGCCCGCGCGCGCGCCGAGGTCGACCGGCTGCGCGGCACGGAGCAGGAGCGCGCGCGCCACCAAGCCGAATCCGAGCGCCTGTCCGAGGC
>CAYZEJ010000122.1:0-7837 GCA_964477545.1 uncultured Anaerolineaceae bacterium | reverse complement strand
CGTCGCAGGGCACTCTCGAAGGTCTCGTTTTCGCCTACGCGGACTTCAGCCAATCTGGAATCACCTCCCACCGGCACGTATCCGCCCATCACCTGCACCGGCGCCGGGGTCCGATGGGGGTGTGCGCGGGTGGCTGGGGCGACCATCGCTGGTCGCGTGAGCCGAGCCACGCCAAGGCTGGCGCAGTCTAGCCGCGAAGGGTTCGAGCCGCAATTGGATGAACTGGTCCGGCACGTCTGTGTGTGCACCTTATGTTGAGCGTGCACCCTCGCGTAACACTGCGAGTGGAGAGGATAGGCCTAAGGCTCGAAGGCCTCGGGTATGAGTACGTGCGGCCATATCCATGAGCGTGGCGGCCCGCTGAGCTCCGCACTAAACCACTATGAGCGGCTCTCCGCGCCACAAGAAACGGACGTTCAAGGCGCTTGGTAACACTCCCAGTGGCGCGCGACTATGTTCGACTGACCGCGACGAGCATGGCGCCGGGCATAGAAGACACCGAGAACTGCGGCGGCTTCCTGCTCCGATAGAGCCCCATTGCACTGGTCCGGCGACGCAACTGACCTACCACCGACATTTAGCTGCTGTTCGGCCCCGGTGAACAAGGGCGACGAGGCGGCCTCTAGACTCGGCCGCAATGTGGGAGCTGCCTGATCCGCGTACGTTCGATTCGCTGCTTGACGTCCTTGACGACTCCGCCACGCGCTACGCGGGTAAGCGCCAGTTTGCACTCCGAACGGACGACGGCATCGAGCTGCCCTCGTCGGCCGCGGAGCTAAAGCATCGCTCGAAGCTCGCCGCGTGGCGCCTGCGACGGCTGGGCCTCCAACCCGGCGACCGACTACTGACCTGGAGCCCGTCGACCCCCGCCCTCCCCGCCGTCTACTACGCCGCGATGCGCGCCGGGCTCGTCGTGGTCCCGCTCGACCTGCGCATGGCTCCGGACGTCATCCAGCGCATCTCCGCAAAATCGGATGCCAGGTGGCTCGCCGTCGGCACTGGCTACGACGCGCCAGATCCAAACGCCGCGGGTCTCGACCACCTGGGCATCAAGACGGTCGAGTGGCTCATCGCCGACCCCGCCCACGAGAACGCCGCGCGAACCGATGAGGGCGGCCTGGACGATCCGTTCCCACCGGATTGGGAAGCGCAGGTCGACTCCTGGCAGCGACCCACTCGCGACGACCTCTTCGAGGTGATCTACACGTCGGGGACGACCGGAACCCCTAAAGGCGTGATGCTCAAGCACGGCACGATCCTCTCCACCCTGGAGGCAATCACGCATCTGATGCCGCCGCGCGAGCACCGCACGGTCAGCATGCTGCCGCTGTCGCACCTCTTCGAGCAGGCCCCCATCCTGTTCTTCGGGATGATGATCGGCGCCGACATCCTCTATCTCCGCTCGCGCACCCCGAGAGTGATCTTCGAGGCACTGCGCGAGCAGCGAGTCACGACCATGGTCGGCGTACCCCAGTTGCTCCAGCTGTTCTGGAACGGGATCGAGCGCGAGGTCAAACGCCAGGGCAAGGACAAGCTCTTCAACCGCTCCCGGCGCATAGCCCGCCTATTGCCGTATTGGGCTCGGCGCCTGCTGTTCCGTCGGATCCACAAGCAACTCGGCGGCGAGCTGAAGCTCCTGGTGTCGGCCGGGGCATACCTCCCGCCTGCCCTCCAGGAAAACTGGCAGGACCTCGGCGTCATCGTGCTCCAGGGCTACGGTGCGACCGAGTGCGGTCCCGCTGCCGCGACGACCGAGCAGGACCATCCAACCGGGACCGTGGGCAAGACGCTTCCCCCCGTCGAGGTCAAGCTGGAGGAGGGCACGGGCGAAATCCTCGTCCACGGCCCGACCGTCTTCGACGGCTACTGGAAGGACCCCGACGCCACGGCCGCGGTGATGAGCGATGGCTGGTACCGAACCGGCGACGTGGGCCGCTACGACGGCCGCGGCAATCTCGTCCTATCGGGCCGCACCAAGAACATCATCGTGCTGCCCAACGGCCTGAACGTGTTCCCCGAGGACATCGAGAACGTGCTCCAGGAGGTCGGGCTAGAGCAAGCAGTAGTCCTCGAGACGGCACCGGGTCGGATCGAGGCAGTGGTCCTGTCTCCGGACGCTCCGCCGATGGTCACGCCCAACAACCCCGCGCCTTCCGCGCCTCAGACCGACGAAGAGATTGCGGCGCTCCGAAAGCGGATCGAGCCGATGATCAAGGCCGCCAATTCACGCCTAAGCCAGCATCAGCGCATCGACGACTTCCGGATCTGGCCGGAGGCCGACTTTCCGCGGACTCACACGCTCAAGATCAAGCGCTCGGAGGTCCAGAAGTGGGCCGGAGCCGACGCGCCCCTCGGGTTCGTGGAGTCGCGCGACTAACTGCCGATCCCGAGGCGCAAACCTGGCCTAATTTTAGGCTGAGCACCGTTAGTCAGGTAGGACCGCGACCCAACTGATTGGCTCAGCGTGAGAAAACGTGGGCGTGTTGCGATAACTCGAACAACGCATCAGTTAGGAGAAGTTCGGGCCTTTCCCATCCACCTAACGGTGGCCACATTAGATTTCGGCCAAGTTCCTGCCGGTCTCCACTGCCCAGGCAGCACCGCGGGGGATCAGCCGGGCGGCCAGCTCATCGAGCGGCCACCAAGCAGGTGGAAGTGCAGATGATCGACGCTCTGGCCCGCTGCTGGTCCGGAGTTGGTCACCAGCCTGAACCCGCGATCGGCGATCCCGGTCTGGCGCGCGAGGTTGGCGGCGACCGCGAAGATCCTGCCCAGCATCTCGGCGTCCGTCTCGGACAGGTCCGCGGCCGAGTCGATATGTGCTCGCGGGATCAGCAGCAGGTGAGTCGGCGCCTTGGGGTTGATGTCGCGGAACGCCAGGACGAGTTCGTCCTGATGAACGATGTCAGCCGGCACCTCGCCGCGCACGATCCGGCAGAACAGGCAGTTGGCGTTCGCGTCGTCCACGGCGCGGATGTTAGAGGTCGGGCTTGGTCGACATGAGGAACGCGATTAACCCCACGAGGCCGGCCATCACGTAACTGACGTAGCGCTGGCGACGGGCCCACGCTCGCCAGCGATCGCGGTCTGCGTCCGTCTTGAGCGGCCGAAACAGAAGGAGGCGGGCCAGCGCGGGCCGTTGAACGAAAAATGCAAGCAGCAGGTTCGCCCCGTAGATCGCCAGCGCGACGAGCAGCCACGGCTGGCTGAGCAGCTGCGGGCCGAGCACCACGAGCATCAGCGTCCCAGTCAGCGCCAGACCGATGCCGATCAGCAGTGTCCCGTTGCGCTGGAGCCAGAACAACGCCTTCGATATGCCCCCTTGGTGGTCCAGCCTTTGTCCGCCGCGCAACCGCAGCGCGAACGGCAGCAGGATGCTCGGCAGGAACAGCGAGATCGCCAGCGCGACGTGCGCGGCTATCAGCAGCGGGAGGAAGGCCGAGAGTTCCACCGATCAGTTGGGCCGGACGGCCTCGAGCGCCAGCCAATCGCCATCAGTTCGTTGTCCGACGATGTGCAGCCCGGCCGATTCGAACGCCGAGCGGACCTCCGCCTCCCGTTCACCGAAGACACCGCCCGCGAGGAGCCAGCCGCCACCGGGCCAGACCACCGCCGCGAGCTCCCCGGCCAAGTCGATAAGTAGCCCGGAGATCAGGTTCGCCACGACGAGATGGAACTCCCGCGGCTCGGGCAACGGCAGGCTGCCCAGGCGCGCGTCGATGATCTCGGCAAAACCGTTCAGCGCGGCATTCCTGGCCGTCGTGTCCACCGCGAGCGGATCCGTGTCGATGGCCAGAACGCGCGACGCGCCCATTCGTGCGGCCGCGATGGCCAGGATCCCGGAGCCCGTGCCGACGTCCAGCACGCGCGCGTCGCCGACCAGGTCCTGCTCCGACCACGCCTCGATGCCGGCCAGGCACAGGCGGGTGGTCGGGTGGAGGCCCGTCCCGAAAGCCATCCCGGGATCGAGCGCGATGACGATGTCCTCGGGAGCCGCCTCGTGTTCGCGCCATGTTGGCTTGATGACGACGTGTCGACCGACGCGCTGGACGGGGAAGTGCTGCTTCCAGGCCTCGGCCCAGTCCTCCTCGTGTACGACGCGCGTCTCGAGCTCGCCGATCGGCCGCAGCCCGAAAGCCTGCAAGTGGCCCAGGTCACGTCGCACCGCGTCCACCGCCGCCTGCGCGACGCCCTGATCGAGAGCCGTTACATAACCTCGCACGACGACCGGTCGACTCGTATCGACACGCGCGGCCAAACCCTCATCCAACACCTCGAAAGGCGCCTCGACCGACACTCCGCCCGGGCATGCACGCGAGATGATCTCGCTGACCTGCTCGACCGCTTCATGGTCGGCGCTCACTGCGAGTTCTATCCAGCTCGCGCCGGCTGAGATGCCTTCTTCCGCGGTCAGGTGATCGCGTCCCGCAGGCGGTCGCGCAGCCCGGGCCGTCTGGCTCGCCTGCGAGCGCGCTTCGGCCGTGCGTCTGCCTGGCCGGTGCCGCCTGCCTCGCCGACGCCCCCAGTGGCGGTGGCATCGTCGTCGTCGTCGGGCAGCTCGCCCATCTCGACGGCGAGTTGCTCGAGCAGGTCGCGCTGGCGAGCGGTCAGCCGGTTCGGGACGCGTACATCGACCATCACGTGGACGTCGCCGCGCGACCCGGAGCGACGGAGGTGCGGAACGCCGCGACCGCGCAGCCGGATCTCGCTGCCGGCCTGTGTGCCCGGCCGGATCTCGATCTCCTCGTCGCCGTCGGCCGTGGGGACCCGTACGCGTCCGCCGAGTGCAGCCTGGGTGATGCTCAGCGATAGCTCGTAGAAGAGCTCGGTGTCCTGGCGGCGCAGCTTGGGATGGGCGGTCACGTGGGCAACGACGTAGAGGTTGCCCGGCGCGCCGCCGCGCGGTGCAGCCTCACCCTCGCCCGACAGCCGGATCTGGTGGCCATCGTCGATCCCCGCCGGCACCGTTACATGCAGCTTGCGCCTGCGCTCCACCCGGCCCTCGCCGTGACAGGTATGGCAGGGCGTCTCGACGATCTTGCCGGTCCCGCGACAGCGGTCGCATGGCGTCACGTTGATCATCTGGCCAAGCATCGTCTGGCGAACGTTGCGCAACTCGCCGCTGCCCTGGCACTTGGGACACGTCGTTGGCTCGGTGCCCGGCTCGGCGCCGTTGCCGCCGCAAGTCTCGCAGCGTGCAAGGCTCGTGAATTCGATCTCCTTCTCGGCACCGGCGATCGACTCGGCGAAGGTCAACCGCAGGTCGTAGCGGAGGTCCGCACCGGTGGGTGTGCGTGGCCGCCTCGCGCCACCGGCCGCACCGCCGAAGAGCGTGTCGAAGAGATCGCCGAAGCCCTGGAAGCCACCCTGGAAGCCGCCGCCCGCAAAGGGATCGAAGCCGGCACCGCCGGCACCCGCCGCCGCGTGGCCGAACATGTCGTACGCCTGCCGGCGCTGCGGATCGGACAGCACCTGGTACGCCTCGTTGATCTCCTTGAAGCGGACGTCGGCTTCTGTCGAGGTGTTCACGTCGGGGTGCCATTGCTGCGCAAGCTTGCGGAACGAACGCTTGATGTCGTCGTCCGCGGCGCCGCGGGGCACGCCCAAAATGTCGTAGTAGTCACGTTGGGTGGCCATGCGTGATCGAGTATAGGCAAGGGAGCGGCTCGGCCCCGGTTGCCCGATCATCGGATGCTTGAAGCAACAACTTCCGTCCGCCCCGCTCGAGTTGTCGCAGGAACAGGCACGGCGCTTCCTCGTCCTGCGCAACGGCCTTGGGCCGCCGCGGGCACTGCCGGCGAAACCGGAGAGTGTCCTCGCAGCGGTCGAGCGGCTTGGGCTGCTGCAGTTCGATCCCCTCGAGGTGCCCGGTGCCCGCAACCACGACCTCGTGCTCCATGCGCGCGTACGGGGCTACCGGCGGGAGTGGTGCGAGGGCTGGCTGTACGGACCCGATCGGCGACTGTTCGAGATCTACAACAAGAGCCTCAACATCGTCCCGATCACGGAGCTGCCTCACCACCGCGTGTCGTGGGAGCGGTATCGCGAGCGATACGAGGACGGCATCCTGCGGGAGCACGCAGACGTCGCCCACAACATCCTTCAGCGGATCGCTGCCGAGGGGCCGCTCTCGACCGCCGCGTTCGCCGAGCACGGAAGGTCGGTTGATTGGTGGTGGGCACCGACACGCGTGGCGCGCGCTGTGCTTGAGGCGCTGTTCGTCGTAGGGCGTGTCGGCATCTCGCGGCGCGAAGGCAACAGGCGGTATTACGACCTGGTCGAACGGCTGGTCCCGGAGGCCCTGCTCCACAGGCGCGAGTCCGTGGAGGACGGGATGCGCCACAGGCTCCTGTCGCGGTACCGTTCCGCCGGTCTGACCGCGCCGTCCGCCCCGGCCGAGCTCATGCTCGGGACCGGCACCGCGGCCGAGCGACAACGTCGGACAGCCGAGCTCGTCGATGCGGGCGCCCTGTTGCCGGTCCAAATCGACGGTCTGAAGGGCGTCCGCTACGCGATCGCCGACGACAGACCGTTCCTGGACGACGCTGCGGCGGCCGGTCCCGGGGCGTCCGGGCCAGGGGTGGCCTTCATCGCGCCGCTGGATCCGCTCGTGTCGGACCGCCGCCTGCTGCGCGACCTGTGGGGCTTCGACTACCTGTGGGAGGTTTACGTCCCGGAGCCCAAGCGACGCTGGGGCTACTACGTGCTGCCGATCCTGTTCGGCGATCGCATGGTCGGCCGCTTCGAGCCGCGCCTGGACCGCGCCTCGCGCACACTGAGGGTTCTCGGCTTGTGGTGGGAGAAGGACTTCTCGCCACGTCAGACGGAAGGGTTCGTGGCCCACATGCGCGACGCCTTGCGCGCCTACACGACCTTCGTTGGTGCGGACAGAATCGAGTGGCTTCCGGCAACGGCCGGGGCAGCCAGACTGTTCGGAACGTTGAAGAGAACATGAGGAGTACGGCATGGATGGATTTCGCGCCGCAGTCGCGGCCAGTGGGGGCACCGGCATCGGCGTCGGCAATCTCGGCGGCGTGATCGGCTGGAGTAGCCATAGCGGCAGCTCACCGACGCCATTTGACGCAGTCGAGGGCAGTCGCCTGGCCGGACCGCAGGGCAGCCATCCCCTGGCACAGCTGTCGATTGAGGAGATGCTGAAGGCCCGATCGGATGGCCTGGACGGCGCGATCGAGATCAAGCACCCGGTGCGCATCGGTGAAGCGATAGAAGGCCACATCAAGCTCACCGCATTGCGTGACATCAACGCCCGCGGCGCGACGCTGCGATTGGTTGGCGCCGTAATCACCGAGCACCAGGAGTCCAAGGAGGAGCGCGACAGCGAGGGCAAGATCACCCGCAGCGAGGACTGGGTCGAGGTCCACGGGAAGCTCTTCGAGCAGTTGCCCTTCACACAGCCGGCGCTCCCCTCGTCCATGTCGAGAGGCGGCTCGTTCGAGGCTGATTTCACCTTGCCCGCGCCGCGTCTCGGGCCGCCGTCTGGCCACTACGGCTCCGGGCTTATCGCCTGGGCAGTGGAGGCGCGTTGGGACATCTCCATGGGTGGCGACGAGCGCCTCGCCGCGCTCGTCAAGGTCGACCAGAACATCGACTATCTCCGCTCCGGCGCCGTCCGGCTCGGTGACGGCGCCCTGTTCGACGCCTGGCAGGTCGGAGACGCCACCATTGCGATCGCGCCCATCCCGCCCGTGGCTGCCGGTTCGGAGATCGACGTAACCGTCACCTGGCCGAGCGCCGGCGGCGGGCGAGCCGCGCGGATCGAGCTCCAGGCGGACATCGCGGCCCCCAACGGCATCTCCAATCTCGTGCTGTGGTCCAC
>CAYZEJ010000121.1:0-7884 GCA_964477545.1 uncultured Anaerolineaceae bacterium | reverse complement strand
CCGAACATGGCGCCCGCGAAGGCGAGCGCGCTGCCCCATTGGCCGGCGCCGGTTACGGTTGCGAGTCGAGTGACGCCTTCCTGCTGGTTGTAGAAGGCCTGGGCGATGGCCGTGTTGGGCTTATGGCTGCCCGACGGGCTGACGCCCTCGTACTTGTAGTAGATGTGTGCCGGCGTTTCGAGCGCCCGCTCCAGCCTTCTTGCTCGGTGGAGTGGACTGGGCCGATACAGCGCGTACGCCTGGCGCACGGGATCGGGGATCTCGATCTCGCGGTCTGTGCTGACGACCTGCTTGATCAGCTCCATCGGGAAGAGCGGGGCCAGGTCCTGAGGACCGATTGGTTCCCCGGTGCCTGGATGCAGGGGTGGCGGCGCTGGCTCGGGCAGGTCGGCCGCGATGTTGTAGAACGCTCGAGGGATGCGGTCCTCGTCGAGGACAAACTTGGTGCGCTCCATTTCGGTGGTACCTCCGCTTTCCTTCGGCCTCGTTCCGGGGCCGAAAAACACGTAACCGGCCTTCGTCCTGCCGGGACGAAAGGCCGGTCCTTCCGCGGTACCACCCGTTTTCGACGGCTTATCGCGTGCCGTCGCGCTCACCTGCCGACGGGCGCTTGGCCTTGGAGGGCCGATTACCGATCGGTGCCGCCCTGATAACGCTGGCGCTCTGCGCCGGAGCCTACTTGGCCCGAAAGCCGTTCAGTCCGGGGCTCGCGGGCCCATTCACCTTCGCTACCGTCCCGGCTCACACCAACCGCCGGGTCTCTGGTTCGGATCGCGGGGGCTACTTCTCCCGTTCAAAGCCTGTAGATATTCGATTGGCGGGGAGTCTAGGCACGTCCACCCGCCGCGGTCAAGGGCTCGTTCCGAGCGTCGCCGAGGCCAGCTCCTCGTAACGCGAGCCGCCGGGGTCGGTGTGGCTCCGGAAGAGCACGATGCGGTCGACTGTCCATGTCAGCCGCAACGATGCCGCGACCGACTGCAGATCCCGCAGCGCCGTCTCGCCGACGCCGCGAGCGACAGTGAGGTGTGGGTGCGGCGGTCGGTTCGCGTCGAAGGTGTGGCTGGTAATTGCGTCGTCGATGTCGAGAGACAGCCGCGCCACCTCGTGCCCGCCATCCACGAGCCGCAGCCAGGCAACGCCACCGCGGCGGCCGCCCACGCGCCCTCCGGCAGCACCTGTGACAACCTCGAACGATTTATGCGACTGAGCGACTCGCCTGACTGCATTGGAGATGGACTCAACGCGAACAGGCTCTGTCGGCCCGAGGAACACGAGCGTGAGGTGCAGCTTGTTGATCGGCAGCCAGCGAACCATGGGATGGAGCGTGCGAACCTCGGCCAGTGCCTCCCACACGCGCGCGGCCGCCATCTCGGGGAGTGGCGCGGCGACGAAGAGGCGCCAGCGCGCCGCGTCAGGCAGTGGCTGTCGCAGGCTCAGGCGCGGGAGTCGGCCGAGCAACGCCCAGCAGGTCGAGCAGCCCGTAGAGATCACTGACCACAGGCAGCTCGGGGTCCTCGTGCTTGTCGCGGAGCCGCGCGAGATCTGTTCCGTTGCGATCGATCAGCACGGGGGTGATCCCCATCCGGCGTGCGCCATCCACGTCAGCCTTGTATGAGTCGCCGATGTGCCACGCCCGGTCAGGCGCAACTCCCAGCGAGTCAAGCGCATGCTGGAAGATGCCCTGGTGCGGCTTCTGGAAGCCGACCCGCGCGCTGACGGTCAGAGAGTCGAAGTGCTGGGCGAGGTCCAGCGCGTGGATCAGCTCGGGCCCACCCCAGACGAAGTTGCTGATCACGCCCATTCGGAAGCCAGCCGCGCGCAAGGCGTCGAGCGCCGGCATCACGTCCGGAAACACGTACCAGGCTGATTGTCGGGCGAACGCATCCTCGATCCGCCGGAAGGCATCGTCGTGCAGGTCACTGTGTCCGACTCGCCGCAGCACTGCTGAGTCAAACTCGACGATCCGCGCATACGAGTTCGCTTCGGTGGCCTCGAACGGCTCCTCGCTCAGCCACCACGGATCGGCCTGGGTTTCCTCGAGCAGGGCGCGCTCGAGGTCCTTCTCAGAGGCCTCGATGCCGAACTCGGCCAGGCCCTCGCGGTACACGCCCGCCCAAGACGGATGGGCGCGAATCAGGGTGTCGCCGACGTCGAAAAAGACTGCTTCTGGACGCGGCAGTATGGGGTCGCTTGACCGACTGGATGTCACACGACGAGTCTAGCCGGGCTCTCGGGCGGCGTAATTCCCATACTCCAGCCCGGGTGGCGCTAAATACGAAAGCCACCCGTTTGGGCCGACGCCGGTGGTCGGGGGCGCCCATTTCACGCTCGGACTCGGGCCCAGTCGGACTCACAGGCTGGCTCAGGGCGCGTAGTTCTTACTTAACGCTGCCCCGGCTGGAATTTGGCGAGAAATCTCGGCGTCAGAGAGGCAGAAGGAGGGGCCTCTGCTCAGTCGTTGTAGAGCCGCTCCTCGATGAGCTTCTCCTGGACCTGCTTGCCGTTCGCGTCGAAGCACGAGTACTCGAAGTGCTTCTCGAACTCGAGGTCGACCGCGTCGCGGCCCGAGCGGTTCTTTTCCACGCTCAGGATGGTCCAGTCGCGGAAGCGCTGCGCCTGGTACGGGTTGAACTCGATGTTCACCTTGGCCACGATGTTGTACTTCTCGTTCAGGATCAGGATCACGTCGGCCTCGTAGTTGAGGGCCGACGAGCCGCGCAGGTGATGGTTGCGCAGGCGGGCTGCCTTCAGGCCTTCCTTGTCCGCGGCAACGATCGCGACAGTGGCCACGCCGAGTGACAGGGCCAGGTCTTTGATCCCCGCAACGACGGTGGTGACCTTCTCGGCCTCGCTCGTCGGCTCGGGTACGACCGGCACGCGCTGGAGGTAGTCGACGAAAACGACCAGCGGCCGATGGGGCGCCTCGCGACGGTAGGCCTCGACCAACGCGCGGAGGTTGTCGGCGGTGGTTGCCGAGTGCGACCCGCGCAGCAGGAACAGGCTCTGGCCATAGCGGCCGATGCGCTCGAGCGCCGGGCGGAGGCGCGGATTTGCCCGCAGGTCTGCCGAGGCGGCATCCGCGGACGGCGCGCCCTGCGCCAGCCATGTTCCGAGGACCTCGCGGCGGACGTCCTGGATCTTGATAGCCGAGTTGGCCGAAGGAGGCATGGGGCCTGCTAGAGCAGATTCCATGGCGACGAGACGTGACAGCAGGTATTCCTCGTCGTGTTCGAAGCAGACATAGAGAACGTTCGCCTGGCCGCTCTGGGCCATGTTGCGCGCGGCCTGCAGGGCAAGCGTCGTCTTGCCAGTGCCCTGAGCGCCGCCGAGCAGCAGCAGTTCCCCTGCTCGAAGCCCGCCACCGAGCGTTCGGTCGAGCGGTGAGAAGCCGAGCGGGATTGGCTGGTATTCGGTGACGACACCCTTGCTGACCTTCTCGGAAAGCCCGCTCAGCACCTCGAGGGCGGAGCGTGGGTGCAGAATCGCGCCGCCGGCTTCGGAGATCCAGTCGGACGTGCCCTGATTGCCGTTCGTTGCGGGGCCCATCGGTGCGCTCGAATGCGCGAACTGAGGGCCGTTCGAGGGGGATGGAGCGGTGATGGGTCCCAGCGGAGCTACCTGCGGAGCCGGCGGGAACTGAGCGGACGGCGCGAATGGATCGTTCGCCGGCGAAGGCGCGGCGGAATCGGGCGGCTCCCAGCTGCTTGACACGGGTCGAGACTAGGCTTCGGCGGGGCCTAACGGCACCAGTCGAAGCTCCTAAGCGATGTACGGCAGAGGTCCGGTCGAGACCCAGCCCGCCACCCGCCACATGCCTTTGTCAGGTTGGCAGCGACCTCGGGCAGCCGCTCCGTATGCGCACTATTGTTCCAATCCGTCGAAATCCCGCTCCCGCGCCCCGGATCGCCTCACGCGCAGCCTACCTCCAGCGTGGAGCGCTCGCGCCGCGTCCTCTATCGACGGCACAAGTGGTGCTCAGGGGCTCGACTCCGACCGTTCTGACCGGCGCTACCAATAGTGCGCATAAACGAGGCGGGACACCTTGGCTAGCATTGCTCGCCGAGCCGTACTAGCCGCCGGCAGGCGCGAGCTTCTGCCAATAGCGGACCAGGGTGCGCAGGCCGCCCTCGTAGTTGTCGAGCCGCATCGACTCGTTGGGCGCGTGGGCCTGGTCGTCTGGCTGCGTGAATCCGAGCAGCAGGACTGGCAGGCCGAGTAGGTTCGCGAAGGTAGCGCCGGCGGGCACCGAGCCGCCTTCGTACAGGTAATACGGCCGCTCGCCGAAGACGTCCTCGAGGCAATCCGCTGCCGGCTGGACGAAGGGATGGTCGATCGGGGTCCGGCTCCACATCCCGTCGTTGAGCTTGGTGATCTCCACCCTGACGCCGGACGGCGCGATCGACATGACATAGTCGCGCACGCGCTCAAACGTCTGCTGCGGATCCATGTTCGGCACGAGCCGGCAACTCACCTTGGCGTGCGCCTGAGCGGGGATGATGGTCTTCGAGCCCTCGCCAGAGAATCCGCCCCAGATCCCGTTGACATCCAGCGTCGGCCGGGCGCCGCGCCGCTCTAATGGAGAGAAGCCCGGTTCCCCGAATATTTCGTAGAGGCCGTGGTCGCGCTTGAACGCGTCTGTGTCCAGGGGCATACGCGCGAACTCTTCGCGCTCGCGCGGCGTCAGCTCGTGAACTTCGTCGTAGAAGCCCGCTACGGCTATTGAGCCGTCATCGTTCTTCAGCCGCGCGATGATCGTGGCCAGCGCGTTGGCCGGGTTCTGGACATTGCCGCCGAACGAACCCGAGTGCAGGTCGAGCTCCGAGCCCGTGACGTTGATCTGCATGTAGACGAGGCCGCGCAAACCGACCGTGATCGCCGGCTTGTTACCCTCAAAGAAGCCCGTGTCGCTGATCATCGCGAGGTCCGCGGACAGCCGATCGCGATTCGCGACGATCCACGGATCGAAGTGGTCCGACCCGGACTCCTCCTCCCCCTCGAACACGATCCGCAGGTTTACGGGGAGACGTCCCTGCGTCTCCAGCCACGCACGCGCGGCCCACAGGTGCAGGTGCGCGTGGCTCTTGTCGTCGGCCGCGCCGCGCGCGTAGACCCGTCCGTTTTCGACGATCGGCTCGAACGGCGGACGCTTCCACAGGTCGAGCGGATCGACTGGCTGCACGTCGTAGTGCGTGTAGACGAGAACGGTCGGCGCGCCTTCGGCGTGGAGCCAATCGGCGTACACGATCGGGTGGCCGCCGGTTGGTGATGCCTCGACGTTCTCAAAACCCATCCGCTCCAGCCGCTCGACGAGGAATTGGGCAGCGGCGCGCGTGTCACCGTCGTGCTTGCTCAGCGTGCCAATGCTGGGGATGCGCAGGAAGTCCAGGAAGTCCGCCAGACGCTCGTCGGCCGTTCGCTCGATGAACGCATCTATCTCGACCATGGCCGCTTGATTCATATCCGCAGCCCACCCAGGTTCGCAACGACCCGGTCCGGCTCGGTGCTTCGCGTCACGAAGTGCAGGTTGACCGGCCCGCTCGTGGCATCCGGCCAATCGGCCTTCACCTGGCGGCTGTCGACCTGCCAGCCGAGTGCCGCCGCAGAGTCCAGGAAGCGCTGAGCCGTCCGACGAACAGGCTCCGCCAGCCAGAGCGACCCATCGGCAACGAGCATGCGCTCGATCACGTTCAGCAGCGGCTCCGCGTCACGGCCCTCGTAGAGGACGTCTCCCGCGATGATCAGCGGGAAGCCGGCGCGAAACCCTGGTTTGGCGCCCGCCGCGTCAACCTCTGCGGGGTGGCGCCAGTTGAAGCAGGTGGCGCTTGGCGCTCGGTCGGTGTTGACGAGGGTGTTCAGCCGGCAATGCGCCAGCGGCAGCGCCGAGTAGTCGGCCGTCACCAGGTGACCGCCGTATTCGAGGACCGCGCAAGCGGTGACGCCGAGACCGGCTCCGAGCTCCAGGACATGCTTGTCGGCGACCTCGATCTTGCGCTCGACCACGACGTCGGCCAGTGCTACCCCGCTCGGCCAGACCTTAGCCCAATACGGCATCTGCTTCTCTGGATCGGCCTTGCCCTGTTCAAAGAGCCGGTCGCGCGAGGCCTCGTCAGGTCGATAGATCTCGTACTGCCGCTTGCTGATCGGCAGGGTCACCGTGAGCCGCTCCAGGCTCACCTGCCGATTGATCCATTTCGCAAGGTGCCGGGTCCGCGGCTCGGCCGCGCCAAGGTCGGCCGGCTCGGCCGCAGGGTTGGTGGCCCACGACAGCTTGTGGACGACCGACTTGATCGGCAGGGTCGACAGGCCACCGATCCGAAGCGAGCTCCGACCAGCCAGCGCGATCCCGACCGCGACGAGCAGCACCTGCGACACGGCCAAAAGCAGCAGCGCGGCGAGTGGATCGGCGCTCGTACCCAGGCTCACCACACCGACGGCTCCGTAGAGCTGGCCGACCGTAAGGGCCAGGAGCATCCGCCGCGCAAAGCGGTTGTACAGGTCACCGGGCACGAGCCTGCGGATGGCCACGGCGCAGAGTGACTCCTGCGTGGCAGCGGCGAAGCCGAGCACGATCAGTGCCGGAACCGCGATGACAACAGACGCGCTGATCGCGATGACCACCGCCGCGGCCGAGGTTACGAGCGTCGTCGCCAGCAGCAAGAGCGGCGCGGGCACGCGCAGCAAGAGGCGCGGTACGGGCAGGCCGACCATCAAGCCGAGGCCCATGCTCGCGACAAGAAGCGCGGCCATCGCCAGGGAAGTTGTCGGCTCGACCGTAGCCAGGCGGACGGCGACGACGAGCACGATGCTGCCCAGCGCACCCGATGTGAACGCAGCCACGAGGTAGACGGATATCTGACGAGCGACCGTACGCGGATCTGACAACTCCGCCTGACGGGAGGGGACGCGTCGCGCCTTCGTAGCACGACGGAGTTGGGTGAACGTCTGGAGGGCCGTGACACCGAGGAGTAGTGCTGCCACGAACATCGCCATCGGCGGACTCGCGACGATTAGCAGCACGGCGGCGAGGAGGCTTCCGATCAGCAGGCCTGCTCGATCGACGAGCGCCTCAGCGAGCGCGACGGTCCCGAGGCGACCAAGGCCCGCGGCGCGTCGAAGGGTCGAGGTCCTTTCTTCGTTCGCAACCGCGGCCAACAAACCCATCGCTCCCGAAGCAAGGATGATCACCGTGTCCTGGCCGTTGAAAACGGCCAGGAGAGCGCCGCCGACCGCGGTCGCCAGCAGGGCAGCGGCGGCTGCGAGCGCGGGAGCGGTGAGAGGAGGAAGTCTGCGCGCGCCGATGTCGAGCATGCCAACGACCACGAGGCGCGGGAGCAATCGAGCCGCGATGGTCCACGCGACGAGGGATATGTCCCCGCTGAGCTTCCAGGCCGCGACCAGCAGCGCCACGAGGAAAAGCCACTGCCCGGACTGTTCGGCCAGGCGGCCCAGCCACAAACTCGCCAGCGACCGGTCCCGCAGGAGCTCGAGGACGCGCCGCCGCTCAGTCAGCATCTATTTGCGCTGACGGCGAGTCAGGTCTGATGGGCCGGCTGGAGTCGGTCAGGCCGGGGTGGGGTCAGGCGGGCTGAGGTGAGGGCTTGACCGCGGTTTTCGGTGGCGCAGGCGACTCCTCGGTCGCACGACGCGGCGTGGAGCCGTCCAGTGGCACGGGGCTCATGTGCGTGTCCTTCCGCGGGTCCGGGATGTCGGCGAACATCTTCTCGAACGCTTCCTGCTCGATCGTCTCCTCGGCGACGAGGCGCTCAGCGAGCTGGATGAGCCGGTCCTTGTAGCGCACGAGCACGTCCATGGCCTTGGCGTAGCAGCGGTCGATGATCGCGCGCACTTCCTCGTCGATCATCTTGGCGACGTCGTCCGAGTAGT
>CAYZEJ010000120.1:0-7888 GCA_964477545.1 uncultured Anaerolineaceae bacterium | reverse complement strand
AGCGCGCCAAAGACCGCGCCAAGAGGGTCGACTTCGAGGACATGCTTGCGCTGACGGTCGAGCTCCTGGAGTCGGACCAAGACGCCGCCCGCACCGTCCAGGCCCAGAAGACCTGGATCAGCGTCGACGAGTATCAGGACACCAACCCGCTCCAGGAGCGCCTGCTCGAGCTGTGGATCGGCGACTCGCGCGACCTCGCGGTCGTCGGCGATCCCGACCAGACGATCTACACCTTCACCGGCGCCACGCCCGACTACCTGCTCCGTTTTGCCGACAAACACCGGGGCGCCCAGACGATTGCCCTGACCGAGAACTATCGATCCACCCCGCAGGTCCTCGAGCTGGCGAACCGACTAACAGCCAAGGGATCACGCGGCGCCCTCACGACCACCCGACCGACTGGACCCGAGCCGACCATCAACTATTTTCGCGATCCGACCGCGGAGCTGGCCGCCCTGGTAGCAGGCATCCGCACGCTGCAGGGCACCGGCGTGGCTTCATCGGAGATGGCAGTCCTCGTGCGGATCAATGCGCAACTGCCGCCGATCGAGGACGCACTGACGCGGGCGGCGATCGAGTACACCGTGCGCGGACAGCGTTTCTACCAGCGCGCCGAGGTGAGGGACGCTCGCCGGCTGATTCGCGCCGCGAACCTTACGGAAACGGGCACGGCGCTCATGGACGCGCTGCGGGCGCTGCTCAAGGAGCGGCTCGGCTACGAGGCCGGCGCGGAGACAGATGGCGACGAGGCTCGAGAACGAGCCGCGTCACTCGAGCTGCTCCTGACGATCGCGTCCGACCTGGTCTGGGTATCGGACTCAGCCGGCGCCCCAGAGCTCCTCGCCGAGCTCGACCGGCGCGACGCGGCTGAGGCGGCTGCGCATGGCGTTGGCGTCAACCTGCTGACCTACCATCGGGCGAAGGGGCTCGAATGGGACGCGGTCTTCCTGCCCGCAGTGGAGGAAGGCATGCTGCCCATCCGCCAGGCCAAATCGGACGAGCAGGTGGCCGAGGAACGGCGGCTGCTCTACGTCGGCATCACCCGCGCGCGAACGCACCTGGCGCTGTCGTGGTCAAAGAAGCCATCGCGCTTCGTGGACGAGATCCGGCCTCACTCCGTCCGCACGATCGCGTCGCCGGTCGGACCGGGCCGCCAACCATCGACGCCGACGAGCCCCCTTCTCGAAGCCCTCCAACTTTGGCGCCGCGAACGGGCCAAGCAGGATGCCGTACCCGCCTATGTGGTCGCCCACGACGCGATGCTCGCCGCCATCGCCGATGACCGCCCGAACTCGATGGCGCAGCTCCGCCGGATCAAGGGCATGGGCCCGGTCAAGCTCGACCAGTACGGCGCCGAGATCCTGGCGATCGTCGCCAAGGGCCGAAGCTAGGTCTCCAGCGCGAAGGCGACGGCCTCCCCGAAGCCCATGGCACGGCCTTTGGCGACCGCCGCCACGTAAGCCTCCTCTGACAGCAGGCCGCGCGCATCCTCGAGCGGGTTGCCGACGTGGGTGATCTCTTCCGGCAGCTCGCCACCAAGATCCTCGACCGCTCGCTGGGCGACCGCCGCAAGTGTCGCCGCACGGTCGGCGTCGCCACGCGAGATTTCCATGCGGGCCAGAAGCTTCAGCCAGGGCAGCATGCCGACGTAACCAAGCCCGTAATACAGCTCGGTCGCGGTGTGGAACTCGCGTATCGCTCGCGGGATGTCGCCAATGCGCCGGTAGATATCCGCGATCTCGCCCTGCGCGTTGAGCATGTTCCAGGCGTTGCCCTGTTCCCGCGCAGTGACCATCGCCTCGTTGGATGCCGCGAGGGCCTCCTCCGCGGGCACGCCGAAGCCCATAAAGAATCCACCCGTCTTGATCCATTCATCCATGCGGGCTACGCCGGCTCGATCACCCATGTTTCGGTACCTGGCCATGGCTTCGTGCACGCGCGCCATGGCCCCCTCGAAATCGCCTTGGCCAACGGCGGTCCAGCACATCGCGTCGATCGTTTCGGTAACCCGCGTTTCGTCACCGAGTTGGCGATATATGTCTAGTGCCTGGGAGTAGAGCTCATCTGCCCGACTCATTTCGCCGAGCCAGTATATGAGCGAGGCCAGAGCGGCCAAACCTTCCGCCCTGGACGCCTTCTCAGCTGGCGCGCCCGGTTTGTCGAGCAGTGCTTGCACCCAGTCGCGCCCTTCGCGCGGCACACCCCAGTAGTGCCAGTAGCGCCAGATGGCCGATGCCGTGCGCAGCCCGATATCCAGCTCGCCCGTGTCAAGCGCCCAGCGCAGGGCGCTGCGCAGGTTCTCCCCGTCTCGACGGAGGCGATTGTTCCAGACCTGCATGTCGAAGCCAACGAGCTGTGGTCCAGCGCGCTCAGCGATGGCCATCATGTGCTCGGCATGGCGTCGGCGGACTGGCTCCGCGCCACCACCCGCTTCGAGCCTTTCAAGCGCGAACTCCCGGATGACCTGGAGCATGCCGAAGCGTGCCTCAGCCTCATCGTCCTTGGCCTGCACGAGGCTCTTGTCGGCCAGTGATGACAGGCCGTCCAATAGATCCATGCCAAGCTCGGCGCTCGATAGGCAGACCTCCTCCGCCGCTTCCAGGGTCCAGCCGCCGGCGAATACGGCGAGGCGCTCGAAGAGGCGGCGTTCCGGCTCGTCCAGCAGCTCGTAGCTCCAGTCGATGGCGCCGCGCAACGTGCGCTGCCTGGCCGGCAGGTCCAAGGCGCCGCCAGAGAGGAGGGGCATCCGGTGGTCGAGGCGCTCAAGGATCTGTTGAGGCGTCAGCAGCTTCAGCCTCGCTGCCGCCAGCTCGATCGCCAGCGGCAGGCCGTCCAGCCGGGCACAGATTTCTGCGACGGCTGGCGCGTTCTCATCGGTGATGGTGAATTCGGGCTTGACGGCTTGCGCGCGCTCGATGAACAGCGCCACCGCTTCGAACTGTGACAAGGCGGCGAGCTCAGGCAGAGCCTCCGGATCCGGGAGCGCAAGCGGCGGAACGTCGTAGTGCTGTTCTGTCGAGAGGTGCAGGACCTCGCGACTCGTGACGACGATGCGCAATGCCCTGGATCCGGCGAGCATGTCGCTGATCAGCGACGCGGCGCTCATCACCTGCTCGAAGTTGTCGAGGATCAGCAGCAGCTTTCGCTCGTGTAGGTACTGCAGTACGCCCTCCTCGAGGTCGCGGTCGCGCTTCTCGCGTACTCCCAACGCCACTGCGATGGCCGAGACAACGGACGCGCGATCGCGTGCTTCCTCGAGTGGCACGAAGAACACGCCGTCAGCGAAGTCGGCCAGGGCCTGGCGCCCCGCCGCGAGGGCCAGCCGCGTCTTTCCAGCGCCACCCGGACCGGTGATGGTGAGCAGCGGTCGCCTGTGCAGGAGCTCCGCGACAGTCTTCAATTCGTCGCCGCGGCCGATCAGCGGCGTTGCCAGTTCCGGCAGGTTGTTCGGGCGCGCGTCCTGAGACTTGAGAGCCGGAAAGTCGTGCGGCAGTCCGTCCACGTCGAGCTGCCACAGCCGATCCAGCGAAGGCAGATCCTTCAGGCGGTGTGGTCCAAGGTCCTCGAGCGACAGATCCTCCCCGAGCTCCATCTCGACGAGCGCCTGTGTCGTGGCCGACAGAATGGTCTGGCCGCCGTGGGCCGCGGCCGCGATGCGCGATGCCCGATGGACGTCCATTCCCACGTAGTTGTCCGCGCCCAGGCGGCCCTCGCCGGTGTGTAGCCCGATACGAACACCCAGCTCCGAATCAGGCGGCCACTCGTGGGTCGCCAGCGCGCGCTGTATGTCCGCGGCGGCACGGACGGCGCCGAGGGCGCTGGGGAAGACGGCGAAGAACGAATCGCCCTCGGTACTGACGACGGTCCCGTCGTGAGCACTGATTGCGCTGCGAAGGATCTGGGAATGGGCATCGAGAAGCGGCGGATAGCGATCGCCGAGGGCGGCCAAGAGGCGCGTCGACCCCTCGATGTCCGAGAACAGGAAAGTCACGGTCCCGGTCGGCAACCCTGCTTCGGTCGCAGCCTTCATGGGCCCCAGTCTCCCACGTCGGGCCTCCCGACCCCTGTCGAATCCTGTCTTGACCGAGAGGGTCGCATCTGATTCGCGAGGCCATCGAGGAGCGATACGGGACCACAGGCGCCGATCGTGATCGGATTCGGCGCGCCCTCGAGGCGACCGCCGGGCTTTGGAAGGATCGCCAGGAAACGGGCGTGGAATACGTCGAGCGAATGCGCAGCGCGCGCCGGCTGCTCGACGTCAGCCACCGCCAAGAGGAGGCGGAGCAACAGGCAACCGATCAATGACCGTCCTGGTCGACACGACCATCTTGATCGACCATCTCCGAGGTGATGCTCGCGCACTGCGCCTGCTATCCCAGCTCTTCGATGAGGAAGACCGAGTTTGGGCTGCAACTCCCACCCGGACGGAGGTCATTGCCGGCGTCCGCAAGGGGGAAGAAGCGGCGATGGCCGAGCTGTTCGCAATCGTCTCGTGGGTCGATGTCGATGTGGCGGTTGCCGATGCCGCCGGCGAATTCGCCCGCCACTACAGACGTTCGCACAGCGGCATTGACACAACCGACTACCTGATCGCCGCAGCGGCCCTATCGATCGGTGCCCGCCTGGTGACGCTCAATTTGAGTCACTACCCAATGATGGAAGGTCTCGCTCAGCCGTACTGAACGCGCCGCCGCCACGAGCTTGAAAGAGCCAGATCACGCAATGACGTTCCAGAGCGTAGGTCTGGGCACCCGCTGGGCCATCGGCTATCCAGCCCCTATTTCGATACGTCATTCGGCCGTTCGGTGTTCGCCAGGCGAATGGAAACCTGGTCGCGGAGGACAGCTGTTGTCTTGGTGAGTCGGTATGCGGACTAACCATCGAGCCGCCCCCAAGAGGTCAGTCAGCGTGCGTGCATGATCAGTCGGAGGGATGCATAGCGTTCCCAATGGCGACGCATTCCTTCCGCGCTTGCATAGTCCGTAAAGCGAAACTCGATGGCGCAACTCCGGCGCATCAAGGGCATGGGCCCGGTCAAGCTCGACCAGTACGGCCCGGAGATCCTCGCGATCGTCGCCCGTGCGGGCCGCAACCACTAAGCCGCAATCGCCGTTTCAGGGCGCGCAGGTCACGCAGTCGGCTGTATAGGTGACCTCCGCAGCGTCGCCACCGGGGACTGGGCGGGACACGGTCACCGTTGCGTGTGTCCCGGTGATCGGAATCGTCATTGGCGTTTCGCCGATGAGGAGCTCAAATGCCTCTGCGGTCTTCCGTCCGGTGATCGCATATGTGTCCACGCTGTCCGGTGTCAGCACTCCCCCGCAGGAGAAGTCCCCATGTCTCTCGGTCACGCTGCCGGTGACCGTCCCGTCATCGCCGACGACGATCTCGAGTTCTCCCGTGAAAACGTCTGCCGGTGGATCGCAGGCGGGCTGATCCCTGATGCCCATTACCGAGCCCGCCCACACCTCGCCGGTGACGGGCGACCCGATAGGCGACTCGGGGACGGGCGAGTTGAGCGTCGGCATGGCGCCGCCGCCGCCGCACGCCATCGCGAATAGCACGAGAGCAAGCGTCCCGGTCCGGCCGCGGTGAGTCACCTCATTTGGAGCCTACATCACCCTCGCTGCATACAGGGATGAATGGTGACGATCGACGGTGGCGGTCACCGGTGCCGGGTCGGGCAACGTTGAGGCAGCACCGGGACCCGCTTGGTCCCGGGTGTAGCGTTTCCCCGAACGGGGTTCCATGCAGCGGAGGCTTCGACTTTGGGGCTGCGAACGCTCGTCGCGTTTGTTGGGGGTCTGATCGTCGCGCTCTTCGTCGGGCTCGTCCCGTCAGAGCTGATCGGCTGGGTCCGCGAATGGGCCGGTCGCGGCGGACCGGATCCCGACGAGCAATGAGCCTCGTGCGCTGGATGGCGGCGGTTCTTGCCCTCTGCGCCGTACTCGGGTGTGCGACGGCAGTGCCCTCGGCTTCGCCTGTTACGACCCCCTCCGTGAGCCCGACTAGCCAATCGCCTCCGACGCCGCCCGCGGGTCCCGGGCTCTGCGCCGTCTTCCCGCCGGATCTTGCGGTCGCTGCGCTCCGTGGGCCCGTGGAGGAACCCAGCGCAGAGGTCCATGGGACGGAGTTCTCCTGCCATTACGACGCGGCCGGCGGCTCCGACAGCTTTGTCGAGGCATACCTCCAGGCATCCACCCGCGCCGTCTGCGAAGACACCGCGGCTTTCCTGGGCATAAGTACGTCTCCCATCGCCGGCGTCGGAGAAGTGGCGTATCACATGGACCGATCCCAGATGGGCGACCGCGACGCCTTTGTCCTCGCGTGGGCGAAGGGTCAATGCGTCAGGGTGTTCATCAAGAGCGACGGCGATCAGGCAGCCCTGCTCCGATCGGTGGACGCGATCGCGTCAAGGATCCTGCAGTAGTCGCTTAGCGGCGAGCACCTTCGCTCGGCGGACGATTGCTTCCAGCAGGCCAGACTCGAACGCGCCCGCGATTGAGCCCTCGGTGAACCGATCCGAACGGACGATCGCGGTCGTCATCTTCACAAGCTGATCCGCGCTGGCTTCGGCGATCCGCGCAGGGTCGGCGAGCAGCGTGCGAGCCTCCTCAATCCCGATCCAGTCTCGCCACGCGAAGCCGGGCGTGACGGGCAGCGCCGCAATCAGCTCGCGTGCCTGGTCGCTGAAGACGTAGTACGGCATCGAGATGGAGCCGTCCGGCTGCCTTTCGCCGCCGGCCCAATGGCCGAAGTCGAAGCTGGCCGGATCGAGCCTGAATGAGAATTGGGCGAGGCGGCGAAGCCGCTCGTCGATGTCAATCGGTCGGATTCGGGCTGGAGATCTGGATCAGGTTCCCGCAGGTGTCGTCGAAGACCGCCGTCGTGACCGGACCCATCGTCAGCAGCTCCTGGGTGAAGCGCACGCCGAGCGCCCGCAGCCGATCGTACTCGGCGGTCGCATCTTCCACCGCGAAGGAGGTGTACGGGATGCCGTCGCTCACGAGCGCCTCCTTGAACGGCTTCGAGGCCGGATGGGCGTCCGGCTCGAGCAGCAGCTCGGGCCCGTCGGGTTCCTCCGGTCCGACGACCGTCAGCCAGCGGAACTCGCCCGTCGGCACATCGGTCTTCTTCACGAAGCCCAGCTTCTCGGTATAGAAGGCAAGCGCCTTTGCCTGATCGTCGACCGGCACGCTGGTGAGGTAGATCTTCATCGGTCCTCCTTGCTTCGGCTGGGTGCGCGCCATCGCGCTGTGATCTCGTCGATAGGCATCCTGTCGAGGAAGTGGAACTTGTAGCGACCGTCGCGTTGGGTGCGCACCAGTCCGGCCTCCTCCAGTACCTCGAGGTGCTGCGAGATGGCCTGCCGCGTCGAGCCGACCTGGTGCTTCATGGTCAGGCGTGCGCAGATCTCGAAGAGCGTCTGCCCGTCTCGGTCCGCGAGCTCATCCAGGATCAGCCTGCGGGTTGGGTCGGCCAGCGCTTTGAACACGTCACCCACGCCCAGGAGTATAGGCAAGCGGCTACTTGCCTGTCAATCGGGGAGCTCTGCAGCCTGATGTCAGGCAGCGATGACGGGCGATCGGAACAACCTCGCTGGAGATGACCTTGCCCTGGCGTTAGCCCGGGTTCTTGCCACGTACATACTCGGTATGTATGATCCACCAGCGCCGACTCCGGCGACGAACTGGAAGGGGCAAGGGTGTCCGTCAAACACGGGTTGCTGGCTCTGCTCGCGGAAGCGCCGCGCCACGGCTACCAACTGAAGACCGATTTCGAGCACCGGACCGGCGGCTCGTGGGCGCTCAACATCGGCCAGGTCTACACGACGCTCCAGCGGCTCGAGCGTGACGGACTCGTAGAGCCGGTCGGAACGGACGGCGAC
>CAYZEJ010000119.1:0-7900 GCA_964477545.1 uncultured Anaerolineaceae bacterium | reverse complement strand
ACATCCACATCGGCACCATCGCCGGGAAGTTGAAGGGCGTGATGCCGGCTGCGACACCAAGCGGCTGCCGCAGGGCATACACGTCAACTCCGCCACTCACCTGCTCCGAGTAGCCGCCCTTGAGCAGGTGCGGGATGCCGCAGGCGAATTCGAGATTCTCGAGGCCGCGGGCGATCTCGCCCAGCGCGTCGGAAGGGACCTTGCCATGCTCCGCGGTCAGGATCGCGGCGAGCTCCTTGCGCCGCTGATCGACAAGGTTGCGGATACGGAACATGATCTCGGTCCGCTTCGACAGCGACGTTGCGCGCCACTCCGGGAAAGCGGCAGAGGCGGCCGCAACCGCGGCATCGACCTCATCGACCGACGCGAAATCGACCCACTTGGCCTGCCTGCCGGTCGCCGGGTCGTAGACCGGCCCGCGTCGACCGGAGGTTCCTTCGACTATTCGGCCACCAATCCAGTGCGAAATTCGGCCGAGATCGGTGCTGGGGTCGGCAGTCTCAATCGGGCGTTCTGCGATCTCGGTCATGCTTCTAAGGGCTCCCGTCTTCGTGCTACGTCGACACGATACTCCGGAGGCCGCGGCGTCGCGTTCGACCGCGTAAATAGAGCTGAGCGCCAACCAGCACGATCAGCGCGATGACCTGTTCGCCGTTGAGCGGGCCGAATGTCGCATCGTCACGCCAGGTGAAGCCGACCAGCACCCTGCCGACCAGGAACCACGACAGGCCGAGGACAAAGAGCCACCCCTCAGGTGCCGCCCGATCCGCCCATGCAACGAGCGTATTGACACGTAGGGGCCTGCGGCGCGGGCCAGCCAGGCGGAGCACGACCGCGATGCCGATCAACGCCCAGATGCCCTCATAGATCTGCGACGGGTGCGACGCAAGGTCTGGATTCGTGCTCACCCACGGGCCTCCGCCGCCGAACACGACCGCCCACGGACCATCGAACGGCAATCCCTGGCCGCTGCCGCCGAGAAACTGCGAGAGCTTGCCCAGCCCTATAGCGAGTAGCAGTGGCACGGCCGCTGCATCCATCCAGCGACGGGCAGGTGCGCCGATCAAGCGGCGGACGTACGACCCCGTGAAGAGTCCACCGAGTATCGCCCCGGTAAGCGACAGCGCTCCGACGGACGGGTTGAAGACCTGGGCCGGGTTCGCGGCGTATGCATCCCAGAAGGAGATGGCGTGGACCAGGCGGCCGCCGACGACCGCGCCGGGGACGATGGCGGCAATGATCAGCACCATGTCGTCCAGGCGAAGCGGCCGTCCCGACAGCACCTCGCCGTTTGGGGCAATGACTGGAGCCTCCGGGAAGCGCGGCCGCAGGTCGCGCGGACCTCGCCGGAAGAACGGCCGCTGCGAGCTGATGTCCGGTGCCATGAGCGCGGCCACGGCGAGGGCGGCGAGCAATGCGACCGTCACGCCGATCGTCTGCCAGCGGACTGATAGCTCGCCCAGCCGCAGCAGCGGGTCGAAGCTGATCTCGATTACGGCCATCACCGGTGGCAGCGCGAACGTCACGCGCCAAACGCTACGCGATCAGCGACGCTCGGTGGCGTCGATCCGGCGTTCCTCGGAATCGAAGCGGCGTTCCTCGGAATCGAAACGGCGCAGCACGGGGAGCGAGCCCATGCGGCTGCCGCCGGGCATGCGGAAGACACCGACGATCGCGGCGAGAACGGCGATGCCGCCGCCGACGACCAGCGCGGCTGGAGCACCGCCGATCGCCGCCAAGCCCCCGGAGAAGATGCCACCGAACGGGGTCGAGCCGGCGAAGACCGTCGTATAGACGCTCATCACGCGCCCGCGCAGGACGTCCGGCACCCTGAGCTGGATGATCGTGTTACCCGTCGCTGCCATAGAGATGAGCCCCCAGCCAGCGAGGAACATCAGGCCGAGACTGATCGGCACGGAGCGGGACAAACCCACGCCGATCATCGCAATGCCGATTGCGGCGGCGCCAACGAGCAGTCTGGCCATGGTCGGCCGCCCGCCGAAGGCGATCGACAACGCGGCGAGCAGTGAGCCGACACCGGTGGCGGCCATCAGGAATCCGTACGTGTCGGCGTCGCCGAGCAGGACGTCGCGGGCCACGAGCGGGATCAGGACCTGGAAGTTGAGTGCAAACGTGGACACGACCGCGAGCACTGCGATGGCCAGGAAGATCTGCGGGTCTCGCCGCGTGTAGCGCAGGCCCTCGACAAGCACGTCTATGACCGAGCGCAGGTTGCGCTCGACGACCGCGCGCTCGGTCGGCAGCCGGAGCTCGTGCGGGCGCATGAAGACGAGGCTGACGATGACAGCCAGGTAGCTCACTGCGTTGATGAAGAAGAGCGGCGCGATGGTGAATGCGGCGATCGTCAGTCCCGCAATGGCTGGGCCGATGATCCGGGTGATGTTGAAGACAGCGCTGTTGAGCGCGACGGCGTTGGCGATGTCCGGCCGGCCGACCATCTCGATAACGAACGACTGCCTGACGGGCATATCGAAGGAGTTGACGACCCCGAGACACAGGGCGAGCACGAACACATGCCAGACCTGGACCTGGCCACTGACGACGAGGATTCCCAGGATGAGCGCCAGCAGGCCTGCGGCGATCTGAGTGACGAACAACGCCTTGCGCTTGGAAACGGCGTCGGCCACGATGCCGCCGAAGAGGCCCAGGAAGAGCACCGGCGTGAATTGCGCGGCGGCGACGAGGCCGAGGGCAATTGGGTCGTTGGTCAGCTCCAGCACCAGCCATGCCTGACCGACCTGCTGCATCCACGTGCCGACGAGCGACACCAGCATTCCCAGCCAGAACAACCGGAAGTTGTGGTGACGGAACGCGCTCAGGCCCTGCGGCAGGCGCGACTCCCGGCGCGGCTGCTCCGGGTTCGCAGGAGTCGTGAGCTCTGGCTCGATCTCCGCGGTCACTCCGGCGACGCCTTGGCCGCGGCTTCGATCACCTCTACGGCGCCATCCACGCCGAGCCGTCCGGTGTCGATGCTCAGGTCGTAATGGCGAGCGTCGAGCCAGTCGACGTTGAACAGTTCGCGGATGTAGTCGGCCCGCGCCGCGTCGATGGATCTGCACAGCTCGCGGAGTGACCTTTCGTCGGGCAGCGTCTCTGTTGGGGTCTCATCGACGCGCGACATCAGGTAACGGATGCGCGCGTCAAGCGACGCGTGGAGCTGGACGTGGAGAGTGCCGACCTGTCGACCGAGGATGAACGCTCCTCCGCGGCCCACGATGACGGCGTTGCCGCGCTCGGCGGCCTCCTCGATGACGCTGCGCGTAATGGCCACGAGCCGATCGTGCGTGTTGAGTTGCGACAACTGTTCCGAGTAGGCGTAGTCGGGAAGCACGACATCGGGTGCGCTCGCCGTCAGCGCGGACGCGACGCGCTGCCAGAAGGACGGCAGTCGCTCGTCGTAGGTCTCGAGCTCTGTCTCGGCAATGCCGGATCGCAGTGCAACCTGGGCCACGATCGCGCGATCGAGGAACTCAGCGCCCAGCTTCTCGGCCAGGGCGCGGCCAATCGGGACGCCCGCGGCCCCGAACTGGCGGGAGATGGTTATAACGGACACAGCAGGATCATCCTCCGCAGTCGGCCTGCGGCCGCTGCTGCGCGCGAAGCCGTCGGCTCCCGGCTCAGGCCGGGGTCCGACCGTCGCTTGCGAGCCTGCTCATGGCATCGACCAGCTCGCGGACGGAATCGGCTGAGCGGTTGAAGGCTGCCCGCTCGTCATCGGCCAGCTCGATCTCGACAACTTCAGTTATTCCGCCACGGCCGAGCTTGACCGGCACGCCGACGAACAGGCCGTCAACGCCGTACTGGCCCTGTAGATAGGCCGCGCAGGGCAGGATCATGTTCCGGTCGTTGAGGATGGAGTCGACCATCTGCGTGACCGATGCTGCCGGCGCGTAGTAGGCACTGCCGGTCTTGAGCAGCGCGACGATCTCGGCGCCACCGTTGCGGGTCCTGGTGACCAGCTGCTCTATGCGCCCGGCATCCATCAGCTCGGTGATCGGTACCCCACCCGCGGTCGAATAGCGCGGCAGCGGGACCATCGTGTCGCCATGGCCACCGAGCACGAACGCGTGCGTGCTGCTCACGCTCACGCCGAGCTCCTGCGCGATGAACGTGCGGAAGCGGGCCGAGTCGAGGACCCCGGCCATCCCGATGACCTTGTTCGGCGGCAGACCGCTGGCTTCGAGGGCGATGTGGCACATCGCGTCGAGCGGGTTGGTGACGACGATCAGGATCGCGTCGGGCGAGTTGCTGATCGCCTGCTGTACGACCGAGCGGACGATGCCCGCATTCTTGGAGAGCAGGTCGTCGCGGCTCATGCCCGGCTGACGAGCGAGCCCGGACGTGACGACGACGATGTCAGACCCGGACGTATCGGCGTAGTCGTTCGTGCCCGTGATCTTCATGTCGTGGCCGACGACCGGCGCGGCCTCGGCCAGGTCGAGCGCCTTGCCCTGCGGCAGCCCGTCGACGATGTCGATCAGGACCACGTCCGCGAGGCTGGCCTCGGCCACGCGCTGGGCCACGGACGCGCCCACGTTGCCGGCGCCGACGACGGTTACCTGCGGGCGTGGCATCGGCGTCGGCTCCTCTAGGGCGTGCTGGGCTGGCGGGTCGCCGATTCTAGTGGAGCGTTCCACGGTCGATGCTTGCTGCGACCCTCCAAGCCCTGGCGTATGCCTCCCATGCTTACGCAGGCACGATCCAACGCGATAGCCGCGACCTCACACGGATCTCTGAGGAGGGCCTACCCCGCTATCGCCTCCCAGCCCCGCTTGCATGCATGAGAGGCATATCGGGGTCGATAGAGTCTCGAGCCCAGGGCCCCACGGATCACTATCGGTTGCCCACCCGCTCCGGTAGGCATGGAGGGCATATCGATTAGCGTAGTTGGCGGCTGGGGCTTCCAGATGCCGGCGCCGAGGCCGGCTCGGCTATGCTCGCCGCAAATGACCGCACGAGCCACCCGATGACTGATCAGCCGCCTGTCGACCGACCCGCCGCAGATGACCGCCCGCACGCCGCGGACCACATCGATCCGAGCTGGCAGCCGGCGACGGTGGCCGTTCACGCGGGCATGGCCCCCGACGAGCTGACGGGCGCCGTTGCGCCACCGATCTACCAGACCGCAACGTTCGCCCAGGAGGGCGTCGGCCGGCCACGTGGTGGCTGGGAATACGCGCGGACCGGCAACCCGACCCGCGCCCGACTCGAGGATGCAGTGGCCGTTCTCGAGGGTGGCTCACACGGCCTCGCCTTTGCCAGCGGCTCGGCCACGACACAGGTCATTGCCGCGCTCGCTCTGCCGGGTGAGCGGATCCTGTGCGTGAACGATGTGTACGGCGGCACGTACCGCTACTTCGAACGCGTGCTGCGCGACATGGGCGTCGACGCGAGCTACCACGACTGCGCCACCGATCCGATCGGAGTCCTCGACAAGAACCTCGACGAGCGCACCCGACTGGTGTGGTTGGAGACTCCAACGAACCCACACCTCAAGGTCATCGACATCGCGTTGATAGCCGAGCGGCTCTCGCGACACACTGGTGCCCGGGCCGAGCGGCCCATCCTGGTCGTCGACAACACGTTTGCCACGCCCCTCTCCCAGCAGCCGCTGCAACTCGGGGCGGACATCGCATTCCACTCGGCAACCAAGTATCTGGCAGGCCATTCCGACACCATCAGCGGCGTCCTGGCTACGTCGCGCGAGGATCTCTTCGAACGGCTGAAGTTCCTCCAGAACGCGATCGGAGCCGTGCCGGGGCCGTTCGACTGCTTCCTGGTCCTGCGCGGCCTGCGCACACTTGCGCTGAGAGTGGAGCGACATGCGCACAACGCGCGCGCCGTTGCGGAGGCGCTGGCCCGTCGCGATGACCTCGAGTCGCTCAACTTCCCCGGCCTCGCCAGTGGCCCGTTCGAGCACCCCCAGGCAGAACTCGCCGCGCGCCAGATGCGCTACTGCGGTGGGATGGTCAGCTTTATTCCTGCGGCACGGGACGGCCGCTCATCGGAAGAGCGGGCGCGACGCTTCGCCGAGGGCACACGCATCTTTGCGCTGGCGGAGTCGCTCGGCGGCGTGGAGTCTCTGGTCGAGATCCCGGCCGTGATGACTCACGGCTCGGTGGCGAATTCGCCCCTGGAGGTGAGCACCGCGCTCATCCGACTGTCGGTTGGCATCGAGCATTCCGACGACCTGGTCGCGGACGTAATCCAGGCGCTGGACGCCGCCTAAGCGGTCTGGCGCGCTCAGTCCCTGGGAGCCCACCCGGCGGTCCTGGCGTTCTCCTCTGATTCCCCCAGTTGCGGGTAGAGCTCGCCGAGGCGCACGATTCGGGCATCCAAGGTCGGGTGCGTAGACAGCCAGTTGGTCCGCTCGCCCTCCAGCTTGCCTGCTCCGACCGGATTGCCAAACCACAGGTGCTGGCTGCCTCGGTTGGCGAAATCGAGCGGGTCGCGATCGTCGCGCAGCGCCGCCAGCGCCCTCGCCAGTCCAGTTGGGTTGCGCGTCAGTTCGACTGACGTTGCGTCGGCCAGGAACTCGCGCTGGCGGCTGGTCGCGGCCTGGACAAGCAGCGAGGCGATCGGTGCGAAGAAGCGCAGCAACAGCGCGATCAGCAGCAGGAACAGCCCAAAAACGACGCCCGCGGCCAGACCGGCGATGGCACCCTTGGCATCGTCATCAGCCAGGGCCGCACCCTTGAAGAAGGCGCCCTCGGCCCAGGCTCGGACGACCATGCGCAGGAAACCGTCCGTGACCAACGCGACGAGCCCAACGAGGATCGCCACGTACACGCCGTAGCGCGAGTCGAGGTTGCGGATGTGGGCCAGCTCGTGCCCGACGACACCCTGGAGTTGCTCGCGATCGAAGCGCTCGATCATCCCGCTGGTGACGGCCAGCGCCGCGTTGCTCGCCTTGGTCCCCACGGCGAGCGCATTCAGGCCGTTGTCCTGGATCACGTAGACCGCCGGTGGCGGCATGTTGGCCGAGATGGACAGCTCGTCGACCACATTGACCAGCACTCCCTCGCGGCCGGCCGCGGGCCGCTCGAGCTTGCGGGCACGGGTTGACCCGAGCACAGCGCCCGGCCCGCTGAAGTGCGCGAAACCGGCCGCGCCAAGGCCGAGAACGGACGCGATGCCCGCCCCAACGAGCGCTCCATAAGAGTCGAACGTGAAGCTGGCGGCGATGGCTTCGCCGAGTGCCACGACGAGCCCAACCATGGCCACAAGCAGCAACAGCGACACGCGTCGATTCTGTTTCTGCTGCGCGTAGAAGGTGCGCCCCTCGATGCCGCGGTTGATGAGGAACGCGAGCAGGATCGCGACCGCCGGTATGGCCACGAGCGCCCAAGCGGACAGCCGCGGCCATTTTCGATCAGGGTCGGGCAGCGCGTTCGCAGCGCCGAGGACGATCCAGACGACGATCGCGATGACTGTCACGACGAGTAGAACGAACGCGACCGTTACCACGAGCGAAGCCAGGGCAAGAAAGAGCGTACGCAGCCGTGGCGGGACAGGCTGGCGTGGCTGGGCGACGGCGGCCGGTTGGTCGGCCGACCCTCCAACTGCGCTACTGGTCAACGTCTAACCCCTCGGAAGTCCGCGCGTTGCCGGCACAGTATGCTCGCCACGTGGACCGCTGGCAGACCATCATCGAACCCTTCCGGATCCATTCGGTCGAACCCATCCGGATGACCAGCGTCGCCGAACGCGAGGCTGCCCTCAAGACGGCGGGCTACAACCTCTTCAACGTCCATGCGGACGACGTGATCATCGATTTGCTGACCGATTCGGGGACAGGCGCGATGAGCCGCGACCAGTGGGCAGCCATCCGGCACGGCGACGAGAGCTACGCGGGCTCGCCGTCGTGGTATCGCTTTCT
>CAYZEJ010000118.1:0-7939 GCA_964477545.1 uncultured Anaerolineaceae bacterium | reverse complement strand
GCACGGTGTGCGCATCCAGTCGGTTGCGCTTGCCGATGACCACCACGTCGACGCCGGCCTGGCGGGCGGCGATCGCAGCCCTGAGACCTGCTCCTCCGGTCCCGATGACCAGTACGTTGCAGGCGTTGGTATGGCGCGCTGCTCGCTGACTGGTCACCCGGCGAGCTACGCCGTCACGGAGCGATGGTCAGCGAACCGGTCACATGTGTCTCGCCCACGAGATCGGTGCAGGTGAAGTTGATGAGGTCGCCCTGTATCCGCCCGCGGAGCCCCGAATCCCCGTCCACCGGGCAGCCGGGCACATGCTCGGCGTTCTGGACGAACGAGCCACCCGTGCAGTGGATGGTGACCTTGGTGCCTCGCACGGGAGCGACGAGGACGACCTCGTCACCGGGTAGCACTTGAAGCACCGGGTAGGGAGGGACGACGCCGCCGGTGCCGCTCGTTGTGCCTTCCCAGTACAGCCCCCCTCCGCCGAAAGTCGAGCTCGATCCGCAGTCGCTTGTCGCGTTGACGGTCCAGATAAAACTTGAGCCGGCGTCGGTCCAGAACCCGAACTCCCCGCTCAGTCGGATGTCGAGAATGATCAGGTCCGACTCGGTCCAGGGTGCGGCGGTGGAGCGTTGATTCAGGACGAGCGTCCCGTACAGGTCACCGCAAGCCTCGTTCGGCGCGACCGCTCCCTGGATCAGGTCGACCGCCCGCGCGTAGGCGTCCCCCGACCCGGCGATTTCCGCCTGTCGCGCCAGGGCGAGCAACCGCAGTACATGCGCGCTCGCCCGACGGTCGAAGCAGCGCTCTTCCGTCATCTCACGGATGCAGTTCTCAATCGCCCGGAGGACTCCGTCCTGCGCCATCGGAACGTCCGTCTCGTGGGTGAAGCCGGTCGCGTCGAGCGTGCGCACGAGCGACATCGCACGTGCCAGCTGTCCGCCTTCGGCGAAGGCGCAGTCTGTGGCAGCACGACTCAGGACCGACTCCACGTACGGCCAGTATTTGTCGCGGATTCCTTCGATTTCGGTGTCAGTAATGCCGCCCTCCTGGGCCGTCGCGATGTCCCGCTCGAGCTGCCCCTGAGCGCCGGTCGGGATGGACGGCGGCACGGCAGTCGGCAGAAAGATGCCGTCGACGACGATGAAGTCGCTGAAGTGAGTGATCGGGAGTGTTAGCGCCGCGGCGCCCTCGACTGTCGGGTAGAGGTGGGCCTCCGCGCCGCCCGGGCCGGTCGCGACGGCGACCCAGGCGTCCGAGACTCCGGGCGCGTCGACTCCCAGCGTGGCGACGTCGAATAGATGGAGCCCCACGGGTCCAAGCTGTACGCCCAACGGCCGCTGCCAGGGTGCGTCGAAGCCACGCTCGTCGGTGGATGCGACCGAGACGATGGGCGTCATCGTGATCTCGGTTTCCATGAGCAGCGCGGTCGCCGGGATCTCCAGGGTATAGACGGCGCCGGCGGCATCGGTCGCTGAGATGACGCCTCCGCTAGCGGGCACGATCGTCGTCCGCGCCGCGCCGGCGTCCACCTCGACCACCGCGTTCAGTGGCGCAGGCGTGTTCGGGCCGGGCTCGCCGTCGGCGAAGATCACCATGTGGCTGACGAACGGCGCGGCCTCCGGTCCGAGCGTCGTCGGGATCAGCGCGCTCGGGCCTGGACTCCCTGGAACATCGGATGGGCCGGCCGACGGCCCCGGCACGTTGGGCGTGGGTACCGATGCGGCCGGTGACGCACCGGCCGGGCTCGTGGGGATCGGCGGCTGGGTCGCCGTCGTGCAGCCTGCCACCACGATGGACAGTAGTGCGATGCGAGCCCTCATCGGTCCAAAGCCCCCTGTATGTGCGTTTGGCCTTGAGGCATCGTAGCGACTTCGACGCCCTCATTGCCTGCGAGTCCCTGATCGATCAGATGGGCCAGAGTTCGAGCGCCGGGACATGCCGCGGTCGCACGACGCGGAAGTGGCGCTCGTCGAGAGTGCCCACCTTCGGCTCGTTCAGCCGCTCGGCGAGGGCGATCACGCTCGCATCAACGACGCCGAGTGCCAGGTCCCGATACTGGTCCTGGAGCTCGCGACAGCGCTCCAGATCGACCAACGTCGGGGCTTCGATGGCATAAACGCCCCGTTCGACATCCTCGAGGAAGATCAGCCACGCGTCGACCGACAGGCGTTGCGCGCACCAGTAGTCGAGCTCGCCCAGCACCAGGGCAGGAACAACCAGGTCCTCGGTCGCACCAGTGACGAGGCTGGCGCAGCGTTCGTGGTCTGGATCAGCCGCGTCCAACGACGCCAGCAAGGGTCCGGTGTCGAGGATGAGCGCCACTCAGCGCGGCGGCTCTGCGACCGGCTCGCTGGCAACATGTGACGCACGGCGCCCGTCCGTCGAGCGGGCCACACCCACTCGCGGACGCCGGCTATCGCGGAGGGCCCGTGCCTTTTCCTCGATTGCCTCGCGCAGGACCGCGGAAACTGACACGCCACGCCTCTCGGCTTCACCCTCGAGCGTTCTGAGGTCACTCCGCGAGGCTGTGACGGTGGTCCTTCGTGCATCGTTCATCATGATGCACGCACCATATCACGAGCCACCCGGGCACGCTCGTGCTCACGGAGCGGCCTTTATCACAGTCATCAAAGTCGTCATAGTCATCAGCAGGCCCGGCCGAGCCGATGTCATGTAGCTCGAGTTGCGTCCTATGCGCGAGATGCAGTTGGCAGAGTCAACCGGATGCCAACGTCCTCCGCTTCGTTCGCGTCCCTCAAGGCGTTCGTCTTGACCAGATCAGCTTCGGCGGTCTGTCGCGTCGAGAAGTCAATCTGCGCTGTCCAGCGCTGTACGAAGCGCATGGCGGACACGAGCGCGCTGAACGTCTGATTGTGGCTTGCGGCCTTGAGGGCCGAGATGTAGTTGTTCCGGTAGACGGTGGGAACGATGATCCGAGCCTGCTGCTCGGCGGTGAGTTCGGCGTTCATCATGACCCGTGCAATCCGACCGTTCCCGTCCACGAACGGATGAACCTCGCTCGTCAGGAACATCATGTAGAGCGCCCGAGCGAACGGATCTACTAGCGGCAGCGCGATGCTGAACCCTTCGCGCATCGTTGCCTCGACCAAATCCGGTGCCACGAACATGGTCGATCCAGCCTGGTTGTTCCGGGTCTTGAACTCTCCTGGACGCATGTCCGGACGACCCTCCATGAGAACCCGATGCCTCGCCTTGAGGAGCTCGATCAGATCATCCGGGTCTTGAGGCGTTCGTGCCTTCTCGAGTTGGTCGCTGACCAGTTGGTACGTTCCGAGTATGTCGTGAGCGTCGGCTGGGCGCGCTGGGGGAACGACCTCGTCAAAAACGATCTCGGCCGCTTCGTCGAGGGTGAACTCGGTGCCCTCAATGTAGTTCGAGAAGTAAGCCTCGTAGAAGGGCAGCAGCCGGCGGCGGGCCTCGTCCTCCGCTAGAAGGGGGATAGGCGCGGGCGCCACATCACGCAGCTGCGCGACCATCGCCTCGAAGAGCACAAGGCGTCGCTGATCGAACGGCTTACCCGTTGCGCGAGCGCGGAGGGCGGCACTCTCGATTGTGTCGACGGGCCGGGTCGACAGGGCTGCGCCAATGATGGCGTCGAGTTGGCCAAACGCCCTCTGGAGGGCGGTCTTCTCAGACAGCTCCCGCGCACGGTCGCGCACAACGTTGATCCGCTGTTCACCTCTATCGCCGGCGTTCCTAATGATCGCGTCGATCCAGTCTTCGATTTCTTTGCGCGTGAGGTATCGATCAGTTGGCTTCGCAGCCAAGCTTTCGAGCAACGTCCGCTCTTCTGACGCGGTCCAAAGGGTCGTGTTGAGGCGTGTGTCGCCAGGCAGAGGGTCAAAGCCCTTGCGCGGAAAGACCGTCAGACCTGGAAGCTCTAGTGGACGCGTGCGCGAGTGGATGACGTAAAGGGCGTCGTCCCTGTTCGTCCGTCGATACGCCGATCGATCGGCAATGATGGCGCCAGGAAGCGCGTGGTCGAGGATCTGGACGACGTTGCGCCGCACGACATCCTCCTGCCTTGCGCGCGGCAGGGTCGAGTAGATGCCAGGTCCTATTCGGACCATTCGCCCGCGCCGAACCGCATCGCTGAGAGCGGCGGGCGATCGCTCACCGGCGAACACGACGTCGGGGAGAACCTCTTGCGGGCGGCCGGTACGCATGGGTGGGCTAAACGGACCTCAAACGACCACTTATCTTGAGATTTTGCGGCCATCGGTGCACAAAGTCAAGATAAGTCGGCGACTTTCCTTGAGTTGTTGCGCCTCGCTGGCCGCCAGTCCGCGAAAACTGAAGCAAAAGTGAGGCCGTTTACTTGAGTTTCTGCGCGGCGGCAACGGCAGCGGTTTGTCGCCGCCGCCTAGTGACGATCCTCAGGGGCCGATCTAGCTGATGATGGCGCGCGTGATGACGACGATCACCGTGCCGCTCGTCGCGGCCGCGCGAGACTTGACCGAAGACGCCTTCGAGCGTTTCGACCAGCTGATCCGCGTGTTGGCGCTGGAACACCAGTGGCGGGCGGATCTTGAGCGTGTTGGTGTGGCGGCCGGTCGTGCCGATGAGGACGCTGCTGCGGCGCATGCCCTCGACGATCTCCTTCGTCGTCGCCGCATCGGGCTCGGTCGTTCCAGGTCTGACGATTTCGACGCCGATCGCGAGGCCGACCCCCCCCCGGACCTCGCCGATTAGCGGTGTGTGCGCGGCGACGTCGCGCAGCCGCCCAACGAGGTACTCCCCTACCCCAGCGGCATGTTCGATGATCCGCTCGTCGTCGATGACCTCCAGCACCGCCAGCGCTGCGGCCAGCGCTACGGGGTTGCCGCCGAAGGTGCTGAAGAACTCGCCCTCGGGTGGGAACCGCTCGGCGAGCTCGCGCCGGGTGATGACCGCGGCCACCGCGTGGCCATTGCCCATCGGCCTGCCGAGAGTGACGATGTCGGGCTCGATCCCAAGGCGCTGGTAGGACCACATCGCGGCGCGGCTTGCGGAGAGCGTCGCTGTTGGCGAACCATCGCCACCGACGCGCGACCAGGCAGCCGGTCGTACATTCGGACGTAGTGCGTTTCACCAGCTCGTTGGATCGGCGCGCGGTATGCCTGTGGATCACTTGGCGGGTGCGGCGGGCCGGGGACGAGCCACGGAAGCGCGACCGGGAGCTGTGGGTCGATCTGGGCCACGCGCTGAGCGGCAAGCGCCTCCAGGTCGAGCCGCGCCGGTTCCTCGGACGCGTTCGAGACCTTCAGGACGGCTGGGCGGTCGCCGTCAATCAAGAAGGTCTGGTCGCGTTCGCTGGCCACCGCGACGGCCATTCCCTCCACGCCGAACAGTTCGCGCGCGAGGGCCGCGGCCTCTTCCTCGGTGAAAGAAGGCGGCGGCGCGGTCAGGACGCGGTCGACGGCGGCCTCGGTCATGTGGTCAGGATAGGTACGAAGGAAGTGCTCTCCCGCGGGGAGGCCTCCGCTTGCATCACGCCGTTGCTAGCGACCGAGCACCGTATCGATCCCGGCCAGAACGAGCTCCAGCTTGGCGGCCGGCACGCTGCCTGCGCGCTCCGTCAGCTCGGACTTATCGAGCGTCACGATCTGCGAGACGTTGGCAACGGATTGGCGCGAGAGCCCGGTTGATCGCGCTGTCAGCGCTACATTGCCGGGCGCGTCGGCCCACTTCAGGTTGCTCGTGAGCGCGATACAAACCACGGTCTGAATCGCGCTGCGGTTGAACGCATCGCCCTGCACGACGACTACCGGCCGACGGTAAGCCGGCGCCGAACCATGCGGGTCGGGCAGCTCCGCCCACCACACGTCCCCCTGGTTGATCACCAATCTGTTTGGTCGATGCGCCTGTGTGCAGCGGCTTTAACGAAGCCGTCAAGCGCGGCCGTTCGTCCCAAGTCCTTCACGACTCGGTCCAGCGTCTCGGTTACCTCATCGGGCGCGTGTCGAGAAACGTACTCGCGGAGCGCGGCGCTATAAACGTCGCTCCGTGATCGACCGCTGAGGCGGGCGAGGCGGTCGGCTCGCTCGAAGACGTCATCGGGGACGGAAACGGCCGTTTTCATACCCTGAGTATAACCAGTGGCAGGACAGTCCCATGCGGCGTCGATGCGCTTGTGGCGGATCCGGTGTGGCTGGTCGGTACGTGGTGTAGATGAACTCGGGAGGCATACGTGCTAGCCGCCGAAGCGCCAACGGGTGGCGCCGTGCGGCTCGGCGCCGGCGACCCCGAACACGGTGTGGAACGTGAAGCGGTACAGATGCCAGGGCGGTGGCCCGGCACTTGGTGCACTGAACGGCGCCGTGAGCGCGTCCACCTCGACCCTTGCAGGCCAACCACCTTCGCGGTACCTGGCCGCGGCTTTCTCGAGGGTCTCCATGTCGGTTACCCGGGCAGCCTCGCCCTCGAACGTCAGATCCATGCCCGTCACGCGTACCGCGATCGTACATGCGGGATTCGCGGCCAGGTTGCGGGCCCTACGCGTCCGAGGTCCTGCGACGAAGTACAGTTCGCCGTCGAGGTAGAGACCACCCACGCCCGCCACGTGCGGACGTCCATCAGGTCGAACCGTGCCCACAAAGTGGGTCAGGTCATCTGTCGGCGAGCCCGACAGGGCCTTGAGCACCCGGCTCCAAGCCAGGGGCGCATTCCCATAGATGTCGAGGTTCTTGGTATCGGCCGGTTCTCGGTCAGTCATCGGTCGATTCTTTCACGGTGAGCTTCGCTCAGTCGACGACCGGCTCGAGCGGGGCGGCGGGCCGAGACGGCGGGCGGACCGCTCCCCTTCCGAGCAGGACCACAGCTCCGACGACGCCCACGATCACCGCGCCAAGGATCCCCAGGGCTGCAAATCCCCACCCACCAACAACGAAACCTGATCCGAGGCTCGCGATGGCCGACGTGCTCCAGATGAGCGCGTCGGAGACGCCCTGGATACGGGCGCGCTCGGTGGACGACACAGCGCCGGTAAGCATGGAGCTGCCCGCCACGAAGCCGAGATTCCAGCCCCAGCCGAGTAAGAACAGGGCGACCAGGAGCACCCATGTCTCGGCCGGCGCGGCAACGGCTGACAGTAGTGCCGACGCCAGAATGATCGCCAGGCCGGCGCCGATTATCGGAAGCGACCCGAACCGGTCGGTCAGCCTGCCCGAGATCGGGGAGAGCGCAAACATCCCGAAGACGTGCGCGGAGATCACTATGCCCACCGCCCCAAGGTCGTGGCCGTGGTCGGTCATGTGCAGCGGCGTCATCGTCATGATCAGGACCATCACGAACTGGCCGGCAATCAACGCCAGGACGGCCAAAGTGACTGTTGGTCGGCGGAGGACGTCGCCGCGCCGAGCAGACGCACGCTGCGCATGGCCCGTCTCTGCCGACCGGTCGGCAAGGTCGCGCGGGTCGGGACGAAGGAGGATCGCCGACAGCAACGCGGCAACGCCCACGAGAACGACCGGAACCAGGTACGGCCCGCTCAGCCGCGGAAGCCCGAGTGAAACGGCCACGTCGCCGCTTAACTGGACGAGGTTCGGACCGATGACGGCGCCCACCGTCGCCGCCCACACGACGAAGCCGATCGCCGAGGCCCGCCGGTTGCTCGGGTACATGTCGGCGGCCGCGTAGCGCGAAAGCTGGTTCGAGCTGTTGCCGAAGCCGATCGCCAGGCAGCCCGCCAGGAGCAGCGGAAACGAATGCGCGACGATGCCGACCACGGCTACGAGCGCACCGATCACCCCGACCAGATAGCCGCCCGCGATTCCCGGCCGGCGACCCCACCTGCCCATGACCCAACCGAGGATCGTCGCCCCGACCGCCGCTCCGAACACGACGAACGCCGCAGGCACGCCGGCGAGTGACCGATCGCCGCCCAGCTCCAAAGCCACGATCGAGGTCACGGTGACGGCCGCTATGTGGCCGGTGCTGCCGAGTG